>CAYFMZ010000079.1:0-2935 GCA_964344275.1 uncultured Proteiniphilum sp.
GGGACACAAGGATTTTCAGTCCTTTGCTCTACCAACTGAGCTATGGCACCAACATCGTGCGAATTGCGAGTGCAAAGATAAACGCATTTTCGGTATTTGCAAAATTTGTAAAAGAAAAAGAAGAAAATTTGTTCTTTGCGTTGGCCCTATTAGGGGAAAACGACTCCCCAGGCACGATATATCTTATGAAGCCGTTGTTATTCCGCGGCGATGGGATTCCATCCCTGTGCGCGGAGCGGCATCTCTTGTCCGTCACGAGTGACAAGATAAGAACCCACGTCCGGCTTGGTGATATGGCCGATAAGGCGTACCCCCGGCACGCTCTCCATTGCTTCGTGCTTGTGCAGGGGTACGGTGAAGAGTAATTCGTAATCTTCCCCTCCGCTAAGCGCGATGGTAGTGACATTCATATGGAACATTTCGGCAGCCACGGCAGTCTGGTAGTCAATAGGAAGCCGTTCTTCAAAAAGTTGACATCCCACGTTACTCTGTTTGCAGATATGGAGCAGATCGGACGACAATCCGTCGGAGATGTCGATCATCGAGGTGGGAACAATCTCGTGTTCCTTCAACAACGCCACGATGTCTTTCCTTGCCTCAGGTTTTAACTGACGTTCCAACAGGTATTCCTTGCCGGCAAAATCGGGTTGGAAGTCGCTGCTGCCATCGAACACTGTTTTCTCGCGCTCTAAAAGCTGAAGTCCCATGTAGGAGGCTCCTAAATCACCCGAGACGTAAATCAAATCGGTGTCTTTTGCCCCGCTACGGTATACTATATCTTCTTCTTTAATACTGCCGATACAGGTGACACTGATGGTAAAACCGGTGAGTGAAGAGGTCGTGTCGCCTCCCACGATATCCACCCCGTATATTTCGCAGGCAAGTTTTACTCCCCCGTAAAAATCCTCAAGATCCTCTACCGAGAAACGCTTTGAGATACCCAATGAGACCGTGATCTGACGAGGTGTCCCGTTCATCGCGTAAATATCGGAAAAGTTCACGACTGCTGCCTTGTATCCCAAGTGCTTCAAAGGAGTGTACACTAAGTCGAAGTGGATCCCTTCCAATAAAAGGTCGGTAGTGACCAACGTTCGCTCGTTTCCATGATCCAAGATGGCCGCGTCATCGCCGACTCCTTTGATGGAACTTTCCTGGGTTAGCTTGATATCACCCGTGAGACGGTCAATCAGGCCAAACTCTCCCAGTGTTGCTATTTCTGTTCTTTGCATGAAAAATGATCAACTAGTGAATTCTTTCTAGTGAGATGGGTACAGCTAAAGCGAAAACATCGTCAGACGAATGCTTCAGTTGAAATCACACGACTCGTCAAATTCGCTGAATAATGGTACGCATGATCTCTGCCATTTTGGGCTGGGCGATCTTGGCCGCTTCCTGTACCTCCTCGTGAGAAACCTCCACGATCTTACCGATCACTCCCAGGTCGGTGATGATGGAGAAGGCCAATACCTTCATCCCCGCGTGGTTGGCCACGATTACTTCAGGGACGGTGGACATGCCCACGGCGTCGCCCCCGATAATGCGAAGGAAGTTATATTCAGCCGGTGTCTCGAAGGTGGGCCCTTGTAGCCCGATATAGACCCCGTGTTGCAGCTTGATGTCTTTTTCCTTGGCAATCTCCATCGCCAGTAGCCGGAGCTTTTTATTGTATGCTTCACTCATATCGGGAAAGCGGGTTCCCAGCTCGTTGTGGTTTTTCCCGTGAAGCGGGTGTTCGGGGAACAGGTTGATATGATCTTCAATGAGCATGATATCACCCACGTCGAACGAGGAGTTCATTCCACCCGCGGCGTTCGATACAAAGAGGTACTCGATGCCCAATGCCTTGAATACTCGAATGGGGAAGGTTACTTGCTTCATATCGTATCCTTCGTAATAATGAAAACGGCCCTGCATGGCCAGCACTCGTTTGCCGCCAAGGGTTCCGATGATTAGTTTCCCACTATGTCCTTCTACGGTGGAGACCGGAAAGTTTGGTATATCTGTGTAGGGTATATCTTCCCTGTTTTCGATCTCACTGGCCAGCTCTCCCAGGCCGGTGCCGAGGATAATAGCGGTGTTGGGGATTTCACTGATCTTGCTCGCCAGGTAGTCGGCGGTTTGCTTTATGGCTTCTAACATGTTCATATATTTTATTATTAAATGATTTTTTTTCGTCTGGGTCTATAAAAGAGATTTGCACGGGAATGTAGTAGAACAGCCGTTTCATTGCTTCGTCCAAAAAAGGAAGCGCCCGAAACCGGACCGCGTCTTTCTCCGTGGTGAGGATGATTTTGTTGGGATCCTCTACCTCTTCCACCATACCGCGTATGGATCGGATGTCCTCCTTCGTGAAGGCATGGTGGTCGGGAAAGAACTTGGTGTACAAATTATAGGTCTTATGTTCAAGCTTGTCGACTAATGGGCCGGGTGATGCGATACCTGTTACAAGAAAAAGGTGTTTTTTTCTTAGATCGTCCAACTGCAGTTCGCTCTCTCCCAGCTCGGGAAAAACCGGTTGAATGGTACCATACTCCAGCGAAGTAAAGAAGAGCTCTTGAAAAGGGTAGAGGTCGAGCCCGTTGGTGTAAATACGGAAGTCGATGGGCTGCATATCGGGGTTACACTTGGTCACTACTACCATGGAGGCCCTGATTTTACCAATAAGAGGTTCGCGTAATAATCCCGCGGGGAGTAACCGATCCTCGAATACCGGCCGATTGCTATCCACCAAAAGGATAGAAAGAGAGGGCTTCACATGTCGATGCTGAAAACCGTCATCCAACAAAATCAGATCGGGGCGCTCTGGCTTCTCGATGGAGAGGATTTTTTCGATGGCTTTCGAGCGGTTCTTATCTACTACCACCAGTATTTCAGGGAATTTCTGTTTGATCTGAAGGGGTTCGTCTCCCGCGTCACGTACACTGGAGCCGACATC
>CAYFMZ010000079.1:3035-9019 GCA_964344275.1 uncultured Proteiniphilum sp.
TCTTACCGAATATTCAGATCAAATGGGATACGTGCCTGTATGTAATCTTGCTCTTTAATGTCTTTAAGGAGCATGAATAGCTCGTAGCTTTGGCCCAGGTACTCTTTTAGGGTGCGGGCTGCCAGCTCTTCTTTAACCGGATTAAGCAGCTCTTCGAGACGCGGCCGCAGTTGAGGGTATTCGAATATCACGTAACTTTTACCGAGGTTGGCCATTTCTGCCGCGATCTCGATGGCTCTTTCGATGCCACCCAGTTCGTCGACAAGCCCAATCTCCTTGGCTTGGTTACCCGTCCATACCCGTCCCTCAGCGTAGAGCGCGAGCGAGTCTTTTGGCATGCCACGTCCATCAGCACAACGAGTGAGGAAAAGATCGTATCCTCGTTCAACCATTGACTGCAGCATGGCACTCTCGCGATCGTTGAAGGGCCTGGTGAGGTTTCCAAAATCGGAAAACTCGTTGGTCTTTACCGCGTCCGTGTAGACCCCAATTTTCTGAGTGGTCCCTTCGAAATTGGGGAAAGCCCCAAAAATGCCGATAGAGCCGGTGAGGGTGGTGGGTTGCGCCACGATCTTATCCGCGTTCACTGCAATGTAATAGCCGCCCGAAGCCGCCACGTCACCCATCGAGGCAACTACCGGCTTCTCCTTTTTCAACTCGTTAATGGCTTTCCATATTTGCTCTGACGCGTAGGCACTCCCTCCGCCCGAGTTTATCCGGAAGACCACCGCTTTTATATCGTCGTCTTTTCTTAACTTTTCAATCTGGTCTACCATATATTTATCTTGAATATTGGTAGATCCATTCCCCGACATTATATTCCCGTTCGCGTACAGGAGGGCAATGGTATTGCCGGTCTTCTTTACGGTCTTGGTTCTTACCGACTTCATGTTAGTGACGGTTGCCGAGGGAATCTTGTCTCCTTTATCAATATTGAGAAGTGTGCGGAGATAATCTTTCATCTCGATCTCGTAGAGCAAGGTGTCTACCAGGTTAGAGGCGAGCAACGATTCGGCCGGCTGCAACAGGGTAAACGTGTCCGCGAGTGAATCAATCTCTTCTTCAGTGAGAGAGCGGGAGCGTGCGAAATCGCTTCTGAGAAAACTCCACGCGTCGTTCAAGTAAGCGGTCACCTGTTCCCTGTTCTCCGGGCTCATCTCGTTTTGAGTGAAAGGCTCTACCGCCGACTTGTAGGTGCCAACTTTGTAGATCTGCATTTCAATTCCCAGCTTGTCCAAGGCATCCTTGAAAAAGATGGGAGTAGAAGACAGACCGTGAAGGTCAAGCATACCCTGTGGGTTCAGTGCCACTTTGTCGGCCACGGAAGCTAAATAGTACCCTCCCTGGGTATAGGTGTCAGCATACGCGACAATAAACTTACCGCTCTCCTTGAAATTCTCCAGCTCGAGGCGGATTTCTGTAAGGGTAGCTAATGAAGCCGACAACATGCGGGAATCAAGGTAGATTCCTTTTATATTGTCTTCGCTTTTCGCCTTGCGGATCGCGCTTACAATATCGTTCAATCCCATTGTTAAAGGACGATCAGGAGCAATCATAGCTGTAAATGGATCTTCTTCGGGTGTACGTTCATTGATGGGACCGTTCAGTCGTAGATTCAACACGGAGTTGTCGTGAAGTACGAATTTTTCGGTCGACAACGTGCTGAAAAATGAGCCCATTGCTCCGAAGAACAAAACCATAACAATAAATGAAAGGAGTATATTCGCGATGACAAATCCCAACGCTGAGGCAAGCACGATTTTGAGAAAATCTTTCATACCGGTTTTTTTAATCGATTTTAGTAGGACAAAAATAAATAAAAAACAGATACACTGCAATTTAAAATTACACATTCTTTAAATATTTTTACTTGCATGATTTTCTGTGGAAGTGTATATTTGATGAGTGAATTTTACGATGGAGGAAAATCGGGATGTTTTTTCTTAAAAAACAATAAATACCAGTAAAACGAGGAAACCCGTGCAGCGTTTTTATTTATTTTCCATCTATATAATGAACTGCGATGTAAAATGGATGATTCGCAACTAATAATAGCGTGTAAGAAACAGGACCGTGATGCTCAAAAAATATTGTACGAGCGATATGCTCCTACGATGATGGCAGTGTGTTTGCGCTATTGTAAGGAAGAAGAGTCCGCACGTGATTTGTTGCACGACGGGTTCATTCGAGTGTTCACGCAGATCGGCTCGTTCTCGGGCAAGGGTTCTTTTGAAGGTTGGCTAAGAAAGATTTTCGTGAATCTGGCACTGGAAGATTACCGGAAAGAAAAACAGAAATTGAAGTTTATGGAAGAGTATGGCTATATGTCTGGCAACGAATCTGATTTTCCGGAAGACGACTTGCTCGATATTGGGGATATTCCCAGGGATGAGGTGCTCCAAATGATCAGGAGCTTACCACCGGGGTATCGTACGGTTTTCAACATGTTTATTTTCGAGGAGATGTCACATAAAGAGATCGCTCAATCGCTTGGTATCAACGAAGCAGCTTCACGTTCGCAATTTTTCAGGGCAAAGACCCTGCTACAGAAGAAAATTTCAGCCATCCTAACTAAAAACCAAAAAAGGCATGTACAATGAGTTCTGATAACGATATAAGGAAACAATTCCAAGAGAAGTTCAATGACTTTAAGGTAGAGGTCCCCGCTGATGGATGGGATCGCTTGGAAGATGCTTTGAATGCTGCACGGGTGGTGCCCATGCCTCACCGTCGATGGCGCTATGCTATTTCGGCAGCGGCAGCAGTATTTCTGCTTATTATTGGTAGCCTTTTGTTGGTCCAGCAGCCTTGGGATCAATCAACACCCATGCTATCGGAGTCTTCGGATTTAATAGAATTCACCACACCAGCAACCACTCCGTTGTCATCGGCTTTGGAGACGGAGCCGGGGCCCGTTGGAGGAGGTGTCGGAAAGCCGGATGTTACTTCACCATCCAGAGCATCCAGAGCAAGAAGTCACGCGTTACTCGTGGCGGAAGCTACAACTCATCCTGTAAAGTATGACATTCGACCCACGCACTCGGCCGGTATAACAAACGTTGGAACACATCATAAAAGAGTGGAGCAGGCCATCGCGGAAATGGACACTCACGTCCTCAATACGATGATGGTTTCACTGGATCGAAGCGATCGAGCCGAGGAGCACGTGGTGATCGCAACAGACCTAGAGAGGTTGCCTATAGAGTATACTCGGTCCAGGCAGCGAAAGCCGATTCATCTAGCTTTGACAGGTCGGGGAGGGTTAACCTCCTACCATCAAACCGTGAACACGCCTATGACACTACGAAGTGCTTCTGCAGACGATGATATTCCTGAAAAACAGATGCAGAATTCTTTGGTAGTCCAGAATATAGGTGATAACGTATCGCAGATGGAACACGATCAGCCAATCTCTTTTGGGATTACCGTATCGAAGGAGATTCTCGATGATCTCTATGTGGAGACAGGCCTAGTGTATAGTTACCTCTATTCCAAGGCGAGAAATACGAATGTCAACTTTCGAGTACAGGAAACCCAACGACTTCACTATATTGGAGTGCCAGTGAACGTGAATTACAATGTAGTCTCTTTTAACAGGCTTAACGTGTATGCCTCCGTGGGAGGAATGATCGAGAAGGACGTATACGGAGACTTCCGACGTATGGGTGAAGGCGAAACAACGAACAATACCCGATCGGAAGAGTTGGAGGTAGTTAAAATTTCGCAACGCGATCCTCAAATATCAGTTAATGCAGGAGTGGGGCTGTCTTATCCTATTTACAACCGATTGAGATTATATGGTAAGATAGGAGGGTCCTACTATTTTGACACGAAGAATGTATACAAAACTATATATTCTGACCGAAAGATCGTGATGGATCTAAATGTCGGCTTTAGATATGAGTTCTAATAACAATAATCAATCAGTAATATAAGGAGCAATGAAAAAATCAATTCTAATTTTAAGTGTGCTTGCAGTAAGCATCGTAATGACATCCTGTTTGGGAGACGTGGATCCCAGCTACACGGACGATACTATTGTTTACATAGATATGGATACTAATGGGACTATTTATGGAAAGACTATTCCGAACAATCAATACATATATTCGCGTTTTATTACTTCCCCCGAGATACAAATGCTATATCCTGGAGAATTCAAACGAATGGCCTACAGCTGGCAAAAAGAGGATGGAACAACCCCCATCGATATTAATTTTAAAGCAGACAATGTGACCTTGTCTGGTGATATTGAGGATGTTGACAAAACCTCTCTCTATCTATCTTCTTCTCCCGAAGTGGAGGAGCCCGAAAAGTTCATTACCGAAATTAGACCAATCATAGGAGGTTCCTATTTGGATGACTTCTGGCTGTTCGACAACTTCATATACGAAGCCACGAAAGAACAAACTGCCACGGTTTATTTTTATTGGAACGAAGAAAAATCGAACATAGAGACTGGTATAGCTCATATCGATATTCATCTTGAAGTTAACGGGGAGCCACAAGGATCCGTGAGTTCTAAGACGGGTGTTATTGCCTTGGATATGTCCCCTCTACGTGGTATGTACGGGGGTGGAACAAAAGATGAGATTGTAGTACAATTCACATACTATCGAAAAGACCGCAATGGTCCGGTGGAATCACCATTATACCGGATGGATGTTGCCGTGAATTAACCCGGCACATGTTTCAGGGAGCAGCAACCTTTTTTGAAAAGCGTTGCTGCTTTTTCATTGCTTTTACATAACTTTGCTTGTTGTTGATTATCTGCACTTCGCGTTTTTGTTCATTGAAAATTGAATAAGATCGTTTAGTGATGTTACCTTTGCAGTTCAAAATTAAGTAGGAATGTGGAGAGATGTATTTGTGGTCATGATACAGTTGTTGGTAGCACCACATACAGTATGGAGGGAGAAAAAGAAAGAGCAGAAATCACTCCAAAATTTTCTGTATCGCTACTTGCACCCTGTGTTTGGCCTCATAGCGGTTGCATCCTTTATTGGAGGATTGTGGTTTTCTGGGAATGGAAACCTGGAGAACGCGCTCAAGAATGCTATCGTTAGTGTCGTGGCTGCTTATGGTGGATTTTTTATCGCCTCGTATATTCTGATCGAAATAGCCGACCGTTTCGGTATCGAGAAGAATACTTCTCGTATCAGACAATTTATCGGGTATTCATCGGTGGTGGTGTACCTGCTGTACTTGATCACTCCCTTTTTGGCCAATTTTTTTATTATATGGCTATTAGTGCTTTACACGGTGCATGTAGCCAATACAGGTGCTCTCTTTTATCTGGAGGTGCCAGAGGAGAAGCGGGTTAATTTCTCGTTGCTTGCTTCAGTATTAATCGTGTTGGTGCCGATTTGCATACAGCTACTTTTCTCAACTTTAATGAATGGATGAAACAATCGCCAATCAATATAAAAAATAAACGAGCCACGTTCGATTACGAACTGGTGGAAACTTTTACGGCAGGCATTGTCCTCACGGGTACGGAGATAAAATCGATCCGACAAGGTAAAGCCAGCCTCGTGGATACCTATTGCCTATTCGAAGGAAACGGACTCTGGGTGCGCAATATGTATATCGCGGAATATTTTTATGGTACATATAATAACCATTCTGCCCGGCGTGACCGTAAACTGTTGCTCAATAAAACTGAACTTCGAAAAATTTCGAGGCTGACCAAAGAGACAGGCTTCACCATAGTTCCTGTTCGTATGTTTATCAACGACAGGGGGTTGGCAAAGGTGGTGATTGCCGTCGCCAAGGGGAAAAAAGAGTATGATAAACGGCAGTCGATACGAGAGAAAGAGGACAAGCGAGCCATGGATCGAATGTTGAAAAAGTAACTCGATCCTGTCTAAGCATTCAGTTTTGAACCCGGTCGAGTATATCTGAACCCGGTCGAACATAGCCATCTTCTTGAGAACTATTTTGTGTTATAGCTCTTCTTTGAGTGAATACTGGGTTATCATTTT
>CAYFMZ010000080.1:0-9010 GCA_964344275.1 uncultured Proteiniphilum sp.
GCACCCGTAGCTTTTACGGTTTTCACGATTTTCTCGGCTGACTTGTCAACCAGGCTATAATCGTACGACTTCAGTTTGATTCTGATTTTTTGGCTCATATAATTTATTTCTCGAAATAGTTGTTACTTGATCAAATCTACACGGCCTTTTACTTCCTCTAGTACCTCTCTCGCGATGGAGGCAGAAACCTCTTCGAAGTGAGAGAACACCATGGTAGACGTGGCACGTCCCGAGGTGATAGTCCGTAGGGAAGTCACGTAGCCGAACATTTCCGACAACGGTGTTTTGGCTTTCACCACACGAGCACCGGAGCGGTTCGATTCCATTCCTTCTACCTGCCCACGTCGTTTGTTCAGATCGGAGATCACGTCTCCCATGTTCTCTTCGGGTGTCACCACCTCTACTTTCATGATCGGTTCCAACAAAACGGGGCCGGCCTTTTCAGAGGCGTTCTTGAACGCCTGCATGGCGCAAACCTCGAACGACAGTTGATCGGAGTCCACCGCGTGGTAAGACCCGTCTATCACGGTTACCTTTAGTTTATCGAGCGCGTACCCGGCCAGAACACCATTTTTCATAGCTCGCTGGAATCCTTTCTGGATGGAAGGGATATACTCCTTGGGAATATTCCCACCCTTCACCTCGTCCACGAACTGCAAGTCGCCCTCGAAGTCCTTATCGGCAGGTTCCACTCGAACGATCATATCGGCAAATTTACCGCGTCCACCCGTCTGTTTCTTATAGGTTTCACGCAGCTCCACCGGTTTGGTGATTGCTTCCTTATAAGATACCTGTGGACGTCCCTGGTTAGCCTCTACCTTGAACTCTCTTTTCAGACGGTCGATGATGATCTCCAGGTGAAGTTCACCCATTCCAGAAATCACCGTTTGACCCGTATCCTCGTCGGTCTTCACTGTAAAAGTGGGATCCTCCTCGGCTAACTTGGCGAGCCCTGTCGAGAGCTTATCCAGGTCTTTCTGCGTTTTGGGTTCCACCGCGATACCGATTACCGGATCCGGGAAGTCGATTGCTTCCAGGATAATCGGGTGCTTCTCATCGCACAACGTGTCACCGGTACGGATATCCTTGAATCCGACGCCCGCGCCAATATCTCCGGTACCAATGAACTCCTTGGGATTTTGTTTATTGGAGTGCATCTGGAATAGCCGAGAAATACGTTCCTTCTTACCTGACCGGGCATTATATATATAGGAACCGGCATCCAGTTGTCCCGAGTAAACGCGGAAGAAGCAGAGACGCCCCACGTAGGGATCCGTGGCAATCTTGAAGGCTAGCGCGCACATCGGCTCCGACGGGTCGGGATGACGCACCAGTTCTTTACTGGAATCACTTGGATCGGTACCCGTGATTGCATCGGTATCTGCCGGGCTGGGCAGGTAGGCACACACGGCGTCTAAAAGGGTTTGTACCCCTTTGTTTTTGAATGATGAACCGCAAATAATCGGGTTAATCTCCATCGATAGCGTCCCCTTGCGGATAGCAGCCTTAATCTCTGCTTCGGTGATCGAAGAGGGATCATCGAAGAATTTCTCCATCAACACATCGTCGAATTCCGCGATCGTCTCAAGCATCTTTTCACGCCATTCTTGGGCTTCCCCCAACAAGTCGGCCGGAATTTCAGCCTCGTCGTAGTCGGCCCCCATGGTCTCATCGTGCCAGAGGTATGCCTTCATCGTCACCAAATCTACCACTCCCTTGAAGTTCTCTTCAGCACCAATAGGGATCTGAATGGGGCATGCAACGGCACCCAACATCTCCTTTATTTGGCGTACGACATCGAAAAAGTTGGCACCCGAACGGTCCATCTTGTTCACGTATCCCACTCGTGGGACTTTGTACTTATCGGCTTGCCGCCAAACGGTTTCCGACTGTGGCTCCACGCCACCCACGGCGCAGAATGCAGCTACAGCACCGTCCAACACACGTAACGAACGCTCCACCTCCACGGTGAAATCCACGTGTCCCGGGGTATCAATCAAGTTGATTTTGAATGTATCATCGTTGTATTTCCAACTCGTGGTGGTAGCGGCAGAGGTAATCGTGATACCACGCTCCTGCTCCTGTGCCATCCAGTCCATGGTAGCCGCGCCGTCGTGAACCTCCCCGATCTTATGCGTCAACCCGGTGTAAAACAGGATTCGCTCGGAGGTGGTCGTCTTGCCGGCGTCAATATGCGCCATGATACCAATATTTCGAGTGTACTTTAATGCTTCTTTTAAACCCTTAGCCATCTTTTTTACCTTCTATCAATACCTTAATTAAAATCTAAAATGGGCAAATGCACGGTTAGCCTCTGCCATTCTGTGCATATCTTCTTTGCGTTTGAAAGCACCCCCTTGACTGTTGTACGCGTCAACAATCTCGGCTGCCAGTTTATCGGCCATTGTTTTACCTCCTCTTCTGCGCGCGTAGAGAATGAGGTTTTTCATTGAAACGGATTCTTTTCTCTCAGGTCTTATTTCGGTAGGAACCTGGAAAGTGGCTCCGCCCACTCGGCGTGACTTCACTTCCACTTGGGGGGTTATATTGTCGAGGGCTGCTTTCCAGATTTCGAGGGCCGATTTCTCATCGTTAGCCAATTTAACTTTTACTGTATCCAGAGCGGAGTAGAAAATATCGTAGGAAAGGCTTTTTTTGCCGTCATACATAAGGTGGTTAACAAACTTTGTTACCCTTACATCACCATATACAGGATCGGGAAGAACCTGTCTTTTCTTCGGTTTTGTTTTTCTCATTTGTAATAAAAATTATGTGTTGTTTGGTTGCCGTTTACATGTCTTCAACGAACTCCTCTGAATTCATTTACTCAACCCTTCATTAACGTAGCGTATCCAAAAAAATCAACAGCGATTCTACATTATTAATTATCCTTATTTCTTAGCACCCGCCTTCGGACGCTTAGCTCCATATTTGGACCGTCTTTGAGTACGACCATTCACACCGGCAGTATCCAACGTACCGCGTACCACGTGATAACGCACACCGGGCAGGTCTTTTACACGACCTCCGCGCACCAACACGATGGAGTGCTCTTGCAGGTTGTGTCCTTCTCCCGGGATGTACGCGTTCACTTCCTTCGAGTTGGTAAGACGCACACGGGCCACCTTCCTCATAGCCGAGTTAGGTTTTTTGGGAGTGGTCGTGTAAACCCTCACGCAAACACCACGGCGTTGCGGACAAGAGTCCAACGCGGGCGATTTGCTTTTCTCCGTTTGCGTGCTGCGTCCTTTTCTTACTAATTGTTGAATTGTAGGCATTTTCTGCTTTCTTTTATCCGTTTTATTTTTTAATCTTATTTTTACTCTCTAATTTCCCACGCGTAGCTATATTTCACTATATGCTACATCATAATAAACTGATTATCACTTAATAACCAACCATTACAGGTGAAAAACGGCACAAAATTACAAAGAATCAACAGGATATGCAAGTATTTCGGAATGTTTTTAATAAAATCTTTCATATTTTTGATTCAATCAATTATTCTAAAAAAATAAATCAGCGGGTGTAACTTTTAGCTCATTTAACCGTCACTATATAATGAGTTCTGATTCATTTCATAAAAAGATACTCCCCCTGAGAGATAAACTCTACAGGTTGGCTTATAGTATTGTCAAAGATCAAGCGGAGGCGGAAGATGTATTACAGGACGTTCTCGTCAAGCTTTGGAGCCGGAGAGACGAGTGGGATGCAATAGAAAACTTGGAAGCCTATTCTTTTAGAGCGTTAAAGAATACCGCGCTTGATCGGTTAGCAGCAAAAGCGATTCGGAAGACCGATACGATCACCCCAGAGAGCGAAACCTTCTATTTTGTAGAACATCGCTCGCCCCACCACGACTTGGTACAGAAGCAACAGCGGGAGGTGATCGAGAGGTGTATCAACGAGCTCTCCGAAAACCAGCGACTGGTATTCCAGTTGCGCGAAATGGAAGGAATGAGTTACAGGGAGATAGCGGAAGCACTCACCATTAGTGAAGACCTTGTAAAAATAAGTCTTTTTAGGGCTCGAAAAAAAATGAAGGACTTGTTAACAGGATTCAGAGGCCTTGGCGCGTGGTAAAATAAGCTCACACACATAAACGATGAATAGCGAGTATATACATACACAATTAAAAAAGTACTGGAACTGCGAAACTTCAGTAGAGGAAGAGGAGGAACTTAGAAGTTTCTTCTCGGGAGGCGAAGTGCCTAGAGAATTAAAAAAATATGCCCCACTGTTTTCCTACATCAACGAGGAGTGCTCAATTATGCCTGGCAGTGACTTCGATGAAAAGCTGAAAGCTACTATTCGAAAAAGTATAAAGGAGCCGAGGTACATCACCATCCGGGTTTTTACCCCGATGCTACGTGTTGCTGCTTCCCTGCTCCTAATATTTGGCCTTGGAGTGAGTCTTTTCTTCATTTCAAAACAGTACAAAAAACCCTATTTCGCCGAGACGTATCACGACCCCAACGCGGCGATAAAAGACGCGACCTACGCCTTAATTAAAGTTTCTGAAGCACTAAAAACAAGCGAAGAGGCGTCGTTCCAGATCGTGCATTTTATAGATGAACTGGAGATCGACTGGTCCGCGATCGACTCATTGAGCAATACATTGCCTCACTCTACTGACAAAGAGAGCCCGTTGGAAGTAGAAAACGCAAAGGAACCAGCCGAAGAGACAAGGCAAGATAAGAGAAGCCAAAGAAGAGTTTCACCAGAAGGAGGATAGCTATATGAAAAAAATATTATTGATACTGTCGTTGTTATTTTTCTCCATCTCGATGTCCGCTGACGACTTTGTGAACCGCTTTATTGAAATGTACAGTGAAAGCGAGCGGCCACTCAACAACGTGAACATCGGGAAGACAATGCTCGATCGGATGGCAGAAAACAGCAGCGACGAAGAGCTGAAAAGTGCGTTCAAAGAGCTGAGTAGCATCCGGATAGTGAGTAGCGAGGAGCCGGAAGATTCGCGGTACTACTACGACAAAGCCAACGAACTGGTGAGGGAAGCGTTCAGCGATTACGAGGAAGTGGTGTCGGTAAACGAGAGCATGTCAAAGATATCGGTTTTTATAAAAAGGGAGAGCGACGAAAAGCAAAACCTCATCCTTATCACGTTGGATAATAACGGGAAGTTCTCGCTCATCACCGTTTCAGGAAAAATCGATTTTGCCTCTATATCGAAACTCTCTGGCTCCCTGAAGAGTGAGGCGGGTATTGCCGGGGATTGAATTAATTAAAACATACAATCAATTTCATGGTCTTTTACAAATAACTTTTTTCTTTTTTATATTTAAACGATGAATAGGCAGCCGAGCGTGAGTTTAGCTGCCTATTGCTTTTACGTTATTTGGAGTCTTTTCTGTATTGATGAGCGAGCAAGACCGTATTCTTGAGGTATTCGAACTCTAGCTCGAAGCATTCAGAAAACAACTCGGTGCCCATATTATCTTCAATCTGGGTAACTGTCCACAATTTGCCATCCTTTAAACGCAAGCTGTTGAATGTTTCTTCGTCTTGGATATCCGACGCGTAAAGGAAAATAAGACGTTTTGTTGTTTCGTTTTCAAATGTATATTTCAACAGAAAACGTAAGGGGAGCTCCTTGTTACCGCACTCTTTACCTAGACTGTTTCGCACTGTCTCATCAATAGCGTGATTAAATTGCATGTATTTCTCAAATGGATAGTCCAACCTACTAGGATTCAACAAGCGTGACTGATCCCGCTCTTTAAGATAGATCCTCCCATCATACAATAATGCCACACGAACTACCGGATGCATAAACCTGTTCTTCAGACCCTTCGTGATAGATTTGGCCACTCGTCCCGTCACATTCCCCGTCTCAGTCACCACCGGTAGCCACTCTTCCTGATAGAGTTTCTTATCTAATATATATAAACGAGCGGTCTCAACAGCCATAATGGTTAATAGAATAATTTGACAAACCACTACCATAAATGCCGTGTTTATAAACCGGGATTGATCGGCATTAAATAGAAAAAAAGCCAGTACAAGTAACAGATGAATCGACAAACCGTATTGCGTCTGGAAGGCGACACGGAACGATTCTTTCAGGTAGTTTTTAAGCATCGTATCGTGCCTCTTAGCCACCCGGGTCACGATCCTACCCCTTGACAATCGCATGATGATGAGCGACAAGACAAATATAATTTCAACGATAACGAATCGGTTCAATACCGGTAATGTTATAAAGAGAGTAAAAGAGAGCACCACCGAAATAGCAAAGGTAACAATTGAAATGTCGTAAATGAGCCTACTGTATCTCTTCACCACGATAAATCCCGCGATTGAAAGCACCAGGGCTGCCGATGTGGCTAGACGAGTATCTATCCATAACACAAGCATGGAAAAAATGAACATCGGCATCAATCCAAATGCCGGGTTCCGAAGTATTTTTTGTATGTACGAAGTCTCTGCCATATTATTGACACCTTTTGCTCTTATCAAATTGTTCTTATGTAATCAGACATGTAAATTCCCTCATCACCAGATATTTCTCTCCCGATAACTATTTTCTTTTTTTGTGGTTTATCGTAAAATCATTTTTTGGACAGATTTGCAGCAAAAAAACGACTATTTATTTACAGTCCGATTCCTTGGTCAAACCAGTTTAGACATACAACAATAGTTAGATGAGACTAGTCACACTATCGATTTATCTTCAGCTCCACGTGACGAAAAAGCTGTATGTTTACCACAGTCTGGACTCGTTTTACCGCTGTGTCCACTTAATAACAACAAAGCCGTTTTTTTGTTTAAGGCCTGTTTCCAGATGAAAAGGGGGGAAAGCGACAGTTGCCGCTCTCCCCTCCGGAAGATAAGTTTTATACATCCCTCATTATAAGACATGAGAGTGGGTAAAACGTACAAGAGTTTATCGTGTTAAATAATAGACAAGCGCGTCTCGTATGAAAAAGGCAACTACATATTATCTTTAAAATAGTTGATTACTTTCTCGTATAGGTATTTTCTATTATTATCTCCCCGGATGGAGTGATCCTCGTCGGGGAAAAAGAACATATCGAAGTGCTTACCCGCCTTTATTAGCGCGCGGGCATACTCCACGGAGTTCTGCACGTGCACGTTGTCATCGGCCGTGCCATGAACGATTAGCAGGTTGCCCTCTAACTGATTCGCGAGGGCCATGGGCGACCCATTTTCGTACCCCGGGTTGTTCTGCTGGGGAGTACGCATAAAGCGTTCGGTATAGACCGTGTCGTAAAACCGCCAGTCGGTCACCGGTGCAATCGCCACCCCCGCGCTGAATATCCCGTTACCCCGGCTCATGCTCATGAGCACGTTATACCCGCCATAACTCCATCCCCAGATGCCGATGCTGTTCTCATCGATATAGGGCAGCGATGCCAGGTGACGAGCCGCTGCTATTTGGTCGTCAGATTCGTGAATCCCCAAGTTGCGGTAGGTACTGTTACGAAACTGCGCCCCTCTCGCGCCGGTACCTCTCCCATCCACGCACGCCACCACGAACCCCTCGTTCAGGAGCGCGTAATACCAATCGCGGCTGTAGCGATCCAACACCTGTTGCGAGTTGGGACCACTATACTGTACCATCACCACGGGGTATTTCCTCGCCGGGTTAAAACCGGTCGGCTTCAACACCCAACCGTTCAGGGGGGTGATGCCATCGGCCGCCGTCACCGTGATAAACTCTCGTTCGGGGAATCCTGCTGTCGCCACTTTATTTCGGAGGGGTTGGTTGGCCTCCAACACGCGCAATTGCTTTCCGTTACCGTCGTGCAGCGTAATCACCGTGGGCGTGTTCGCGTCGGACCAGCGGTTCACGTAAAACTTGCCCTGTTCGCTGAACGTGGCGCTGTTGTAACCCTGCTGTTGCGAGAGCTTCTCCGGCACCCCTTTCTCCATGTTCACCCGGTATATCTCCCTGCGGAGAGGCGATTCCCCGGCCGCCTCGTAATAAACCAATCCCCGTTGCTCGTCCACCGCCAGCAACGAAGTCACGTCGTAGTTCCCACTCGTCAACGGGCGCTGCAATGTTCCTGACATACCATACAGGTAGATATGGCTGTAGCCATCTCGTTCCGAAACGTAGGTGAAACGCTCTTTCGTGAAGTAGATCGAGTGGAGCCACTTCGAGTCGATAAAGTGGTTGCTCTCTTCCCTCAGGGCGAGTCGGGAGACCGTAGAGCGAGGGTTCACGAAGTACATGTCGAACCGGTTCTGGTCCCTGTTGAGCGTCATCACCGCCAGTTGCTCCGCGTTTTTCGTGAATTTAATACGAGGGATATACCCATCCTCATCCAGCGGCACGTCGAGCGTTTTCATGGTCCGCGCCGCCACGTCGAACACGCGGCACTCCACCTTGGAGTTCGCTTCCCCCGCCTTGGGGTATTTAAACCGGTAGTTATCGGGATACAGCTGTTCGTTGAACGTCTGGAACGAAAACTCCTTCACCTCCGACTCGTCCGTCCGCACGAACGCCAAGAGCTGGTTGTCCGG
Source organism: uncultured Proteiniphilum sp. (assembly GCA_964344275.1). Lineage (GTDB taxonomy): Bacteria > Bacteroidota > Bacteroidia > Bacteroidales > Dysgonomonadaceae > Proteiniphilum. The sequence continues at coordinate 8,512 of CAYFMZ010000080.1, forward strand.
CGAGAACTCCATCAGCCGAGTCACCCCGAACTCCTCTTCGTACACCCAATCGGTAGCCCCGTTGATCACCTTGCTTCGCTCCCCGTCGCGCGTCACTTGGCTCTCGGTATCGAAATCGAACTTGGTCAACCATATATTATTATCGATCACGTACGCCACCATCTTCCCATCCGGTGAGAAGGTGGGGATCATTTGTTTGCTTGTCTGTTCACTCAGCTTCCTCACTAGGTTACGGCGCACATCGTGGTAATAGTAGGTCGCCCGAAAAGAGCGTCGATACACCTGTTCACGGTCGAGGTATACCAGCACCCGGTTCTCATCGGGGCTCACCAAGAAACCCTGGAAGGTGTTGAACGTCGCCCCCCGTGCATCCCGCACGTTAAACAGCGTGTCCACCGCTTCGCCGGTCGCGTAAGAGAACTTGATCACCGCGGTCTTCCCCGGATCGGCCTGGTAATAATGCATCCCATCTTCCGAAGAGACCATCTCATTGATACCC
>CAYFMZ010000081.1:0-8979 GCA_964344275.1 uncultured Proteiniphilum sp.
GCTTTTTTTCCCGTTTATCGATCTTGTCGTTTTGAATAGACGCAAAGGCGCACACCATACTGCTACCTCTTTCTAATTGCAAAGAGGCATTTAAGCTTTGCCGAATCCACCAATACTTTTCTCAAAAAAAAACACATTTTTTCCCGATAATGCCATCCCGGTAAAATAAAAAGGGAACCGTCCGTGTGAAGCAAGCTTCACGTTGGATGGTTCCCATTATACATTAGGATTTACTGTAGTTTTACACTTATTTGTTCTCGTTAGAGAAAGAGTAAGGGAAATCCGATTCGTTGATTCCTCGCGACGTGTTGGGCGTTTCCGACATGGTGAAATTGATGGTCGCCCCATTCATCAGGTCGCCGTATGTGAAAAAGTTCTTCGTGTATGCTTTCCCATTGAGTTTTACCTCGGAGATATAGCGAGTATCGTGTGAGTTGCCCGGGGCATTGATCTCCACTTTATTCCCATTTTCCAGGTGAATGGTTATCTTCTCGAATAGTGGCGACCCGATCACGTACTGGTCGGTACCCGGGCACACGGGATAAAAACCAAGTGCCGAGAAAACGTACCAAGCGGAAGTCTGCCCGTTATCCTCGTCCCCACAATAGCCATCGGGATTGGGATTATATAGTTTATCCATCACCTCTCTTACCCAATACTGAGCCTTCCAAGGTTCTCCGGCATAGTTGTAAAGGTAAATCATATGCTGTATAGGCTGATTGCCGTGCGCGTATTGCCCCATGTTCATGATCTGCATTTCACGAATTTCGTGAATCGGGAATCCATAATAGCTATCATCAAAAACAGGGGGCATAACAAACACCGAGTCAAGCATGCCAACGAACTCCTTCTTTCCTCCCATTAGGTCAATCAATCCTTGCGGATCGTGGAAAACCGACCAAGTGTAGTGCCAACTGTTCCCTTCGGTAAAGGCGTCGCCCCATTTGAAAGGACTAAAAGGCGATTGGAAAGAACCATCTTTATTACGCCCTCGCATCAGCTTATGTTCCGGGGAGTACAAGTTCCGATAATTTTGGCTTCGTTTCGCGAATCGATCGATCTCCTCCTGTGGCCGATCCAACTCCTTGGCAAGCTTATAGATTGCCCAATCAGCATATGCATACTCCAATGTTCGGGCAGCGTTCTCATTGATTCCCACGTCGTAAGGAATATATCCCAACGAGTTATAATACTCGTGACCCAAACGACCCGTGGAAGAGACCTTTGGATGAACATTCTCGGTTCCATGCAGCATCCCCTCGTATAGGGTTTCAATATCGTATCCGCGTAACCCTTTCAGATAAGCATCGGCAACCACCGAAGCTGAATTGTTGCCAATCATGATTCCTCTGTGGCCCGGGCTCGCCCATTCCGGAAGAAAACCACTCTCCTTGTAGGTGTTGACCAATCCCTCCTGCATCTCCACATTCATTGACGGGTAAACCAAGTTCAGCAAGGGGAATAGCGCGCGGAAAGTATCCCAGAAACCGGTATCAGTATACATGTACCCGGGAAGCACCTCCCCGTTGTAGGGGCTATAGTGCATCACGTTCCCGTTCGCGTCAATTTCATGAAACTTGCGAGGGAAGAGGGTTGAACGATAAAGAGTAGAATAAAACGTCCGTTTCTGATCGAGATTACCTCCTTCCACTTCAATCTTGCCCAGCACCTCGTTCCACGCGTCTCGGCCCTCCTGCTTCACGGTGTCGAACTCTTTTTCTTCCACCTCTTTCAGGTTTTGCCATGCCTGCTCGTGGCTAATGAAGGAGGAAGCCACCTTCGCGATTACCTTCTCGCCCCGCCGGGTAGAAAAACCGATGAACGCCCCAGTATGGTTTGCCTCTGCCTTGTTGTCTTCCGCTATCGTTCCATCAGACACGGTTCGGGTCACTTCAAAGGGTTTATCGAACACCACGACGAAATAATTCTTGAAATTCTCGGGTACGCCGCCACTATTGCGGGTGGTAAACCCGATAATAGCGTTTTGCGCGTGCAAAATTTCCACGGCCGATCCCTTATCGAAAGCATCTACCAGTACGAAAGCACTGTCTGTCTCCGGAAACGTAAACCGGAATATAGCGGCTCGCTCAGTGGGTGTAATCTCGGTGGTCATATCGTAATCGGCAAGGTAGACACTGTAATAGTAGGGTGTAGCTACTTCCGCTTTACGAGAAAACCAACTGGCACGCTTCTCCTGATCGAACTCCATCTTATTTACCATGGGGAAAATAGAAAACTGCCCGTAATCATTCATCCAAGGACTTGGCTGATGGGTCTGCTTAAACCCGTTGAGTTTATTATCGGTATACGCGTACTGCCATCCATCTCCTATCTTTCTAGTCTGGGGAGTCCAAAAATTCATCCCCCAGGGAACCGCGATGGCAGGGTATGTATTCCCGTTGGATAGGGCAAACTCCGACATGGTCCCCATCAATATATTCACGTAATCTACCGGGTCGGTATACGTTCTCGCCTCTGTTTTCCCGAGGGTAAACAGTAACATCGGGAAAAGTATAATGGCAATATATCCTGTTTTTTTCTTCATTGTTTCTTTTATTCTTGGATCCGTCCGGATTATGCGTTTCATCGCTGGAATGAATCTCCACCTGTTAATACTATAAAGAGTTGACTAAATTAATTTTTCCTTCCGCTTCCAAATCCACGAGAAGCTCTCCAAATAACGTGTTTACCCACGCGAACCAGCTACGGGTATAGTCCGATGGATCGTCCTTATGGAACGACTCATGCATAAACCCGGTATCGGCATCAGTATCCCTCAACATGCGTAAACAGTACCTAATCTCTTGGTCGTCGCTGGCTGTACGTGCCCGCATGATGATGCTCATCGGCCAGATCATATCGTACCCAATATGCGGGCCGCCTATCCCTTCCCCGGCACTCCCCTTAAAGAAGTATGGATTATCGCCGCTCAGCACGAACTTCCGCGTATTCTGGTAGATGGGATCATTCAAATCGATGGTATCAAGGTAGGGCATTGCCAGCAGGCTGGGCACATTCGCATCGTCCATGAAATAGGCGTTCCCGAACCCATCTACCTCGAATGCATACACTTTTCCGTACTTTGGATGTTCAATAATAGCATGTTTCTGAATCGCATCGCCTACCTCCTCCGCCAATTCCCTGGCTTCATTCGCCATGGTGCGGTTCTTTCTAACTTTTTCAACGATCTCGGCCATCTGCTTCAACGAAGTGATCGCGAACATATTGGAAGGCACTAAAAATCCGAACGTAGTCGCATCGTCGGAGGGTCGAAACGAAGAAACAATTAATCCAACCGACTTAACCGGGTTTCCCTTGCCGTCGTTGTTAAGTGTATCCAGTTGACGATCGGTTTTCCTGCGAAACGTGTAAGGGCCCACTCCGTCTTCTTTTCGTTGCTGTTCTTTGAATGTTTGTATCACCAAACCCATCGCCTTTTCCCAATCATCATTGAAAACGGAAGTATCTCCCGTAATTTTCCAATAATTATAAGCCAATCTGATCGGATAGCACAACGAATCGATCTCCCATTTACGCTCATGCACCAACGGGTTCATCTCAGTGAAGTCCCCTTGCCAATCACCATCGGGACGAGGCTCGGCGTAAAAGGCGTTGGCATACGGGTCAATCAGGATACATCGCGTCTGTCGATTGATGACCCCCGCGATCAATTGCTTAAGCGGTTTATCTGTCTTGGTGAGCGGCAAATAGGGCCACACCTGCGCGGAAGAGTCTCGAAGCCACATGGCATCGATATCTCCGGTTATCACGAACGTGTCGGGCCTTCCGTCACTCATTTTGAACTGGACCGTGGTATCGAGGGTGTTCGGAAAACAGTTTTCGAACATCCAAGCCATTTTGGGATCGGTTATCTTGGCTTTAACCTTTTTAATAGTATTCTCGACCGCTGTTGATGTGAAATGGCGATCGTTTGGTTTCGGGCGTCTGGAAACAAAATTCACCTAGGTAGGACTCGAAACGTTCTTCATCGAAGAGATCGTCTTTGAGGGATTTACCACTAAGAGGGAGAGTCCCGTCGCGGTTTTTTTAATAAAATTTCTTCGCGTTGTCATTTTATTTCAATTTACTCTTGACTCTCTCGATGTGAAATCAATAGGGAATTTTTTCCGGAACGCGTCTTTAAAGGAGATTAGCGTCTCGGTCCTCGCTAACCCCAATGGTTGCAGTTCGCTGTGTATAATGCGTAACAGATCTTTGTTGTTTTTAGCGAACACCTTAATTAATAGATCGTACTGACCGGTCGTGTAGTAACATTCTACCACTTCGGGGATTTTTTTCAGTTCCTCCACCACGTGATCGAAAGTGGAAGGTGAAGTGAGGAAGAGGCCCACGAACGCGCAGGTCTCATACCCTAGTTTCTCGGCATCTACAATAAATTCGGATCCTTTTATCACCCCAAGATTTGTCAATTTTTGAACCCGCTGATGGATGGCTGCACCCGACACGTTGCATTCTCGCGCTATTTCCAGAAACGGGATCCGCGCGTTATCCACGATAAGCCTGAGAATTTTCTCATCCAATTCATCTAAATCATGATGTGCCATACACCTACTTTTAAATTGTTACTAAAACCGACCATTTACAGCAAATTTAATACAAAAAATCCGCGTTGCAATAAAAATAAAACGAATACGCTTATTTTAGTTTATGTATCACTAATCCCGACCGAAGTTTTGGTTCAAACCACGTAGTCTTGGGGGGCATGATATTACCAGTATCCGCGATTTCCATCAACTGTTTCATCGAAACGGGATAGAGAGCGATCGCCAAAGCCATCTCACCGCTATCTACCCGCTCTTTGAGTTCGTTCAACCCGCGGATCCCCCCCACGAAATCGACCCGAGTATCGCTTCGAAGATCTTTGATTCCCAATATTTCGTCTAAAATAAGATTCGAGACGATGGTTACGTCAAGTTGTCCAATAGGATCATTATCATCAAAAGTGCCCGGTTTTGCCGTTAAGCTAAACGAACGACCGTCAAGATATATGGAAAAATTATGCAAATTACTCGGTTTTTGGATTTCCGAGCCGGTAGGTTCTACCACGAAATGATGTTCCAGTTTTTTAATAAACTCCTCGGGAGTTAATCCATTCAGGCCTTTTACCACTCGGTTATAATCAATAATTGTTAGTTGATTGTCGGGAAAACATACTGCCATAAAGTAGTTATACTCCTCATTCCCCGTATGGTTAGGGTTATTGTCGGCTTTTTCCGCACCCACTAACGCGGCGGCAGCAGAACGATGATGTCCATCCGCGATATACATTTCCGGCATGGACGCGAATGCATCGGTTACACGTTGGATATCTTCGTCATTCGATACCAGCCAAAAACGATGCCCCACTCCATCGTCAGCGATAAAATCATATTCCGGTTGCCCTGTAGTAATCGCTTTTGCTACCTGGTCTAACTCGCTGTTATATGGATACGCGAAAAAAACAGGTTCGATATTGGCATCCGTAACACGCACGTGCTTCATCCGATCCTCTTCTTTATCTCGACGAGTAAGCTCGTGTTTTTTAATTTTCCCTGTCATATAGTCTTCCACGTGCGCACCCACGACCCAACCATACTGTGTTTTATTGTTCATGGTTTGCGCGTACAGGTAATACATCTCTTTATCATCTTGCATTAGCCAGCCTTTATCTTGAAATATTTTGAAATTTTCTACAGCCTTCTCATACACATCCGGGTCATGCTCATCTTTCCCCGATGGAAAATCGATCTCGGGTTTAATGATGCGGTAGAGCGATTTCTCGTTTCCTTGAGCTTCTTTTCGCGCTTCTTCGGAATTCAACACATCATAGGGGCGCGAAGCCACTTCTTTCACGAATTTTTTTGGCGGTCGAACGCCTCTGAAAGGTTTTACTAACATTTTTATGATTGTTATTATTAAAGAGTTATTTCTCGCAAATTTACATGATTTTCTTTTGAAAACCGCATGCTCCCATGAAATAACCATCTATTCACGGCATTGATAAGCAAATTCTCTCATCTTGTTCGGTGAAGATTGGGTAAAATCGTTACTTCCTATTACATTTGCACAAATTATCCAGGCAACGTAGATTATCCCACATTAATACACGAAACGTATGATACAAATTCAAGAAAAAAAGATCGTGGAAGCCGCTGAAAAAGGGATGGACGAGTTCCTCAAGCTGTTTACCGATGCTTACCTCGAAGTACTGGACGGAGATATCACGGCCGATAACATGGACCGGCTTAACGGGTACCAACATACGTTATTAGCGTTGCGATTTTTCACGGAAGAGATAAACGTGGGTGGTTTCGTGCAACTCATCCAAAACGGGTATGGAGGCTATCTCTTTAATAACCCGGTAGCTAAAGCTTTACGGCTAATGGGAGCAAGGGGACTCTCCAAAATCCTTTACAAGGCCAAAGGGATTTACGATGTCCATCAGGAAGAGCTGGAGCGAGAGACCACCGAAGAGGAGTTTATGGCCATGTACGAGAAGTTCGAGCAATTCGACGAACTTGAAGAAAAATTCTTTTATATCGAAGAGGAGGAGATCGCAATCATTGCCCATTACGTGGACGAGAATCTGGACGACTTCGCGGAGGTCTTGACAGAGCATTAAATCAACCCACTTGCCGGGTGATCTCTATTCTCAAGTTCAAAGCGTTCATGATGCGGTAAAAAAAACCCACGCTCGGGTTAACAACACCGTTCTCAATTTTTGAAATATAGGACTTATCTACTCCCAGACGCTTTGCAAGTTCCCCCTGGGTGATCTTTTCGCTTTTACGCGCATCTAAAATGATCTGACCGGTATAAAAGGCATAGGCCCTTTCATCGAATTCAGCTCGTTCCGGCGTGCCGTGTTTTCCAAATTCTTTTTCGAGTTCGGCACTTAAATCATGTATTTTGAATTCCTTTTTGTTCATAATATTTTTCTCTTATTTTTAATGCTTTGTCTATCTCACTTTTCGGGGTCTTTTGTGTTTTCTTACGAAACCCATTGAAAAGTACAACTATTTTATCTTCATCAAAAATGAAAAACAAACGGAATATATTTCCACTGTATGTTATTCTCAATTCATATAGACCATCTTTTATATATTTGATGAACTTGACAGGCAATCGATCTTGAGTTTCGAGCAATAATAACACGTATTTTACTTTCAACTGCTCTTTAACCGTCAATGAACGTAAAAATGCATGATAGTACTCCCCAAAGGCAATGATCCTCCGTCTCATAGCGCAAACATACACAAAGTTGATATATCATGCAACTTTTTTAAGAGTAAATTCTCACATTTTTCGCGTTGCGGTTCTTCACAAAAGAGCCTCTAGCAAACGAAAAAATCACACCTATCAGAAAGCAATGCAATGTCCTTCTGTAATACCTAGATGCATTCGCGTGATTGTACTCCTTGTTTAGTATCTGGTATAAAGAGATGATTAAAAAGGATATCCCCACAAGTATGAAGGCCAAAACGAGCAAAGCAATCACATCGCTTCTGTTATCGCGTTTCACCAGTGAGGTGGCGAAATTTAAAACAAATCCTAAAATAATACCGCCCGCGGTAACCAGAGGTTGTCTGAAATAAAAAAGAGGGTCTTTCTCCATTTTATAAATATCAAAGCATTTGTATTAATAGCGGAAACTGCAAAATAACCTTTACAAAACTATAGGGGAGAAAGCCGGTCTACCTGTGAATCCGGCTCTCCGCGAACTTTGTTTAATTGGGACTTTTAGATACCAATAAACGTAAATGGCTCGGTCGCGACAAACCGCGCCGACGATTCCCCCGCGCACGTCTCATTATTACTTATACTTAATCTCCGGGCACCTGAGTTATCACTAAAGTCGATTTTCTTTAAATCCACCCAAAACATGTTGGGTGTTTTTACCGTTTCGAAATAGTACACGAGGTTCTTCTGATCTGCCACCGATCTCCATCGGGTGGATGAAATATTGGGTTCGGTTTCAGATGAAATACCGTACGGCACGGAACAGTTGCGGATAACACTGAACACGCTGGCAATAGAGGTGCGGACATCCGTGGTCTGCGGTATCGCGTTGATATAATAAGAAGCCCTTACGTAACGGTCCGCTGCCCGGTTTGTTCCAGGCAACATGATGGTTCCGGGAATACCTTCCCAGTATTGATTTATGGCGAGTTGCTCTTCAAACACAGGAGAATTGGTCATCACCGTATACGACGGATCGTGATGAATCTGTAACATACCCCCTATATACTCGAAAACAGCATTATCTCCGGTAGCATCTGAAATCGACAGGTGCAACGTGGTAAACTTTTCTGTTCCTGGGATATAATCAGATACAACTACAAACTCCTCCTTTTGCAGGTCGTCCACGGCTTCTTTTACCGTCGCGTAATTATCCAATACATACTGTGCCCACGCGGCGATGGTAACACCGGGTTTTGATCCCTCCGGGTCAAATTTAGGATATTCGCTCTCTACCAACCAAAGAATATTGGCAACTAAGCCTTTTTCATTGATCCCGTCAGTTGTAGCGATATCCCACGCGCTGGTTATCACACTCCCGTACTTCGAAATCCACTTCACAGATTTATCACCTACATTCCCGGTTCTTTTCAAACCTCTTGGGAATATCCAGAGATTCGGATCTATCTCATCTCTCCAGTCCATTGACCGGGCAGTGATGATTGTGTTTTCCGGACCTTTATACACCACTCGTGTACAGGCATCTAAATCTTGAAAGGGAATCCATAACATAACAAAGATTAAAGCTATCACGGCTTTGTAAAGATTAATTTTTTTCATTTGCAAAGATTTTAAATCACTGTTGTCCGATAAAACTTTTTTAGAAGAAGTACGAGGGCAAATTTAACTTTGCCCGCCGTACTAATAATTGTAGCATTATATTTAGAAAAGGGTGGAAAACTTAAATATTTAAATTATGACCTATTTCACTAAAAACATAATTTGCTTGTGTTGCGTGGC
>CAYFMZ010000082.1:0-8905 GCA_964344275.1 uncultured Proteiniphilum sp.
CTTCGCCATGGCATACCCAAGCAAGCTTGGCTCTGCTCATTTTAATAAATAACTCACGCTCGGCATTTTTTCAAACAAGTTTGAGACTGCCCTCGCTTATCGAAATAGTTCATCTGAGATTAAATCGATAGGTGATGGTTCCCTGCTGGTTGTTAGCTGAATTGATGGCGTTGAACTTGGTGCTCCGAGCAGCACGCAATGCTTCATTCCTAAGAGAAGTGCTTGGTGTGTTGGTTCCTCGGCCGATCTCTGCAAGGATAACATTCCCGGCAGGGTCTACTGTAATGTTAACAACCACGGTGCCGTAATCGTTCACTGTATAGCTTGGTTGTACCAAACCACCCCTGCCAAGGCTTCGTCCTCCCAGGTCATAGGAGCCGATTCCTCCCGTGCCGGAGGGGGATCCTTGAGACGCGTTACCAGAAGTGACGCCTTGGGTGCCAGTTCCTTCGGTATTGCCTCTGCTGTCGGCACTTTCACCAAAAAGCCCCGACATCTGTTGGTTGATCTCCCTTCGCCGTGCTTCCTCCTCGCGTCGGCGCTGTTCTGCTATCTCCTGTTGCCTCCGCTCCTCGGCCAGTTGGGCTTGCCTCCGCTCTTCTTCCCGCTGCGCTTCCACGTCGATCGTCGGTTCGGTGGTTTGTGTGATTAAGGGCTGATCGGGAGCAGGCACCGGAACCTCTGGAATAGTAGGAGCAGGAGTTACCTCGTTCATGGGCGATTCCACGATCCCGAACGCGTCTTCCGTGGTGCCGAACATCACGGGGATCCCTTCCAGTTGCTGGGGTGGAAGCGACAGTTTGAAAAAAGTAAACAATAAGAATAGGAGGAGCAATACCGCGAAAAGTATTGTTCCTGTGATTCCTGCTATCTCTTCTCTGGTGATCATATTCCTATTTACTCAAAAATCGATGCTGTAGAGCATCGGGTTCACGTGGCGGAGCCACTATTTTATCCGCTCCCGAAATATTGAAGATGTCAACTCCCGCCTTCAGTCGCCCTTTAATATCGTCTTTAGCAGACACGATGGTGACAATAATCGGGATATCGATTTTCTCCTTCATCTTCACGATCACGTCATTCAACGTTGGCTTATTCAATATTACACCCAGAGCACCTTGGTATTCCGCGTCAAGTGCTAGCTCTATGCTCCTTTCACCGGATGTAATGCCCCCACCAACACCACAAAATATCGGCTTATCGGCAGCCAAGATTAGCGCGTGCGATATCAGTGGCTGAGGGGTAAACGGGTATACCGCTATAATAGCATCGGCATTGGTGTTGCGAATGATGGCAACATCTGTGCTGAACAGGAATGACTTCAAATGCTGCCCGAAAATCTTTATTCCCGAGCAGGTATCGATGATTTCAGGGACGGTCACTATTTTGTTCCTGAGTCGACCGGGACAGGAAGGAGCCTCTTTCATTGAGTTGATGCTCTTGATTAATTGATTCCTGTATAAAATATGCCATGAAGTAACCCTCTTGATTTTACAGTCTCTCAATGTGGCCTTGTCATTAGCACCATCTTGAATCTATTTTGATTCGCGATATCCAGTATACGAACGATCTCCCGGTAAGGCACGCTCTCGTCGGCATATAATGCCACGAAAATATCTGGATCGGCCGAATATACTGATTGCAGGAACGGCGTGATCTCTTCAAACGCTACCAATCGTTCCCTCTCGTTGGCATTAGCCACGTAATAGTTCAGATCCTGATCGATTGTTACCCGAGTGATCGGCTTTGCTTGCGCCTGTTGCTGTGAACGGGGCAGCAGTACTTGTATGGCGTTCGGCACGACAATGGTTGATGTGATCATAAAGAAGATAAGCAGCAGGAAGATCACGTCCGTCATGGATGCCATGCTGAAATTCGTCTCTATTTGAAACCGTTGTTTTAATGCCATTTTATAGTGTGCTAATGTAATTAATATAATAAATAGTATACCAACTCACAACCTTTTACGCGACCGGTTCGTTGAGGATATCCATGAACTCCATGATTCGCATCTCCAGCCTATTCACGATCCCTTTGATCCGTGTGTTGAGATAGTTATAAGCAAAGAGGGCGATAATACCCACGATAAGCCCCGCGACGGTGGTCACCAGTGCCTCGTAGATACCGGCAGACAGAATACCCACATCCACGTTCGCACCCGCGTTTGCCATATCCATGAAGGCGCGTACCATCCCCGTTACGGTACCAAGGAAACCCACCATTGGGGCACCCGATGCGGAAGTTGCCAGCACGGGGAGGCCCTTCTCGAGTTTTGATATCTCGATGTTGCCTTGATTCTCAATGGCCGACATCACATCAGCGGTAGGCCTTCCCAAACGTGAAATCCCTTTCTCTACCATGCGTGAAGAGGGTGTATCGGTATTACGGCAGAGCGCGACTGCCGCGTCAATCTTCCCGTCGTGAATGTAGTCTTTTATTCGGTTCATAAACGAGTTATCCTCCTTATCGGCTTTTCCAATAACCAACGTCCGTTCAATCAAAACGTAGATAGTCATCAAGAGGAGTATAAGCAATACGATCATTAGCCAGCCGCCCTTCAGTGCCAGGTCGAACGCATTCATTCTAACCGCTTCCATTTCAGCGTCACTCACTTGCTGCATGGCGTTATAAATCGCTTGGGCCGTGTCTGCCGGCAGGGATATTTGTAAAAGATTCATACGATCAGTCTATTATTTCTTAATTGGTGTATGGAACTCGAATCGTCACATTATTAAATTATACGGAACTTATGAATAAATTGTTGTGATAAAGATAGCTGTTTTGGGTATTCAAACCTCGACAGGAGACGCTTTTAAACAATTTTTATACGCTTTTATTGTTTCTTTTAATCCCATGTAAAGCGCGTCACTAATGAGGGAGTGGCCGATAGATACCTCCTTTATCCACGGGATATTTTGAGAGAGGTACTGAAGATTAACTAAGTTCAGGTCGTGCCCCGCGTTCACTCCTAAGCCTAAATTTTTAGCTAAGGTTGCTGCCTCCACGTATGGGGCGATGGCTTTCTCCCGATCCTTGGCATACTCTTCCGCGTAGGGGCCCGTGTAAAGTTCAATCCGGTCTGTACCAATCCGAGATGCCATCTGAATGATTTCGGCTATGGGATCCACGAAGATGGAGGTACGTACTCCTATTGATTGGAACTCGTTCACTATTTCTGTCAAAAACTCATGGTGCGCTACTGTGTCCCATCCTGTGTCGGAAGTGAGGGTATCGTATGCATCGGGTACAAGGGTTACTTGAGTGGGCCTGATTTTACGAATGAGAGAAATAAACTCAGGAGTAGGATTGCCCTCGATATTGAATTCCGTATGTACTTTTGATTGCAGGTCGTACACGTCGGTATATCGGATATGCCGCTCATCCGGACGGGGGTGGACTGTGATTCCTTCCGCTCCAAAGTGCTGACAGTCAATAACCGTTTGCACCAGATTGGGAATATTGCCCCCGCGCGAATTCCTCAGCGTGGCAATTTTATTTACATTTACACTTAATTTTGTCATATTCTACTCAAAACAGTATGTTTTACAACGAAAAAAATAACGAAAGTAATGGGTAAGAAAAAATAAAAAATCTACAGGTAAGCCCAAATACGCGAAATTTTGCCATCTTTGTATAAGATAGGATGCGCCTCGGCAATGTTCAAACGAGTTTGACACTGCTCTCGGCTTTCGATTTTATCAGACTATTTCCCGCCATGGTATAACGCAAACAAGTTTGCCTTCTACCCATTTGGCTTAATGAAATAGTACACTATCTTTGTAAAACAATACAAAAGTAATACGAATTAACCGTTTTACGCAATGTCAACGAAAGAATTTATCAAAAACCAGGTAGAAAGGCTTACTACTCCCGTCACTCCCGAGCAATTCACGGAGCTTTCAGAATTGGAAAATTCGATTCTAATACTGGAAGTTCCAATAAAAGATTACACGCTTACAGAGATTGCGCGTATCGTGGAAAGCAATAATGCCCATATTATGGCCCTGTCGGTGCTACCCGTTTCAAATAATTCTGGGTTGCTGGTCTCATTGAAATTCGATGTAAATGATCTGACGGTTCTCCTGAGGAGTTTCGAGCGGTTCGATTACAAAGTGGTTTACTATTTTTCAAAAGAGGGGGATGTGACGGATACCCAGAAAGAACGATTAGCCGAATTGTTGTATTACTTGGATATGTAATGCTAATGTGCTGCCATGTAAACGAGACTAACGTGGTAATCACGGGTAAGTACAAGTAGTGAGTATTTCATTGGTAATTGGATATTTATACAATCAAAAAATAATGTAGGGATGAGGTTCGCGTTATTTGGAAGCATGTTTCCCGATAGAACAGCGAGAGCTGAAGAGCAAATACTGGGTGTGTGTGATGCCATAAAGCGGCACGGGGGTGATCTGTGCTTGCCTGAGAATTTTTTTCAAAGCCTCCCGAAGACACTCCAACAAGAGATCTCACCGCTATGCGAGCTCACCGAGAGTTTGCCCGATGTGGACATGGTGGTGAGCGTGGGAGGAGATGGCACATTTTTACGAACTGCTACAACCGTGGGTGACAGGGGGATACCGGTTCTGGGGATCAATACTGGGCGTCTCGGATTTTTGGCCGCGATAAATTATGCCGACCTAGAGGAGACATTGCAGGAGGTGATGAATAATGATTTCCGGATAGAAGAACGTGCTTTATTAAAGATGTCTACCGATGAAGCCTTTCCCCCTGAATATTTCAACGAACACGCGCTCAACGAGGTGGCTATCCTTAAGCAGGATACAGCCTCTATGCTTTCGATTCACGCGTATGTTAACAACGAGTACCTGACCTCTTACCAGGCGGACGGGCTGGTGATCTCTACCCCAACCGGTTCCACGGCCTACTCTCTTAGTATCGGCGGGGCTATCTTGTCTCCTACCATCCCAAGTATCATCCTTTCGGCTATAGCCCCCCATAATCTTACTTCACGATCATTAGTGGTAGATGATAGCAGTATCATCTCACTGAGGGTTGAGAGTCGCAGCCACATGTTCTTGGTGTCGGTAGACGGTCAATCGCGTGTACTCGACGAATCGGTTGGTATCCAAGTGAGGAGGGGCGACTACACTCTACGTGTAGTTAAAAGGGTGGGGCACACTTTTTATGAAACTCTTCGCGATAAACTGATGTGGGGGGCCGACGTTCGGAAGAAATACGGCTAAAACGCGTATAGACTGTTCCCGTTTTCCAACTCTTTCCCAAAAAAAAAGGTTGCCTCCTAGATGGAAGCAACCCTATTGGTTTGTATCGCGTTCGTACATCCGAGGAGACGAACGATCACTCTTTTTCCTCCTCCTCTTTATACGGGAGGTATTTATCCAACGCGAGGATCAGCAGATAGAAGATTGCCATGAATGCAAAGATTCCCACGATGCCGACCCCGGCTACGAATAACGCTTGTTGTAACGTTGTTGTCATCTCTTTAATTTTTAAAATCTCAATAAAGAGCTGGCCTGCTCGTGGGTCAGTTCTTTATCAATGTAATGCTTGTTTACTACGCCAGTAGGGGCACGAGAGTGAGGATAATACCGCCGGCTACAACCGACCCTATTTGTCCCCCCACGTTGGTGCTGATGGCAGGCATCAACAGGTAGTTATAGGGGTCTTCTTTCTGCCCCATCTGGTGGATCACGCGTGCCGACATGGGAAAGGCAGAGATACCGCAAGCACCCACCATCGGATTGATCTTATTCCCTTCCGAGCGGAAAAGATTCAAGAACTTGGCAAAAATAACCCCTCCAAATGTGTCGAATACGAAGGCGAAAAGTCCCAGTCCAATAATGAGTAATGTATCGAGGCGAACGAACCGATCGGCAGTCATTGTACTAGCGATGGTGATCCCTAAAAGAATTGTAACCAGGCTTGAAAGTTCATTTTGTGCCGACAGCGATAGTTTATTTAATACACCGCACTCTCGTATCAGGTTGCCAAACATCAAGAAACCGATCAAGGCAAGCGAAGATGGGGCAATGATTCCCGCGGCGATCGTGATTACGATTGGAAATGCAATAAGTGCCTTCTTCGATATCCGTTTGTTTGCATCACTCGACATCCGAATCAAACGTTCCTTCCTAGAGGTTAGTAAACGAATCACGGGTGGTTGAATGATAGGCACCAACGCCATGTACGAATAGGCCGCCACGGAAATGGGACCCAACAAATGGGGCGCGAAACGAGAGGCTACAACAATGGAGGTAGGCCCGTCTGCCGCACCGATAATACCAATCGAGGCTGCCTCTCGTATATCGTATCCCAATAACGCGGCTAACACCATCGTGATAAAGATACCGAACTGAGCCGCTGCTCCAAATAAAAGGAGTGACGGGTTTCGGAAAAGCGGCGAGAAATCGATCATCGCACCAATGGCAATGAATATCAACAACGGGAAAATCTCCGTAGCTATACCCGCGTCGAAAAAGATATTAAGCACTCCCTCAACCGCCTCGCCCGTGGCCGGGTCGAGCTGCGTGATGGCCGAAGAGAGAGGGATATTTACCAAGATGGCACCAAATCCCATCGGCAGCAGCAACGTGGGCTCATAATTTTTGGCGATGGCAAGGTATATCAAAATCAGGCCTACACCAATCATCACCAGGTGTTGCCAAGTCATCCCAGCAAGAGCGGGCATCAGTTGTTCTACTCCCATGAAAATGATTATTATTATCTATTAATACAAGAAACCGAGCAATAGCCCGGCGGCTACCGTCGAGGCTATGACACCCGCCACGTTGGGTCCCATGGCATGCATCAGCAAGTGGTTGGTAGAGTCGTATTCCAAGCCTACGATCTGCGACATACGTGCCGATCCGGGTACTGCCGATACGCCCGCGTTACCGATGAGCGGATTAATTTTGTTCTCTTTCTTTAAGAAGAGGTTCATTACCTTCACGAAAATTACTCCCGCGCAAGTGGCAATAATAAATGCCAGTGCACCCAATCCGAAAATTTTGACTGAGGCGGTAGTCAAGAAGGTGGTTGCCTGCGTGGAAACCCCTACCATCAGTCCGAGCAATATGGTCACGATATCGATCATGGGACCTCTTGCTGTCTCGGCTAGGCGACGGGTAACGCCCGACTCCTTGAGCAAATTTCCGAAGAAAAGCATGCCTAGCAGTGGTAGCCCCGAGGGAACTAGAAACGCTGTCAAAAGAAGGCCCGCGATCGGGAAAATGATCTTTTCACTTTGAGATACCACCCGTGGCGGTTTCATACGGATGAGCCGCTCTTTTTTGGTCGTGAGCAAACGCATGCAGGGAGGCTGCAGAATCGGTATTAGTGCCATATAAGAATAGGCCGATACCGCCACGGCACCCAGTAAGTGAGGCGCAAGTTTCGAGGTCAGGAAAATAGCAGTAGGCCCGTCGGCACCACCAATAATTCCAATTGAGGCCGCTTCGGTGGGTTCAAACCCAAGCTGTAGGGCGATGATGTAAGCGCCAAATATACCAAACTGGCACGCTGCTCCCACGAGAATCAACTTGGGATTCGATATCAAAGCCGAAAAGTCGGTCATCGCTCCAATTCCAAGAAATATAAGCGGGGGATACCACCCCTTTTCAACTCCTTGGTAAAGAATATTTAGTACCGATCCCTCCTCGTAAATACCGACCTCCATGTTGGCCGTTAAGTCAAACGGGACGTTCCCGATCAGTATACCAAAACCAATAGGAACCAGCAGCAGGGGTTCAAATTCGTAGCGGATAGCCAAGAAGATGAAAAGTATGCCGAAAAGGATCATGATAAGGTGACCCGTCTCCACGTTGGCAAAGCCCGTGTAATTCCAAAAGGTTTCTAGGTTTTCAAGTAAAAAATAAAAAAAGCCATCCATAATTTACGCGATTGTGAGCAGTTCGGCGCCTTCCAAAACTGAATCGCCTTTTCGTACTTTAATATCTTGAATCGTGCCGTCTTTATCGGCTATGATATTGTTCTCCATTTTCATGGCTTCCAAGATGAGTAGTTTTTGCCCTTTTTTTACGGCATCTCCCACGTTACAGGTAATGTCGAGGATAATACCGGGGAGCGGCGATATCAGGGTGCTTGTGCTCGCGCTCACGGGTTGTTTGCTCACGGGTGTGCTCACTTGTGGTTGTGCAGCCCCTGATTGTGCCGGCTTTTTGAAAGCAGTGGTGACGGACTTTTTAGACTTTTTCTCTATTTCAACCGTGTAGGGAGTGCCGTTCACTTCTACTTCTGCTATCTCATCACTCGTGTGGTTAACTACCACGTTATAAAGGCTACCGTTGATTTTGTATTTGTATTGTTTCATCTTTTGATTATTTGATCTTTTTATTTCGATCTCGGCATTTACCGACTATCAACATTTTTAATTTTTTCGCTCCCGTTTACTGCCGAGAGATTACGTATCATACTTCTTAATCCCTTACTTGCGGGGAAGTTCCCTCAGTCCATGGATTTTTGAACTCCATGGCGAGTACCTATTATCAACCCGGTTAAACGTGAGGATGGTATGCTCGATGTCGTGGATCTTATCCTGTTCCTCGTGCAGCGCCATAAAGATCGCGGCAAGTACTTCGCCGGTAATCTCTTCACGGCTGGTCTCAGCGGGTTTGCCGACTAACGCGGCTTCTCGTTTTTTCAAACTTGATTTAGCAGACATCTTGCCCGCGAACCTGAACACTACGTACAGGAGAATGAGGGCAAAAAACATTACTAACATGGCTGTTATTGTCATAGATGCTCCAAATTTATCATGTTGTTTAAACCGCTCTACTTTTTCATTTTTATCGAGGGTGTAATTATTGGTACTGGGCGTCACTTTCTCTAACGCGGTGAGCAGATGAGTGCGGTCTTTGTCATATTTTTGCCCATCCATCTCGTACCCCCACGATACATCAGC
>CAYFMZ010000083.1:0-6850 GCA_964344275.1 uncultured Proteiniphilum sp.
AAAAAAAGCCTTTTTATGGGGTGAAAAGCCTCATAACCTAGGAAATAATACGTAATTTTGCGCCCTAACAGTAGATTACAGTATGTACAATTCCAGTAGAAATAGTTTTGCCGGGGTATTGCCCGTGGTTACCAAAAATATCATTATCATCAACGCGATCATCTGGGTAGCCCAGTTTGTATTGCTAAGAAGAGGGGGAGTTGACCTCACGCAGCAGTTTGGCCTATTTTTCCCGGCTTCGGAGAATTTCCGTATTTACCAGCTGGTCACGTACATGTTCCTTCATGATCCCTATTCTTTTTCGCATGTCTTTTTTAACATGTTCGCGGTGTTTATGTTTGGCAGAACGTTGGAACACGTGTGGGGACCAAAACGTTTCCTTACTTATTACATGGTCACGGGAATTGGTGCCGGACTTATCCAGTTGTTGGTTATTTATTTGCGAGCTAGCGCGGTGATCCCTCCGGAAATGTTTTCGATGATTGGAAGCGTAACGGTAGGTGCATCAGGGGCTGTTTTCGGCATCCTCTTAGCTTTCGGCATGCTATTCCCAAACGCTCAATTATTCATTATTCCCTTCCCCTTCCCAATTAAAGCCAAATGGTTCGTTATCGGGTACGGGTTGTTAGAATTGGTATTCGGGGTAGCCAATCGCTCCGGAGACAACGTGGCCCATTTTGCTCATCTCGGTGGGATGCTCTTCGGGATATTTATGATTTTATACTGGCGAAAGAAAGATAAGCAGCATGGCAGATTTTATTGATCGTCTAAAACAGATATATCGAACAGGCAATGTATTGACAAGGCTCATCTTCATCAACGTATTTGTATTCGTTGTTCTGAAGGTTATTGGTGTTTTCTTCACCTTGTTCAATGTTTACGCCTTTGACTTAATTACTTTCTTGGGCGTGCCTTCCCATATTCCCTTGCTTGTAAAGAGAATATGGACCCTCTTCTCTTACATGTTCGTCCATGAGGGATTTCTCCACTTACTTTTTAATATGCTTTGGCTCTATTGGTTCGGGAGAATATTTCTCCAATATTTCTCAGGCCGGTCGCTCGGGAGCCTATACGTGCTGGGGGGCCTCGCGGGAGCACTCCTTTACGTGATTGCCTTCAATACCATCCCTTATTACACGGAGATGGGAAGGGGTTGGATGATCGGGGCATCGGCCGCGGTGATGGCAATCGTGATGGGTGCCGCTTTTTACCGCCCCGACGCGAAGCTAAATCTTCTCTTTTTAGGACAGATAAAAATCGTCTATATCGCGATCTTCGCTTTCGTACTCGACTTCCTTTCGCTCGGCAGCCCGACGAACCCGGGGGGACACGTGGCGCATATAGGAGGAGCATTGCTGGGTTACTATTTTGCAACCCGTTACAAATCAGGAAGAGACATCACGGCATGGATGAGCCGGTTGATCGACTGGTTCGTCGGTCTGTTTAAGCCACGCCCAAAACGTGCGAAAATGAAGGTGAAACACGCCCGCCAAGAGACGGATTGGGAATATAACCAACGCAAGCACACGGAACAGGAGGAGATAGATGCTATTCTAGACAAATTAAAACAGTCCGGATACAGTGGTTTGTCGTCCGAGGAAAAAAGGAAGCTATTTGATGCCAGCAAGAAATAAAAGAAATCGATTTAGGAATTTGGTTAAATGGGTAATCTTCGCGACCAACATCGTGGCTATCATTTTGCTATTTTGCTCGTTCCTATCGTGGAGTGTTTCTCCTTTGAAAACGAACCTTTTCTCCTATATCGGACTGGGATTCGGATTCATCCTCCTTTTAAATATTGCATACGTGATATTTTGGGCCTTATTTTCAAAATGGGGATTGGCATTCATTTCACTCGCATCAATTTTAGCATGCTACCAGCCTATAACCGCTTTTTTTCCGTTACACGTGCACTCACCAAAACCGCCTCAAGACGCGATCAAAATATTAACCTACAACGTGCAAGGATTTCCGGCCGAGCGAAACAGGTCAGCCACCGAGCACCCCATTCTCGACTACATTGCAACTACCGATGCCGATATTGTCTGTCTCCAAGAGTACTTGGTAAGTAAAACCGGTCAATCGATCTTCTCGCAACGAGATGTAAACCGTCTGCTTAATAAATACCCCTATCGTTCTGTCACAAGCTTGGAATCTTCGGGAAAATACCATACCTTCGGGCTGGCGTGTTTCTCGAAATACCCCATCGAAAACACTCACGAGGTGGTGTTTGAATCATCGTACAACGGGGCAGCCGTATACACGATAAACATCGACGGGGAAAAATACACCGTGGCGAATGTCCACCTGGAGTCGAATCAAATTAAGCCGGAAGATAAGAAATTGTATAACGACTTCTTGCAACAAACCGACTCGGTGCGCTTCGAACATGTGGCAAGCAATATTCGTACCCGATTAGGCGGTGCGTACAGGATGCGTGCCATGCAGGTAGAAAAAGTGAAGCAGTACATCAACACCTTGGATAATCGTGGGACGATCATCTGCGGGGATTTTAACGATACGCCCATCTCTTTCACTTACAACCGGATGAGGGAAGGGTTAATAGACGCGTACGTGTCCACCGGATTCGGTCCGGGGATTACTTATCACGAGGATCTGTTCCTGTTCAGGATCGACTATATTTTGCACAGTGAGAATCTAAAAGCTTACCGAACACGGGTCGACAAGGTAAAATATTCGGATCACTACCCGCTCCGCACGTGGATACAGCTCAATTAGATTCAGCTCAATTAAAAGGTATATACATCATGTTCAAAATAAGTAAAGAATTTTATTTCTCGGCAGCCCACGCGCTGTTTGGCCTGCCGGACGATCACCCCTGCACCCGCTTGCATGGGCACAATTACGTGGTGACCGTGCATCTCAAATCGAAAGAACTCAACCAACAAGGGTTTGTAAGGGATTATCACGAATTGAATATCGTGAAGGAGTATATCGATTCGAAACTGGATCACCGCAACCTGAACGATATAATGGCACCGCTCAATAGCTCTGCTGAAAACATAGCTAAGATGCTCTACGACGCGTTCAAGCCTTCGCTGCCCGAACTCTACGCCGTGGAGGTAAGTGAAACCCCCAAAACATCCGCGATTTATGAACCTGAATGTAAATGAAATATTTTACTCGTTGCAAGGTGAAGGAGGAAGAGTTGGTCAAGCCTCCATTTTCATCCGCCTGGCTAAATGCAACTTGAGTTGCGACTTTTGTGATACTGACTACGAGCGCGGGGTAAAAATGAGCGTTGAAGAGGTGCTAACGAAGATCGAACCATATGGATGCAAATGGATCATCTGGACCGGTGGGGAGCCCACTTTACAGCTCACCGATGCTATCGTGGCCCATTTCAAAGAAAAGGGGTACCTCCAGGCCATTGAGACCAACGGGACAAGAAACGTACCCAAAGGGATCGATTATATTACCTGCAGCCCAAAACAGTATTTCGAAAAGGTGAAGGAGTTGATACCGGAGGCGGACGAGTTGCGATTTCCCATCCAAAAAGGAGATCCGCTCCCCGATATTAACGTACTCCCTAAAACCGACCGATATCTGCTAAGCCCGATTTTTGATGATCAGGAAATAATCACGGAGAACGTGGCGTATTGCGTGGAACTGGTGAAAAAGAATCCCCGGTGGGCACTCAGCTTACAAGTACACAAATTGATAGGAATTCGCTGATATGAACAAGTTTCAGGTGACCATACTCGGGTGCGGATCAGCTATGCCGACAACACTGCACAACCCACCTTCGCAACTCGTGGAGATGAATGAAAAGCTCTTCATGATCGATTGCGGGGAGGGCACGCAGCTCCAGATGCGGAAGTTCAAAGCACGCATCAGCAAACTACACAGCCTGTTTATCTCTCACCTGCACGGCGACCATATCTTCGGCCTTCCCGGGCTGCTCTCTACCCTAAGCCTGTTGGGAAGGACCAGCGACCTTCATATTTACGCGCATAAAGAGATTCAACTGCTCCTGAAACCTCTTTTGATCTACTTAGGCAATCATATGCAGTTCAAGATTCTCCATCACACTTTGAACCCCGACCAACACGAGCTTCTTTTCGAGAATCGATCGATACGGATCGAATCTTTCCCGCTAAAACACCGGATCGACACGAACGGTTTTCTATTCACTGAAAAAGAATCGCCCCGTCATATGATCCGAGAGATGATCGACACGCACGAAATACCGGTAAAAGAGATCCAATCAATCAAACAAGGGGCCGATTTTACAAGAAAGGATGGCATCGTTATCGCGAACGACCGGCTCACTACCCCGGGTAATCCCGCGCGTACCTACGCGTATTGCTCCGACACGGCATTTTACCCCGATATCATCCCCCATGTAAAGGGAGTCGACCTGCTTTATCACGAAGCTACCTTTGCTGAAAGTGAACGCGTTCGTGCGGCTGAGACTTACCACTCCACCGCAAGCCAAGCAGCTGAAATCGCGAAACTGGCCGAAGTGAAGCGATTGGTAATCGGGCACTACTCCTCCCGTTATAACGAGCTGGGAGTATTATTAAAGGAGGCGGTAGAGGTTTTCCCGGATACCGAACTCGCCATCGAAGGAAAAGTTTTTGAATTATAAACGATGCAACGCGAACGGACCTCGATACCACTGTTCACTGTTTTACTCATTCCCTGTTTTTTCATTGGAATGATGCGCCCTGCATTTTCACAAACAGAAAGGCATCCTTTTTTTGGGAAGGCTCAAAAAGATCGTTCGGAAGCACAGAAAAATTCTTCAGAGGTACAAAAAGACGCATCAGACGTATATAAAACTGCATCGGTGATTCTAAAAGACTCATTGGAAATCAATAAAGACTCTTCGTTCACCCTAAGAATGAATGACTCTCTACGGATCGATAACCGACGTTCTGTGGATCGTTTTTCGCGAGAGGAGGTATCCCCTGAAATAAAACTCAAATTATCAGGCAATAGACTTATAATTGAAAATATCCCGACTGATGGGATCGTGGAGGTATACAATATCATGGGAACCAAAATTTTGCAGCAAAAGGTTAGGGCCGGTTCAGCAGAGATCCCCCTCTCGGTGCCGAGAGGCTATTATATCATAAAAATCGATAAATTCAGCCGCAAAATCGCAATTAAATAGTTTTTCTGCCCCATTTCAGCTTTCACTTTGCTACGTTTATGCACTTTTTTATATCTTTGTGATTGTTATACCCCAGTATACCCTTTTGGTATTCACCGAAAAAAGGAGAGGGTAATAACTGCACATTATTAAGAAAACTGTCATATGAAAATAGCAATTGTAGGCACCAGTGGGGCCGTAGGGCAAGAGTTGCTCAGCGTACTGGAGGATAGGAATTTCCCCATGGATGAATTGGTACTGTTTGGTTCTTCGCGAAGCGCCGGGACCACTTATACATTCCGAGGCAAAACAATTACCGTAAAAGAACTGCAACACAACGACGATTTCAAAGATATTGCCATAGCTTTTGTTTCGGCCGGGGGATCGACTTCAATCGAATTCGCGGAAACGATCACCAAGCATGGAGCGATCATGATAGATAACTCCAGCGCGTTTCGGATGGACGACGACGTGCCACTGGTCGTTCCCGAGATCAACGCGGAAGACGCCCTAAACCGTCCCCGCAACATTATCGCTAACCCCAATTGCACTACCTCACAATTGGTAGTCGCCTTAAAAGCAATTGAGGATGTGTCGCACATACGGAAAGTACACGTGGCCACCTACCAAGCCGCGTCCGGCGCGGGAGCATCCGCGATGAAGGAACTCGAAAACCAGCACAAACAGTTGGTACACGGGGAAGAACCTACTGTAGATAAGTTCGCTTACCAGCTTGCTTATAACCTGATTCCCCAAGTAGACGTTTTTACCGACAACGGCTACACCAAGGAGGAGATGAAAATGTACCATGAGACCCGCAAAATCATGCACTCCGACATACAAGTAAGTGCCACTTGCGTGCGCGTGCCGGTGATGCGTTCCCATTCCGAAGCAATCTGGGTAGAAACTGAACGCCCGATATCGATAGAAGAGGCCCAGCAAGCCTTCCGCAAAGCTAACGGAATAGAGCTTATCGATGATCCTGCCCAGAAAAAATATCCCATGCCCATCGAGCTATCGGGTAAAGATCCGGTATACGTGGGACGGATAAGGAAGGACCTCGCGAACGAAAACGGGTTGACTTTCTGGACGGTATCCGACCAGATCCGGAAAGGTGCCGCGTTGAATGCAGTACAAATCGCGGAATATCTGATCAAGCAATAACGGTACGGACAAAAAAGAAGGCGATTACACCCGCGGTAATCAGTTTAAGCAGCAATCCCGATAGATACCCGACAAACGCGCCGGTCGCCTGCTTCGTGGCCGGCATCAACCGGGTACCCGAAACAAGCCCCCCGATCAGTGCGCCCGCGAAAGGGCCCAAAACGATTCCCCATGGACCAAAAAAGAAGCCTATCAGCAAGCCGATCGTGGCACCCCAAACCACACGCTTGTTGCCCCCCATCTTTTTGGTGCCCCACACGGGCAAGATATTATCCAAAACCGTGATTATCGCGGTCACTCCGCCCAAAATGGCAATGGTTGTCCACGTGATATCATCTCCCGTGGATGGAATAAACTTGAGTAGAAGCAGACCGGCCCAACAAAGAGGGAGGCCGGGAATGACCGGGGCCACCGAACCAACGGCACCCACGAGCCACAACAGGCCGGCCAAGATAATCCAAACTATATCTGTCATCGTTTAATTCATCACTCGGGTTACTCTCCACTGCCTTCCCCATGTCCATCTTCATGCTTATCAGCCTGTTCAAGATGCTTGTCAGCCTGTTC
>CAYFMZ010000083.1:6950-8834 GCA_964344275.1 uncultured Proteiniphilum sp.
TCAGCCTGTTCAAGATGCTTGTCAGCCTGTTCGAGATGCTTATCAGCCTGTTCAAGGGCGTGATCATGCATCCGGTCATGTTCCAAGAGCACTCGGTGAGGAAGCGATCCATGTCCAAGTATCTCAATAGGGCAAGAGTCGTACGCTCCCAGCAACCATTCTTGAGAAATATCGGTGCCCGCGTGGTAATGCAGCCCTTTGTTCACGCACGCTATATTTTTCACGTGCGAGATAATCGTACCCACGTCGTGTGATACCAGCACGATCGCGATCTCTTTGTTGATATCCCCCAACAGCTTGTAAAAATTGGTCTCGAAAAGCTTATCCACGTACGTGCTCGGCTCGTCCAAGATGATGAGCTTGGGGTTGTCGATGATTGCTCTTCCTAACAACACCCGTTGCAACTGTCCCCCGGATAATTCGCCGATCGGACGGGACAGTAAGTTGAGGATCCCTAATCGATCGGCCACCTCTTCCACTTTTTGCCGATCTCGCGCGTTGTACTTTTTAAAGAGGTGCTTCCGGGGAGTAAGTCCCGAAAGAATGACTTGCGACACCGATATCGGGAATTTCTTATCAATTCGATTGATTTGCGGCAGGTAACCAATGTTAAGGGAGTCGGTCTCCACACCTCTGTCGTAATAGAGAATGGAACCCGAACGAGGCTTCAGCAAGCCTAGAATTGCTTTCAAGAGCGTGGTTTTCCCTCCCCCGTTGGGGCCAATTATCCCCAGGAAGTCGTCAGCGTAAATGGAAAAGGAGATGTCGTTCAATACATCGGGCTTCCCCTCGTACCCCAACGTCACGTTTTTTATATCAATCAGCTTATTCATTCTGCTATTTTTTCTCGGTCTCACGGGACAAAATAGAAGCTATACGAATCAACTCTTCATCCCATTCATACGCTAATGGATCGATCACGAAAAGCTCCGCGTTAACCTCTTCGGCAATCACTTCGGCATTCTTTTTATCGAACCCGCGTTCCACGAACACGGTGTGAATCTTCTCCTGCCTGGCAATATCGATCATCTCTTTTATTTGCGACGGGGATGGATTCTTCCCTTCAAACTCGATGCTCAGCTGTTTTAAACCGTAATCGCGGGCAAAATAACCCAAAGCGGGGTGGTAGATTATAAAGGATCGCCCCTTCGCGTTGTCCAGTAAAGCTTGAACGGTACTGTCGGTCCGTTCGATCGTCCCCAAGAGCTGCCGGTAGTTTTCCCGATACATCTCCTCGTTCCCGGGATCAGCCTCCACGACCGCCTCCAACATGTTACGGGTAAACAGCTTCACCGCCTTTGGGGAGGACCACACGTGTGGATCCATACCATCATGATGATGGTGGTGATGGGCATCCCCCTCACCGTGATGATGTCCATCCCCCTCGTCGTGATGATGTTCGTGCCCTTCCATTCGTTCGATACCATCAGAGCAGTTCACGATAAGCACCTCGGGATTATTTTCTGCCAACCGTTGGCTCCATGCCCGCTCAAAGCCGAGGTCGCCCACCATGAAATATATTTCGCTCTTGCCCATGTTGACCATCACAGAGGGCGCGGGCTCGTACGTTTCTGGGCTTGTTCCAACCGGCACGAGCGTGTTAATCGTGAAAGCATCCCCCACGATCCGATCAAGAAAATAACGCTGCGGCTCGATGGTTACGGTTAACACTCTTTCGCCATCCCTGCTCCCCTTCGATGAACCGGGTCCACAAGCAAAAGCTAATAAAGCAAAGGAAAGGACAAACAAATATTTCTGCATCTGTTCAATTTAATATATATTACTCGTACAAATATACAGGATAAAAATGCTAAAAAGACTATCAGACGCAAAGTTTTATTACTTTTGTTCCCCGAGAGGGCGTCGTTTATATTAAAGACAAGC
>CAYFMZ010000084.1:0-8772 GCA_964344275.1 uncultured Proteiniphilum sp.
TACGAGCATCACGAAGAAGCTTAAAGAGGCCGCTCGATGGATGGATATCGTGTTGCTCGATCATATCATCGTTTGCGGCGATGCCTATTTTAGTTTTGCCGACGAAGGGGTTATTTGAGTAGTTTTGTTAAGTTAGGTGACCAGATAGCAAGCTTACTTGAACTATGCCATGGCGAATAATGAATAATTAAGAATTTAGCGTTATCTTTACACGGTGTAGTTTGAATCAACTCTGGATGATTCAAAGTAAACAATTTGCCGTTTTATCGGTTTAAATACAAAAACAACGATTATGAACGAAGAATTACAAGCACTGCAAGATAAAATCGTGGTCATGCTCCGCACGGTGTACGACCCCGAAATCCCCGTGAACATCTACGATTTGGGACTGATTTACAACGTGGATATCGATAGCGAGAACAATGTTACCGTGGAGATGACGTTTACCTCCCCCGCTTGTCCCGCGGCGGACTTTATTCTGATGGATGTTCAGATGAAGGTGGAGTCTATCCCGGAAGTGAATCGCGTTGATCTCGATCTCACCTTCGATCCGCCATGGGATCAGTCGATGATGAGCGAAGAGGCGTTGCTCGAATTAGGGATGATGTAAAAAAGGTGGCTCACCGAGTTGTAACCATATAGGTTGAACGTAATGGTGATTATTTTGTGCAACTGCAGGTACTTCACCCAAGTTGCAATCATTTAGATTGAATGCGATAGATCGTGAGGAAAAAGGTGTATTTTCTTGCCGATGCCCACTTGGGCTCTAAAACACATGTCGATTCCATGGAAACGGAACGAAAACTGTGCCGTTGGCTCGATAAAATAAAAGAGGATGCCCTTGCGATTTACCTGTTAGGTGATATATTCGATTACTGGTACGAGTATAAGTACGTGGTGCCAAAAGGATTCACTCGTCTTTTAGGCAAGTTGGGAGAGTTGACCGACTCGGGTGTGGAGGTGCATTTTTTTGTCGGGAATCATGACTTATGGTTGACCGACTACCTCGCTAAAGAGTGCGGATTGATTCTTCATTTCAAGCCCTATATCACCACTATTCACGGCAAAAAATTCTTTCTCGCGCACGGCGATGGGTTGGGCGACGATTCCCGATCGTTTCGTTTTTTGAGAAATATCTTTCACAGCAAATTCTTGCGAAAATGTTTTTCGGCTGTTCATCCCCGGTGGACAATTCCTTTGGCGCATGCTTGGTCCAATAGCAGCCGAGAGAACGGCGGTGTTACCCCCTACCTGGGCGAGGAGCGGGAGCACTTGATTCAATTTGCCAAAGAGAAAATAAAAGAGGAGCCGGATATCAATTATTTTATTTTCGGGCACCGCCACGTGTTGCTCGACCTGCCTATCGCAGAGCATTCAAAGGTTATTATGCTTGGCGACTGGATCACCCACTTTTCTTACGCAGAGTTCGATGGAGAAAGCATACAGTTAAAAAATAGTTCCGCGCTCGCTTAACGAAATATCCAGGTAAATTGTAGTTCCTCTAAGATATTTTTTGTTGTACTTCCCTTTTAAGCGGAATTAAATAACGATTGATGATAACCCAGACAATCGAACTATCTACCGCGTCATACGCGTGTATCAGCCGATTTCTAAATCCAACTATCTTAGCCGCGTTTTCCAGTGCATATTCAGGATGGATAGCCATGAATTTATTTACCGCTTCTCCTATAATACCCAATTGCCTTTCAACAGCGCTTTGAGTCTTTAAGTCGCCCACATAAGTATCATAGTCGGATACGGAAATAGTGAACTCTTCTATTAACTCAATGGCCTGGTATATGTCAGACAAATATTTTCTCCCCTTTTCTGTCATAAATCAAGACTTTAGTCGCCTCTATACTTTTTATCAGGTATGGGTTTTTTAGGGATGCGTTGGTTAATAAATCCACTTTTCTATGGAAAAAATCTTCGAATGCATCCCAAAGGGAAATCAACTTTTCTCCCCGATCCAGGGGGTTGGATTCATCAATTTCCACCAGCAAGTCAACGTCGCTTTTTTCGGTGTTGAAGCTGTCGGTAACTGCTGATCCAAAAGCATATAATTGCTTGACACTATGATTTCGGCAGACGGCCTTGAAATCAGCGGTTCGGTTAGCTATCTCTTCTTTTATAAACATAATACCTATTGTTTTAATAGTATATCAAAAGACTTGTTCGTGAGTACCACAAAGATAGCATTATTTTTTTAATGAAATTGTTCCCTGATTTTCGAGTAGCTTATAAAAATCCCATATGACGATGCCCGCGGTGACCGAGACGTTGAGGGAGTGCTTGGTGCCGTGTTGGGGAATCTCGATGCACCCGTGCGAGGCGTTTACCACCTCTTGCTGTACACCATGCACCTCGTGGCCGAAGATAATGGCGTATTTCTTGCCGCTTTCCGGTTGAAAATTTTCCAAAGAGATGCTGTTCTCCGCCTGCTCGATGGAGAAAACGGTGTATCCCTCTGCTTTGAGTGCTTCCACGGCAGAGAGGGTCTCTTCAAAATAGTGCCACGGCACCGCGTCTTCTGCTCCCAGCGCGGTCTTGTGGATCTCCACGTTGGGCGGGGTGGAGGTAATGCCGCAGAGAATGATCTCTGCTACTCGGAACGCATCGCTCGTGCGGAACACCGATCCAATGTTGTGTTGGCTTCGCACGTTATCGAGCACCACCACCATCGGCATCTTTTCTGCTTCCTTGAACTCCTCGATACTGATCCGGTTCAGCTCCTCAATTTTCAGTTTTCGTCTTTGCATGTCATTATATTTCCGGGATTATTGAAGTAGCAACCACACGTTGAATATACACGTAATGTTCATATATCGAATATATAACAGCCATTTTTTTGTAATTAACACGTCGTACATTGTCTCCGAATTGTTTAAAAAAAGGAGCTGTTTGCAGCCGGTATATCTCCGCCGATCGAGACAGCGATTGAATCGTGTTTTCCAATCCGTTAATATATTGATTCGCGGTAAATTCGCTTTTATACTCAGTTACTATAAAATCGAATAAATTGTCAATGTCTAATTTGGCTTCTTCCGAGAGAACAACCTGAAACCGCTTCATTTTTTGGAGTAGTGCTGTTTAACTTTTTTTCGTAATCCCGCGAAAGCTTCTTCAACCGTGTATAACTTCTCCCCCTCTAACTCTTCGGGTAAAGGGTATTCTAATTTTGCAACTTTGGGGTGGTTTTTCAATTCTTGCAATAGGCGTTTTCCCGTGGGACCACTCGTGTCTATTTTAGCAATTACTATGGACATACTACTTACTTCTTATGTTGAGATCTTCTTTGCAAATTTAATCGATTTCCTTTGAACTCCAAAGATATCTCATGCTATTTCAAAATAGCACGTACAACAAACCACGCGTGGTAGAGGAGGGTAGAGATATGCCCGTAATGCTTCGCCATGATACGGTACCGCTCTTTCAATGATGCCTTTCGGTGAGTGGTGGTGAGTCCCTCGTTAAGGTAGTTGATCAAGATGAGCCGGGTGTTAAGGATCGATCGCCCTTTTTTCATCAGGCGGATGCACCAGTCGAAGTCGGACGAGAACCGGTAGGAGAGATCGTACGGCTCTGCCAGTTCCCGTTTCACGATAAATGCCTGGTGGCACACCAACATGCCTTGCTTGAAACTTTTCCACGTGAGCCGTTTAGGTGCTTTCAGCCGCCGCATATGAAGAAACCCGCCGTCATCATCCACGATGGCCGTCTCCCCGTAGAGAATATCGGGCGGTTGCCCCTCCATGAACGAGCCCATCAACTTCTCCACCGTGCTCGCCTCGTAAAAAGTATCTCCCGCGTTGAGGAAGCAGAGGTAATCGCCAGCGGTCATGTCAATCGCCTTGTTCATCGCGTGGTAAAGTCCTTCGTCCGGCTCGCTGATCCAGGTCATCTTATCATGCTCGTGGCGACGGATCAGGTCGACCGTTCCGTCTGTCGATTTCCCATCCACGATCAGGTGCTGAATAGCGGGGTATGTCTGTTCCTTCACGCTTTTCAGTGTCCGCTCAAGCGTCTGCTCGGCGTTATAGGTGACCGTTATGACCGTTAAACTGTTCATTTTCTCGCGTAAATGGCTATGTAGGGAGATAGGAACTTGCCCTTTAACGGGAATAGTTTGATAGCATAGCTCAGCAGCTTCACCCATTTTCGTTTTTTCTTGTTTTCCGGTGTAGGCTCGAGCCATATCATCGGCTTGCCGAGGTAGTCCACGGAGATATCTTGCAACTCAAACCGCTGCATGATCTCCTTCAACCGGGGAATTTCCATCGATTTCAGATTATGCGCATCCAGGTTGGCCTTATCGAACCGTCGCTGTATACTTCCGTTTAAGCCCAGGAAGTTGGGAATAAGGATCAGCAGTTGTCCTTGGTTCGATAATAACTCCACGTGCCGTCGGATCGCGTCTTCCGTGTCCTTGAAATGCTCGATGAATCCCGAAGAGAACACCACGTCGTATTTTTCCTTGGGGTTGTACGTGAAAAAATCGCTCTCGACGCACCGGATGCTCCCCTCGGGCAAGCTGTTTATCTCCTCGAACTTCCGGACAATATCCGTGTCGATATGGAAGTCAAGGATCGTAACCTCCGGAATGCCCTGCCGGTAAAAGTAGGCGGCGTGTACTCCTGGAAAGCCTCCGATCTCGATGAAACTTTTTCCCTTCGCGAGGCGCGGTACGAACGGGAAGAAGACCACTTTTTTAGGAATTTTATCGTACCGGTAGTTTTCCCAGTAGGTATCCCAATGGGCTTTGTCGGTGAAGTTATTCTCTTTCATAGATCGCTTTGTATCGGTTTGCAATTTTCTTTTGTTCGTACTCCCGGGATACTTTTTCTCGTGCTCTACGAGATAACTCTTTGCCGTCCTCTTCGTAGAGCACACTGGCAATGCCCCGTGCCAAATCTTCGACGTTCCGGTATTCCGCCACGTACCCATTTATCCCGTGATCAATCATCTCGGGGATGCCTCCCGTGTGGAACCCCACGCAGGGGGTGCCGCACGCCATCGCCTCCATGATAGTGTTCGGCAAGTTCTCATGCAGCGAGGGAGTGATGTACACGTCGGCCGCGCTGTAAAGCTCCGCCATCCGGTCGGGTGCGACATATCCCATGTTCTTTGCCGGCAGCGGGAGGCGGCGGGCAATATCGTCGCCATTTACCCCTGCAATAAGGAAAAGCAGGTCGTTTTGCTCGCGCGCGAGGATCTCGCTTGCTCGGATTAAATATTCCACGCCCTTGCGCGGGTCGGAAGCCTTTGCAGCAGCAAACAGTGCAATCCTTTTATCGTGCGGCAGCCGCATCTTCTCGCGCAAAGCACGCTTATCTCCCGGAAAATAGAGGCCGGTATCCATAGGATTGGGGATGCTCACCACTTCATGCCCTCGGGTGAGGGGGCTTTTCTTTGCCAACTCTTTGAGCCATTCGCTGCACGCGACGAAGGTAATCTTGCCATTCGCGTAAATGGCCTGTTTTTCCCGGAATGCCTTGAACGAAAGATCTTTTGGCGAGGGGGAAGCGAGGTAGGGGCAGTTGCCGCAACCCGTTTCAAAGTGCCTGCACCCTGCCGCGTGGTGGCAGATGCCGGTAAAGGACCACATGTCGTGCAGGGTCCAGACCACCTTTTTCCCGGATGCAAGGATGTGCCCCATCTCATTAAGGGACAGCATCCCCTGGTTTATCCAGTGCAGGTGAATCACATCGGCTGTTTGGAACTCCGGGAGATCATTGATGTGAACTCCCGTGTTGGCGATTGACACGTCGAACAGGTACTTCTTTGATAACCGGTTGTGCAAGAAAATAACGCCTCGCTCCCGGTAGAAGTGCAGTTTGTTTTCCCAGTCGCTCCTCACTTGAAGCACCCTGGGATCGTTACTCCGCTTGGTACGCACCACCATGGAGGCGTCGCATCCGATTTCCCTCAACGCGTGTTGAAGCCTGCTTGCCGCTATGGCCGCTCCACCCTGTATATCGTATGTGCTTACAATAAGTACCCTCATGAGGCAATTACTAATGAACAATGAACAATTGGCAATGAAGAATTACACGCCAAATCGTGTTCCCATTATTCTTCTCCCGAGTACAAAAGTAACCATTTTAGACGACAATCATCTGGGTGCGGGGGATTAGATGGGGCAAGGAGGAGTTACTTTTCAAATGATTCTTTGCTTCGACACCATCCGGTATCAAAAAGTTGCCTATTTTTGCAAGGCGGTCCTTTGTTCCGGTGTGGTTAAGTACGTCCGGGGGGTCGAAAGCGTAAATATTCTTTCATGGCGGAGCATTCCTTGAAACATAAAACAACTGTTTCCCTTTTCTGGAGCTTCATTGATAAATTCGGACAGCAGGTGCTTAATTTCGTGAGCATGCTGGTGTTGATGAATATCATTGCTCCAGAAGCGTACGGGTTGATAGGTTCGTTGGCACTCTTTACTGCTTTTTCCACGATCCTTATTGATAGTGGTTTAGGAAGGGTGTTGATAAACCGGAAAGATGTTTCACCGGCTGATTACAACGCGGTGTTTTTCTTTAACGCGGGGTTGAGCTTGTTGCTCTACACGATCCTCTTTTTCTTGAGTCCGTTAATTGGTAACTTGTTCAACGCGCCGGCAATCGTCCCAGTTTCGAGGGTGTTGTTCTTGACGCTCATTTTCAACGCGCTGGGATTGATTCACCAGACAATATTGATCAAGGAGGCTAATTTTAAATTACTCACGAAAGTAAATATGTTGGCGTTATTGATCGCCGATGTAGTGGCTATCGCGATGGCACTCACCGGGTTTGGCGTGTGGGCTCTGGTCATGCAACTTCTTTTGTTTGCTTTCGCGCGGACAGTGATTCTTTGGGTGCGTTCTTCATGGCGGCCCCATCCTAACTTTAACATGTCGAGTTTGAAGAGCTTTTTCCAGTTTAGTTACAAGCTGTTATTGTCGAACTTGGTATCTTCCACGGTGAATAATATCTATCCTAGTTTGATTGCAGCGTTTTACCCCATGAGTCAAGTGGCCTATTTTAATCAGGCAAAACGATATCAAGAGATTCCGTTTCTCACCTTGTCGAACACTTTCCGATCGGTGGCCATGCTAATTTTGTCGGAGATCAATCAAGAATCGGAGCGACTCGTTCGGGTGACACGAAAGTTAATTAAATCGATCGCGTTTCTGGTTTTCCCGATCGCTTTTTTATTGATACTCATCGCCGAGCCCATGTTCTACTTGTTTTTCAAGGAGAAGTGGCTTGCCGCGGTTCCCTATTTTCAGGTGCTGACCTTGGGAGGTATGCTCCTGCCCTTAACCATTATCTTCAGCGAACTTTTTATCGCAAAGGAGCGGTCTGTTTTTTTTCTGGGACTGGAAGTAATAAAAGGGGTACTGCTGTTTTTACTTATTTTTCTCTTTTTCTCTAAAGGGATCCTGGGTCTGGCTATCAGTTGGGTAGTCTACATGGCTATCACTCTTCTTCTATCAGTCATTTTTTCCGGTAAAGTAATTCGCTACTCACTCCTGCAATTTGTGAGTGACACGTTCCCTTATCTCTTCACTGCGGTTATAAGCGCGGTTGTGGCTTATTTTGTAACAAGTCACGTGGGTGAGAATATCCTTTTTATTCTCGTGAGCGTGACGGTAACCGGCATATTGTATATCACGATGTGTAAGTTGTTGGGATTGGAAATGACGAAAGAAATTGAAGCATGGTTTAGTGCTAAGAAAGAGAACAAAAGTGTTAAATAATCACTTTGTTTACATGAGGAGTTGTTGTGACTCAATTTCCTTATCTACCCTTTTATAATAAATTGCATGAAAGATAGTTTGCTTTATATTCGGTTCGCGATGCGTTACGCGATTGAAAATAGTACTCTAACGCATATCAAGCAGTTCCGTCGCTGGTACAACGACAAACGTTCCGGCGACAGTACCCTTTCGAGAAAACTCCCGTGGATGACGTACGACGCGATCGATTTCCTTTCATCGATCACCGCTCCTGACCACGAGGTATTTGAATGGGGTTCGGGTGGCTCTACACTTTTCTTTGCCCTGCGAT
Source organism: uncultured Proteiniphilum sp. (assembly GCA_964344275.1). Classification (GTDB taxonomy): domain Bacteria; phylum Bacteroidota; class Bacteroidia; order Bacteroidales; family Dysgonomonadaceae; genus Proteiniphilum. The sequence goes on from CAYFMZ010000084.1 coordinate 8,046, forward strand.
GCGATCGAGTGTTAAGTGTAGAACATGACAAAAAATGGAGTAACTTCTTAAAAGAAAAGCTGCTGGATTTATCGATCAATAACGTGGAATACATGGAGATACCGGGAGTGGAAGTAAACGATTGGGAAGAGAGGGATTACCGTAATCCCGATGATTTTATCTCGAACGATAAAAACTCTATCGGACTCTCTTACGAGAATTACGTGAAGGCGATCGACGCGTTCCCTGTCAACCATTTCAACATCGTGGTCGTGGACGGAAGATCACGCAATTGCTGCGTGAAACGGGCTATCTCGCACGTGAAACGAGGAGGGTATTTAATCGTGGATAACTCCGACAGGAAGTATTACCTTCAGGATTTCGACGAGTTGCAAGATCCCGGCAAATGGGAGAAAACCGAATTCCAAGGGCCCGTGTTTTTTCAACACGCGTTTAGCAAAACCAGTTTTTTTAGAAAGATATAAAGTCTTTGTCCGGTTTTATTTTTTTATCAAAATAAATATTCCACACCCGAAATTGCATGAAAAGTTAGATTTTATACGATCTTCTGTCAATTCTGCCTTTTCGAAAAAATCGCCTTTGTCATCGACATACGAAAAGGTGTCAATGATGAATTTCTTGGAAAGTATTTGCAATAAGTATTCGACGGAAAACACTCTATGAGCATTAAATTCAATTCGTTGCGGACCGATGGGGACTGAAATGTAAAAAGTTCCGCCGCTAACAA
>CAYFMZ010000085.1:0-2074 GCA_964344275.1 uncultured Proteiniphilum sp.
TGCTAAAAGCACTCTCATTACAACTTTCATGGACTTTTCTTTTTTAATTTATACTGTTTTAATTTTGATTTTCTGATTTTAAACTACAAATTTAGAAAAAGAATGATAATTGTGCTACTTTTACGAGAAAAAATACCCTAAAAGAATGATAAATCGGTTTTTTGTTGAGAAAATCAGAGAAAATTTCCCTTTTGCTTTCACGAACGACCAAACCTTCGCGTTGGATAAAATCGTCGACTTCCTCTTTTCCGGTAACGGTGAGGAGGTGTTTTTATTAAAAGGATACGCCGGAACGGGTAAGTCCTCGTTAATTGGCAGCCTCGTGCGGACGATGAATGAATTCCAGCAAAAAACGGTGCTCTTGGCACCTACCGGGAGAGCAGCAAAAGTTTTCTCGGGATACGCGGCACAGCAGGCATTTACAATCCACAAGAAAATATACAGGCAACAAAAGTTTGGAGAAGAGACAGCACACTTTTCACTTTCCGACAACCTGCACAAGCATACTCTTTTTATCGTGGATGAAGCCTCCATGATCAGCAATGAATCGTCTGACTTTTCAATTTTTGGAACCGGGCGGTTACTTGATGACTTGATTGAGTACGTCTATAGCGCGGAGGGGTGTCGAATGATGCTGATTGGCGATAACGCGCAGTTGCCTCCGGTGAAACAAGAGAATAGCCCCGCGCTTGACAGGGAGATGCTGCAGTCCTATTCACTCCAAGTGCAGGAATCCACGCTAACCGAGATCGTGAGGCAGGCCGAGGAGTCGGGTATCCTCACCAACGCGACCGGGCTTAGAGACGCGTTGAGGTTCCAAGCTACCCATGACTACCCCCGGTTGCAGGTAAATGGTTTCGCCGATGTGGTGCGTATAACAGGAATGGAACTGATCGATGAAATATCCGATGCTTACCGAAGAGATGGTATGGAAGAGACCATCGTGATATCCCGGTCCAATAAACGGGTAAATGCCTACAATAATGGTGTTCGAAGCAGGGTGCTTTATAGAGAAGAAGAACTCTCGTCCGGAGATATACTTATGATTACTAAAAACAATTATTTTTGGGCTAAAGAGTTCGAATACCTTGATTTTTTAGCAAACGGTGAGTTCGTGGAAGTGCAACGAGTGCGAGCAGAGGAGGAGATGTACGGGTTTCGATTCTGTAATGTAACACTCTATCATCGTGATTACGATATCGAGTTTGAAGCCAAGATTAATTTGGACGTGCTGCATACCGAGGTGCCTGGCCTTACACGGGAGCAGAGCGATCATCTTTTTAACAACGCGATGGAGGACTATATGCACATTCCGACAAAGCGGTCTCGTTATAAGGAGGTTAAATCGAATCCCTACTTTAACGCGCTGCAAGTAAAGTATGGTTACGCGGTAACCTGTCACAAGGCACAAGGGGGAGAATGGAAGAATGTCTTTTTGGATTTGGGCTATATTCAAAAAGCGAACCTGGGTGATAATTTCTACCGGTGGCTTTATACCTCCATTACAAGGAGTACCAAAAAGTTATATCTTGTAAATTTACCCGACGATTTTGTGGCGCGTTCTAAATAATGATTACTTTTGCATACAGTGATGACCGCGGTTGTCGCTTATGTTATGTTACTTTGAGAATCATATGTAAAAAGGTACCGGATGTTGGAGAAAAGAAAAGAGTATATAGATCAAATTATCAGTGATTTGAATTTGTTGTCAGAGAGGGCTGTATCTGTCAGGAACAACGACTCGCTGCCTTTCTCTTTTTTCAAGGAGTCTTTCGATCAAATTCAGAAGATATCCAAGCTGTTACATCGGCTGGAATTTATGCAGATTGATGATATGAGAGGACAGATGGAGCGTCTTGTGTTTTTTCTATCAGAAACGGAAAATAGGGTTACTCACGAAACGGCTCCTATGGATGAACCATTGGATACGGCTTCTACCGCCGATGTCCCTCCCATCGCTGATCAACCTTTGAAGCACGTTGAAACGGATAGAGAAGAAGTAGCACCGGCTGAACAAGAAGAAGTAGCACCGGCTGAACAGAAGGAAAGCGATAACGTCAGCAATCAATACACG
>CAYFMZ010000085.1:2174-4421 GCA_964344275.1 uncultured Proteiniphilum sp.
ATCCGAACCCGATTGAAAGGAGCCCACGTATTCCTCCAAGACACGTTCCGATCGAGAAGAAAAAGGCGTCGCTGAATGATTCTATTCCGGTACATCCTTCCGCGGTAGACTTAAAACAAGGTATCAGCCTGAATGACCGTTTTCTCTACCAACGCGAGTTGTTTCGAAACGACCGTCAGGAGATGAACCGGGCAATGCAAGCGTTGAGCATGTTCAAATCCTACGAGGAGGCAGAGGAGTATCTGAAGGAGTCTCAATCCTGGGATTTCGATAATCCCACGGTCAATGATTTCCTTCAGGTAATCAAAGGCGGTTTCGAGTAACAGAATGAACAATCGATGGGGAAATTATTTGTCGTGCCCACGCCTATCGGCAATTTGGAAGATATTACGCTGCGAGCACTTAGGATACTGAAAGAGTGCAGTTTGATATTGGCCGAGGATACACGTACGAGTGGTGTCTTGCTGAAGCATTTTGGAATAGAGACACGGATGCAATCGCACCACAAGTTCAATGAGCACCGTGTAACCACTAACTTGTTGGAAAAACTGAAAAGTGGCGAAACAATTGCTCTTATTTCTGACGCGGGCACCCCAGCTATATCCGATCCCGGTTTTTATCTGGTGAGGGCTTGCATTCAGGAGGGAGTAGAAGTCGAGTGCCTGCCCGGCGCTACCGCTTTTATTCCAGCTCTAGTTGAATCGGGCTTGCCGAACGACCGGTTTTGTTTCGAAGGGTTTCTCCCGCAAAAAAAAGGACGACAAACACGGTTAAAACAGCTTGTGAACGAGACGAGAACCATGGTTTTTTACGAATCACCTTACCGGGTAATTAAAACGTTGTCTCAATTGGCGGAAAATTTGGGAGAAGAACGGGAAGCAACGATCTCACGAGAGATATCCAAACTTCACGCGGAGACCGTGAGGGGGACATTGAGGGAGTTGGTCGCTCATTTTTCAGAAAACATACCAAGAGGAGAGTTTGTTATTGTAGTAGCAGGGATGCCGCAAAATTAACAGAAAAGAAATAGTCTAAAGTTACTAACAAGAAAATATTGACTTTTATGAAACGAGAATGGATTTTATTGGTGGTCATGGGACTCATCGTCTCGTGTACAAATGTAAAGGAGTCGAAAGAGTATAAAGAGCTTCAGGCCCAGAGGGATTCCCTTCTGATGCAAACGGCGGATGCCGATTCAGAAACAGCTGAGATGATGTCTGTGATTAGTGAGGTGGAAGCGAATTTCGAGCGGATAAGGGAAGCAGAGAAATATATCTCCACGCAATCTTCACAAGAGGGCGAAATGAGCCAGAACACCAAGGATCGCGTAAGCGAGAACTTTAAAATGATTAACGAGATACTCCAACGGAATAAGGCACAGTTAGAGGAGTTGAATAAGAAGTATAGCGGAAGTACCCGCGAGATGACCTCGTTAAAGAACACGATTAGCCGGCTTAACCGTGAAATGCAGGAGAGCACGGGGCGACTATCCGAACTGCAAGCGGAGCTAGCCCTGAAGGATGAACAGATCGCGCAGCTGTCGCAAGATATTACCTCATTGGCTCTCGAAACCGAAAAGCAGTCGGAGATGATTCGTGAGCAAGATCGAACGCTTAATACCGCTTATTATGTTTTTGGTACAGCCCGGGAATTGAGAGATCAAAAGATCCTTTCGGGAGGCTTCTTACAGGCAACGCGTGTGATGCAAGACACGTTTAACAAGGAATATTTCCTCACGATTGATATCCGCGAAGTCACCGAAATCCCGCTTTTTGCACCTAAGGCAAAGGTATGGTCTACCCATCCAGAAGGAACGTACGAATTTGTGGAAGGTGAAGATGGGAACCTCACGTTCACTATCACGGATACGCAACGCTTCTGGAGCCTTACCAAATACTTGATTATCGAAGTAAATTAATATAAGAAACGTTTTCGGGGTAAGCAGACCGCTTATCCCGCATTCGTTACGTGAGAATGACAGTTAAGAATTTATTCATCGACCTTGATGATACGTTGTGGGATATCCATCGTAATGGGAAAGAGTGCTTAGAGGAGATCTACATCGATTACGGCTATGAGAAATATTATCCCACGTTTGATGCGTACTATGATGTGTATATGCCCAACAATCATCGCCTATGGGCGCTATACCGTGACGGGGTCATTCAGAAAGATGAGCTAATCGTGGAGCGATTTCTCGTGCCGGTGAGGGATTTCGGTATTACCGATCCCCTCTACGCGAAGAAG
>CAYFMZ010000085.1:4521-8567 GCA_964344275.1 uncultured Proteiniphilum sp.
TCGATATGTACCGTCTGATAGGGTGAGCTGCTCATGATAAGCGGTTTGTAAATCATGGCCTTGTCATGGTCCAGTAGAGTAAATACCATGTCGAGATGGATAAACGACTCGGGCGAGTGAGGGAGCTGTTGCACGACCACGTGTTTTCTGCCGGTGCCGAATTTACAGAACTCTTTTACCAGCAAGTCGATTCCCTCCGAGCTTGTACGTGCCCCATTCCCTATTAAAAGGATATCTTCATTCACGACAAGTATATCGCCACCTTCGATCATTACGCGGGGTTCATTTTTCGACAACTCGTGGGTGTTAATTAATGACGGAGTGCCAAATATGCCACTTTTAAATATCGCTTCCATGATAAGGGTTTCCCGCGCCCGCACGTTATTGGCCATCTTGCACACTAACGCGCTTTGGCCAATGACCACCGAAGGGTCTCTCGTGAAATAAAAGTTATAGAGCGGATCCAACGCGTAATACTCCTCTCGAAGGAAATCAGTCAGCGTTTCAATTTGTAACGGCAACCCCTCTATAAGTACACTCGATAGAAGAGGGGCGGGGAGGCTTAGCAGATAATCCTGGTAAGAAGGAACCTGCTCGATTTCGCAGATCGAACGGATCAGTTCTGCCTTCAACTCGTCGTGCTCCAGTACCCGGGTCAGTAGATCGGATACCTGGTACACTTGGGAGCTTTTTTTAAGTACGCCCAGTAACTGATCGTACTCCTTTCGCGCGATAGAGAGGTTTAATATATCGCTGTATAATGCACGTTGTGCTTGGCGGGGAGTCATGTTCTCGACCTCCGCCCCGGGGTAATGCAATAGAACGGCTTCTAGTTTTCCAACTTCAGACTGAATGAATAACGGTGCGTTCGACTCGGCCATAAGAATTGATGGTTTGATTATTTGTCTTACAAAATTATAAAATTTAACCTCGTAGCCCCCCTTTTTGAAAGAAAATTCACTTTTGAATGCCTTATCAATTCATTATTTGAGTATATTTGTGGATGCGCCTCGGGATTATCGCGAGTTTATTTCCTTTCTCATTACGGTTTCCGGTGCGACCATGATCTAACTCCTTTGGGAAAACCAAGGGGAAGCATTTTTTTAATTAGAGTAAACGTGTATGAGGCAAATTACCTTAAAGGATATCGCCAAAGCGCTTGATTTGTCGCCTTCCACCGTGTCGAGGGCAATGAAAAACCACCCGGCCATTAGCGTGACGACACGAATGAGAGTTCAGGAATACGCGGCGGAACACAAATATAAACCCAATCCCTTGGCAATGCAGTTGCGGACCAATCGCAACAACACGATCGGGGTAATCGTACCCGAAATTGTGCATTACTTTTTCTCCACGGTACTCGCGGGTATTCAGGATGAAGCAGAAAAAAACAACTATAATCTGCTTTTTTGCCACTCGAATGAAGACTACGAACGGGAAGTGAGAAGCGTGACAACCCTTTTAGACGCTCGTGTGTGTGGGATTCTAGCCTCGCAGTCGAAAACGACCCGGGAGTTCAACCATTTCCAGGAAATTATCGATAACAACGTTCATCTGGTCTTTTTTGACAGGATCTGTACCGGAATCAATACCGATAAAGTGGTGGTAGACGATTACGCGGGAGCCTACAAAGCAGTTGAACACTTGATTGAAACGGGATGCAAGAGAATCGCGTATCTCGGGGCAACGTCGCTGTTGCCCATAGCGAATAATCGTCGAATGGGGTACGAAGACGCGTTGCGTAAACACAAGCTTCCGATGGACCCGAAGTTGAACATCGTGTGCGATACCGTGGAACTGGCAAGAGAAATTATTCCGGAGATGTTGGCGCAATCACCACCGCCGGATGCTATCTTTTGTATCAACGACGAGGTGGCCGCGTACTGTACACAATTTGCCACGTCGATGGGTTTTAAGATTCCCGACGATCTCTCGGTATGTGGGTTTACAAACAGCTACCTTACCGAAGTTACGTATCCAAAGTTAACCAGCGTGGATCAGCATGGCTACAAAATGGGAAAAACGGCCACGCAGTTGCTGATTAACCGTATTGAAGGGAAGGAGACGAAAAGAGGGGTGGTGAGCCGATTGATAAAAACAGAGCTGGTAGTGAAAGGATCTACCCGATAATGAAATCTTTTATAATTCAAACTAACATCATAGAAAACCATTGAATATGAAGAAGAGACGACTTTCTTTTTGGGAGATCTGGAACATGAGCTTCGGATTCCTCGGTATCCAATTCGGGTTTGCATTGCAGAACGCGAACGTGAGCCGTATATTCGAAACGCTGGGTGCTCGAGTGGAAGATATCCCCATCTTGTGGATTGCCGCTCCCGTAACCGGGCTTATCGTGCAGCCAATCATCGGGCACCTGAGCGATAAGACATGGAGCAAGTATGGACGTAGGAGGCCCTACTTTATGATTGGGGCCATCTTTACCACGATGGCACTGTTTTTCATGCCTAACTCTCCTTCACTGTGGATCGCGGCAGGGATGCTCTGGATCATGGACGCATCGATTAATATCTCGATGGAGCCTTTCCGGGCTTTCGTGGGCGATAACTTACCCACGGAACAAAGGACCATGGGCTTCGCGATGCAGAGTTTTTTTATTGGAACGGGGGCGGTTGTCGCATCGGCTCTTCCTTATATCCTGACCAACTGGTTCGGGGTTCCCAACACGGCCGAAGAAGGCATCATACCCCAATCGGTTAAACTCTCGTTCTATATTGGAGGGGTAGTTCTTTTCGCATCGGTGTTTTACACGGTTTTCACCTCCAAGGAATACTCTCCTGAGGAGCTGGCGGCCTTTGAAGAGGCCAAGGAGAGAGACACCGGGGTGAGACAGATGACGAAGCCTCCCGTTACATCGTCGAGGTTTCTTAAAACAGGCGCGTTGTGGGCCTTGATGGGGTTACTGGTCACGTTAATTACCCTTTTTTCAGGCATGGGAGACCAAAACGGGCAGCTTTACATAGTGGGAGCACTGTTGTTGGTGTTTGGCGTTATCCTAATTTTATCGGGGTTGATTACCGGGAAAAGCAATCGTCAAAATGGATTGGTGGGGATTATGAACGACCTGCTGCATATGCCCAAGACAATGGGTCAGCTGGCCATTGTTCAGTTCTTTTCATGGTTGGCTTTCTATGCCTTGTGGATATATACCACCCCGGCTGTAACGCAGCATATCTACGGGACTACCGACTCCACATCGCACTTGTACAATCAGGGTGCCAACTGGGTAGGTGTACTGTTTGCCGTGTACAACGCGGTATCGGCCCTAAGCGCGTTCCTACTGCCGTTGATTGCACGTCAAATAGGGCGTAAGGGCACGCATGCCATCGCGTTGGTCGTGGGAGGGATATCGTTTATCTCGCTCTACTTCGTTAAGGACCCCATGATGTTACTAGTTCCCATGATCGGGGTAGGTTTCGCCTGGGGAAGCATCCTGTCGATGCCCTACGCGATTCTAACAGGGTCGCTTCCGGCAGCAAAGATGGGTACCTACATGGGAATCTTTAATTTCTTTATCGTGATTCCACAAATTTTAGCCGCGAGTATCCTTGGTTATATCACGAGCACGTTGTTCCACGGGCAGGTAATCTTAACGATGGTACTGGCCGGCTTCTCCCTTATCTTGGGAGGGGTGTCTGTATTTATCGTCCAAGATAAGGACGATATCTATCGTCTAAAAAAATGAAGGTGTAGGTGGGTAGATTAACCCAAATGGGCGAATTAACTCAGGTGGGGCTTGAGTTGTTCCACCCAGTTGATGATTCGCTCTTCCGTTAGATCGGGCTCGTAATCATCGTCAAGCGGTAAGCCCACGAATTTGTCCTCTACCACGGCGCGGGAGTATTCAAAGTCATATCCGTCGGTAGGCACTTCGCCGATGAAGGTGACCCCTTTTTCTGCTAGAATCTCGTAGAGTATACCCATGGCATCAACGAACGAGCTGGGATAAATAGAGGCATCCCCAAGACCGAAAAGGGCTACTGTCTTGCCCTTGAGATCTAGCTTCTCTAATTTGGGATAGAAATCAT
>CAYFMZ010000086.1:0-3510 GCA_964344275.1 uncultured Proteiniphilum sp.
ACGATATAACCTCCCGCTTTCCCCCCTTCGGGACCGATGTCAATGATATGGTCGGCACACTTGATCACCTCCATGTTGTGCTCGATGATGATCACGGTATGGCCCCGCTCTATCAACGCGTCGAATGCTTTAAGCAGGGTCTTGATATCGTGGAAGTGGAGCCCGGTAGTAGGTTCATCGAAGATAAATATCGTGGAGCGCGCTTTCTCTTCTCCCAGGTAAAAGGCCAATTTCACCCGCTGGTTCTCGCCGCCCGAAAGGGTGGAGGAGGATTGTCCCAGCTTCAGGTATCCCAACCCCACATCCTGCAGGGGTTGAATTTTCTTCGCGATCTTTTTCTCGGTCGCCCCTTTCTGTTTCCCGAAGAACTCGAATGCTTGGCTTACGGTCATCTCCAGCACGTCGTGAATCGACATCCCCTTGTACTCTACCTCCAGCACTTCGGGCGAAAACCGCTTGCCGTGGCACGATTCGCACTCCAGCTGAATATCGGCCATGAACTGCATCTCCACGGTGATCGTCCCTTCTCCCTTGCACTCATCGCAGCGTCCTCCCTCCACGTTGAAGGAAAAATAGGCCGGGGTGAAACCCATCTGTTTCGAGAGAGGCTGGGCCGCGAAGAGTTTTCGGACCTCGTCGTACGCCTTGAGGTAGGTAGCCGGGTTGGAACGAGACGATTTCCCGATCGGGTTCTGGTCCACGTACTCCGCCGCCTGCATCAACTTTATATCGCCACTGATGCCGTTGAATTCTGCACGCTGCAAAGGCGTCTCCTTGTACTCGTGCTGGAGTGCGTTAAACAACACGTCGTTCACTAAGGACGATTTACCCGAACCGCTCACCCCGGTGACCACCGTCATTACATTGAGCGGGAATTTCACATCGATATTCTTGAGGTTATTTTGTCGTGCCCCCTTCACCTCGATATAGTTGTTCCACTTTCTGCGTGTCTTGGGCACCTCGATCTTCTCTTCTCCGGTAAGGTATTTTACCGTGAAGCTGTCGCTTTTTTCTTCCAGTTCCGCCACTTTACCCTGGTAGATCACCTCGCCACCCAATCGCCCCGCGAGCGGCCCAATATCGATAATGTAGTCCGCCGCCCGTATGATCTCCTCGTCGTGCTCCACCACCACCACCGTGTTGCCCGGCCGTTGCAGTTCCTTTAACACGCCAATAAGCAGGTGGGTGTCGCGCGAGTGAAGCCCTATGCTGGGTTCATCCAAAATATATAACGAACCCACCAAGCTGCTTCCCAGTGACGATACCAGGTTGATACGTTGACTTTCGCCCCCGGAAAGGGTGTTGGAGAGCCGGTTCAGCGTGAGGTACCCTAATCCCACGTCCAGCAGGAACTGGAGACGGTTTCGTATCTCGGTGAGCAGCCGCTCCGCGATGGTCGCTTCCGATTTGCTCAAAGGGAGGTCTTCGAAGAAGGGTATGAGTTCCGTGACAGGCAGGAGCACCAGTTCAGCAATCGATTTACCCCCCACTTTCACGTGGAGTGCTTCCTGTTTAAGTCGAGCCCCTTTGCAAAGGGTGCAGTCGGTCTTGCCTCGATAACGTGCCAACATCACCCGGTACTGAATCTTGTAAAGGTTTCGTTCCAGCATCCCGAAAAAGTCGTTGATGCCATAGATCTCAAGGTCGTGGCGTCCGTTCCAAAGGATATCTTTTTCCACCTCTGTCAGATCGTAATAGGCCCGGTGAATCGGGAAGTCGGCCTTGTACGCGTTGCGCACGAACTCTTTCCGCCACTCGCTCATTTTTTCCCCTTTCCAGCACTGCACGGACTCCTCTTGCACGGAGAGGCTCTTGTCGGGAATCACCAGGTTCTCGTCGATTCCCACGATTTTCCCGAATCCTTCACATTTGGGGCAGGCTCCGGCAGGACTGTTAAAGTTGAACATCAACTCGGTAGGTTCTTCAAATACCATTCCGTCCGCCTCGAACCGGTTGGAAAACTCGTAGGTCTCAATTCCCGCCTCACCCCAAAAACGGAGGATACATTCGCCATTTCCCTCCAGGAAGGCGGTCTCTACAGAGTCCGACAGCCGGTTTACCGTCGCCTTGTCCGACGAGCAGGAGAGGCGGTCGATCACCAGCAAGACCTCCTCGGCCGACGGGAGTTTTTTCTGTTGTAGCAGCTCGTCGATCCGGTAAAACTGTTCCCCCACGTCCACCCGGGTAAATCCCTCTTTCATCAGTATCTCAAGTTGTTCCCGCGGGGTACGCTCACTCCTTATCTGGAGGCGTGCCATTACCGCGAGGCGGGTCCCTTCCCGGTACTCCTGCATCTTTTCCACCACGTCGTGCACGTAATGGCGTTTCACCTCTTTCCCTGAGATGGGGGAGATGGTCCTTCCCACACGCGCGTAGAGGAGCCGCATGTATTCATAGATCTCGGTGGAGGTGCCCACCGTAGAGCGAGGGTTGCGGGTATTTACTTTCTGCTCGATGGCAATGGCAGGTGGGATGCCTTTGATATAGTCGCATTCCGGTTTGTTCATCCGGCCCAAGAATTGCCGGGCATACGCGGAGAGGCTCTCAACGTAACGACGTTGCCCCTCCGCGTAGAGGGTGTCGAAAGCGAGGGATGATTTTCCGGAGCCGGAGAGGCCTGTGATAACCGTGAACGTGTTGCGGGGGATGTTCACGTCGATATTCTTGAGATTATTGACGCGTGCCCCCTTTATTTCGATTTGCTTGGGGTTGCTCATATTGACTTTGCTATAACCCGCGAATATAAGAATTTTATCGATTCCTTTCCGTCGGGTTCCTCTGAATCAAAGAAAATAATTAATTTTGTGCTTTATTGGAGCGGATCCTGTTGGAGGTTTTGCCGCTTTCATTTTATCAAAAAGAATTTTTATGGAGACATTCCAGGCCGAAATACAACACCATTTCGCGTTACCTTTTACCAATCCGGTACTGATATTTGCCGTATTGCTGTTAATCGTGCTTTTAGCTCCCATCTTGCTCAAACGGTTAAACGTGCCCAGCATCATTGGGCTGATCGTGGCGGGGGTGATCATTGGCCCTTACGGCCTCAACTGGATCAGCAATAGCCACGCGGCTATGCAGATGTTTTCTACTATTGGACTGCTTTACATCATGTTTATCGCGGGCTTGGAGCTCGATTTGGGAGAGTTTAAACTGAACCGGAACAAAAGCCTTACTTTCGGATTTTATACCTTTATCATTCCCCTTATTATCGGGTTCCCTGTCTGTTATTATTTGTTAGGATACGACGCGAACGCCAGTTTCCTCACCGCGAGCATGTTCTCTACCCACACGTTGGTGGCGTATCCTATTGTCAGCCGGATGGGCATCGCCCGCAACCAGACGGTAGCCATTACCGTGGGAGGTACCATATTCACGGATACCGCGGTGCTGATCATCTTGGCTATCATTTTATCGAACAGCACCGGAGGGGTGAATCCCGCTTTCTTGGCCAGATTGTTGATTTCGTTGATCATCTTTTCTGTTATCATCTTCGTGCTGGTGCCTCGT
>CAYFMZ010000086.1:3610-8547 GCA_964344275.1 uncultured Proteiniphilum sp.
CCGGCGGATGGTATTATGCGTACCGCTCGTGAGACGATGACCGATATTGTTATCTTGGGGTGGCCGGGCCGCGCGGGCCTTTGGGATAAACTCTTGGGAGAGAAAATAGAGATGATCATCAAGAGCACCGATAAAAACTTGTTTGTATGCCATCTCGATCAAAACCTAATCCTTAATAAGCGGATCGTCGTCATCACTCCTCCACTGGTCGAAAAAGAGGACGGCTTCGGGATGTGGGTGAATAAGGTGACCAAGCTCTCCTCTGAGCTTTCAATCCCGGTTTTGCACCTGGGAGATCCCGATACACGTGTCGCTATGCTGGAGCAAAACAAGTCCGTGAACTTCACGTTTGAACCGTTCACTGATTGGAACAACCCGATGTCTTGTGGCGATATGATCAAGAAAGACGACTTGATTCTCCTGGTTTCGGCACACCCCGGCTACATTTCGCATATCCCCGTGTTGGAGAGTTTACCCACACGGATTGAGAACCGCTTTCCCGATCATAACCGGATCGTGGTCTACCCGAAACAGCATCAAGTGGATCAGTTGATCGAGAGCGACGACCATATTTTTATTCCCTGACCTTGAAGTGTTACGGGCCATACGTGTGATAACGACTTTTTCAAACGAAATGAATAAACATATAACATATCTTTTTTTGTTGGGTGCATTGCTCCTGTTACTCCCCGCGTGTGGGACAACGAGAACCGCTCCTCAAATAACAGCCGAAGGAGCTCCAAAATTTGAGTTCCGCGGCGCGTGGGTACAAACAGTGGGGCAATCCCGCTACCGGCAGATGAACAGTTCCGCGATGAAACATTACCTATCAGAGATGGTGCGTAAGTTCGACGAAGCGGGCATCAACGCGGTGATTTTTCAGATCAGGCCGGAGGCAGACGCTTTCTACCGCTCTGATCTGGAGCCGTGGAGCCGTTTCCTCACGGGGACACAGGGCGTGGCACCGGACGATCCATCCTTCGACCCGCTTGCCTTTTTAATCGATGAGTGCCACAAACGAGGGATGGAGTTGCACGCGTGGATGAATCCCTACCGTGTAAAGACCCACGTGAATAATGGCTTAGCACCCGACCATATCTACTGGCGTTACCCCGAGCGGTTCGTGCAGTACGGTACGCAACTCTTTTTCGATCCCGGCTTGCCCGAGAACCGGGGGTTCATATGTGAAGTGGTGAAGGATATCGTCGAGAGGTACGATGTGGATGCCATTCATATGGACGACTACTTTTATCCCTATCCCATCGCGGGGGAGGCGTTTCCTGACGATCGAAGTTTTAACATGTACGCCGCGTCACAAGGATTTTCACCTTCCCAACGGGGGGACTGGCGACGGAACAACGTGAACCTGCTTATCCAGCAGATTAAGCTCACCATCGCCTCGACAAAACCGTGGGTGCGGTTCGGGATCAGCCCTTTCGGGATTTACCGTAACAAACGGAACGACCCCCAAGGAAGCGATACCAATGGGCTACAGAACTACGACGACCTGTACGCGGACATCAAACTGTGGGTAGAGAAGGGCTGGATCGATTACAACCTGCCGCAGTTGTACTGGGAAAGAGGGCACGCCGCGGCCGATTATACCACCCTGTTGCACTGGTGGAGCGAGCATAATTTTGAGCAGCCACTCTATATCGGGCAGGATCTGAAACGTAGCATCGATAGGAAGGAGCTGGATATCAAAATCCGTCAAACACGAGAGATGCCGCACGTGCATGGAAATTGCTACTGGTATGGTTACCAGGTACTGGATAATTTTGAAGGAGTAGCCGACGAGATGAAAAACGGACTGCATAAAGCTCCTTCTCTTATCCCCGCGTACACGCACATGCACGAGGGACGGCCGGGCAGAGTGAAAAAGTTGAACGAGGTGTTCACGGAGGATATGCATTTCCTCGCGTGGGAGCACCGGAAACAACCCCAAAACCCCGAATCCGCGCAACGCTTCGTGGTGTATCGTTTCGCTCAAGGAGAGCGGGTAGATATTGGCCGTGCCGAGAACATCGTGGGTATTACCCCCGAAAACTTTTTCGTGTTACCGTACGAAGGAGGGACAAACCGGTACACGTATGTGGTGACCGCGTTGGATGCTTTCTGGAACGAGTCGAAAGCAAGGCGAATAAAGGTAAAGTTGTAGATTGGAAAATAAAAATAGAGGTTATCGATGTTATTAGCATTAGATTTATCATTACCCATTACTAATCCTACCGTGCAGTTTATGATTCTGTTCGTGATCATACTGCTCGCACCTATTTTATTCAATAAGATTAAAACTCCCTCGATCATCGGCCTCATTATCGCGGGAATGATCATTGGCCCTTACAGCTTAGGGTTAATGATGCGTGATAGTAACATGATCATGTTAGGGAATGCCGGCTTGCTCTATATCATGTTTTTGGCCGGGATCGAGATCGACGTGGCCGAATTTAAGAAAAACAGCTCCAAGAGTCTGGTGTTTGGGATGTTGACTTTTTCCATTCCCATGCTTATAGGTAGTTTTGCAGGTTAATACATTCTGGAGTTAACCCTTATTTCGTCCATCCTTCTGGCCAGTATGCTGGCTTCTCACACACTGCTGGTTTATCCGGCAATCAGTAAGTTAGGGGCAGGGAAAAATAGAGCAGTCACGATAGCAGTCGGCGGGACACTGATTACAGACACCTTGGCACTTTTGGTGCTGGCCGTGATTGTGGCAATGAACGAAGGCGACGTTACGCCGGCTTTTTGGGGGAGAATGAGTTTTTCGATCATAGCTTTCGCTCTTGTCGTGATTTTTGTCTTTCCCATCATCGGGAGGTGGTTTTTCAAAAAATTCCACGACAGCACCACGCAGTTTGTCTTCATTATGTTGATAGTGTTTTTGGGAGGATTCGCTGCAGAGCTTGCAGGCATTGAGGCAATTATAGGGGCGTTTCTCGCCGGTTTGTCGATGAATAGGCTCATCCCCCATGTCTCTTCTTTGATGAATAGAATCGACTTCGTGGGCAACGCGATCTTTATTCCCATTTTCTTGATTAGCGTGGGGATGTTAATTGATTACCGGGCATTTGTATCGGGTTGGGAGACCATTAAGGTGGCAGCGGTCATAACAACAGTGGCCATTCTCTCAAAATACCTGGCCGCGCTCTTCACGCAGAAAATATACCGTTACACCAAAGCGGAGAGAATGCTTATTTTTGGACTTAGTAACTCACAGGCCGCGGCCACGTTGGCCACGGTAATGGTAGGACATCGAGTGGGGTTGCTGGATGATTCTATCTTGAATGGTGCCATCGTGATGATCCTTATTACATGCACCATCTCCTCTTTTAGAGCACAAAAGGGAGCCGTTAGGGTGGCATTTGCCGATGGAATGCGGGATGATGAAAATGATATTGTTGAGGAGCGGATTCTAATTCCCGTGGCTAATAATGAAACTCTCAAAGATCTTGTCGACTTCAGCTTGGTAATTAAATCAAAAAACAACCAGAACGACCTTTATGCACTGCACATTATCAGGAGTACTGATTCCAGTCCCAGAATGGGAAAGGAGGCACGCAAATTGTTGGAAGATGCAACGAAGTTTGGAGCGGCAGCAGAGACGGTGATCCAGCCCTTGATCCGTTACGATATGAATATTCTGAATGGAATCTTAGGGGTAGTAAAGAAGTATAACATTACAGATATAGTGATGGGACTTCACCAAAAACAGGAGATATCTGAGTCCTTTTTAGGAAATTTAGTCGAAGGTGTACTGGAGAAAAGCCAATCCAATCTCTTTGTATACAAAGCAATGCAGCCTCTCTCGACGGTGAAAAGGCGATTGGTTATTATTCCTCCCGACGCGGAGAAAGTAATTGGTTTCCCGTTGTGGCTCACGAAAATATGGAATTTGGGGAAGAACACGGGGGCTAAACTTTCCTTTTACGGCAACGAGGATATCCTTGAAATTCTCAAACACGTGCAACAAATACATCCCATCGATGCTGATTTCACGGAATTCGATAATTGGCATAGCTTTACAAAATTAGCAGATGAAGTAGGAAATAATGAAGCGTTGATGATTGTCATGAGTCGCCGGAACAAGGTATCTTACCATCCGGTGATGAAAAAAATCCCGGATTATATTAATACATATTTCAAGTATACAAACTTTATGTTGCTTTATCCCGTGCAGTCGACATCGAATGAATACGCGCACAGTAATTTAGCTGATGCCTCCCTTATCACTTCAACGGTTCGATTAGGAGGGATTGGTGAAACGATTCTTAACTCGGTGAGAGAAAAGGAGAATCGGTTGAGTAGAAGCGAGGCCGAAATTAATAATCCTCCTGAATAATAGTTAGGGTTTCAGAACAATTGTCTCTTTAGCTGTATCATACATGTAGTTGATAATACTACCATTGATTAGCATGTGAATTGCTTCATCAATGACAGGTAACGGAACAATAAACCATTCTCTAGGGGTAATGCGTTGGCCATTGGAAAGATTAATGTCGAAATTGAGGCAGGCACGCGAGAAGAAGCGGTGGATAAGGTTTTCTAGTACATGCAAATTTGTATCATAGCATTTGTAAGTAGCTATGATTTTTACATCCGCAAATAGATAAGTAGCCTCATTTGCCGCGCTTTTAACTCTTTCCTCAACCGGTACGCTGGTAAGTCCTATTTTATAGAAATTCCTAATTTCTTTGATTTGAGGGTTATTCGAGAGAGATTTAAGTACATATACCCATCCGCTTGGCGTGCTTGATGCGACAGGTATTCCGGTGTTCTGTAATAAACTTGACTCTATACTCTCGAGTGTTTCGGTTACCAATTTTCCATTTTTTTGAATAGCCTTCCCAAGAGAACGAAAAAGCATGTTTGATTTAGTCCCGTTTTTATTTCATCCCACTTTAGTTCGCCATTGCTCAGGAGAATGTCGCGTGATTTTT
>CAYFMZ010000087.1:0-1453 GCA_964344275.1 uncultured Proteiniphilum sp.
ACTACTCATTAATGCATTAATATGCAGCAAAAATAATAAAAAGAAACTTAAGAGTGGGTCATAAGCACTTTTTTCAATGCATTGAAGTCGTTAGTAAGCGGAATCGACTGTTTTTCCCTTTGCATAAAGGCTTTTAATCCCTTCGGTATATTTATAGAAGAACCGATACACGCTTCCACTGTTTCCTTGAATTTGGCAGGATGCGCCGTGGCTAAGAAAACACCGGTTTCGTTGGGCGCTTTGGACTCTTTTAGAGCCAGATAGGCACACGCCCCGTGGGGATCAAGGAGGTATCCCGTTTGTTGGTATGTCTCTCGTATAGCTGTTTTGATTGTTTCGTCCGAATAGGTAAACCCATCGATCTCGTTTCGGATAGCTTGGTGGGATGAGCTGTAGAGATCAAGGATACGGTCGAAGTTACTGGGTGCCCCCACGTCCATCGCGTTAGCGACTGTTTGGATGGATGCCCCCGGATGGTATTCACCTGATTGGAGGTATCGGAAAAAGACATCGTTCCGGTTGTTGGCCGCGATAAATCGGCTAATTGGTAATCCTGCCTCTTTGGCAAAAAGACCGGCAGTAAGGTTGCCCAAGTTGCCGCTTGGCACCGCGATTACCACGTTTGTGTCCAATGAAATTTTCACCAGTTGCGCGTAGGCCCAGAAGTAGTAGAACGATTGCGGTAAGAATCGCGCCACGTTGATAGAGTTGGCAGAGGTGAGGTTCAGGCGGCTGTTTAGCTCCTCGTCCATGAACGCCGATTTTACCAATGCCTGGCAGTCGTCAAACGTTCCGTCTACCTCCAATGCAACAATATTTTCTCCTAAGGTGGTGAACTGTGCCTCCTGCATATCGCTCACTTTTCCCGAGGGATATAGCACGAACACTTGTATGCCTTTCACACCAAGGAAGCCGTTAGCCACCGCACTTCCGGTATCTCCGGAAGTAGCGACCAGCACCTTCACGTCCTCCTGTTGCCGCTCCTTCACGAAGTAGGAGAGCACCCGTGCCATGAAGCGGGCTCCCACGTCTTTGAACGCGAAGGTGGGGCCATGAAATAGTTCCAGAACATGAATTCCTTCCTCTACTTTCACAAGCGGAATATCAAAATTAAGGGTCTCTTCTACGATGGTGTCAAGTGTTTGTTTTGGGATATCTTCACCAAAGAAGAGTCCCGCGGCAGCTTTAGCTACTTCAGTCAATTCCAATCCCCCTATTTCGTCGAAGAACGAGCGGGGAAGTTGTTCAATTTTTTCGGGCATGTAGAGCCCTCTATCTGGTGCGAGCCCCTTGACCACCGCCTCCTGAAGAGAAACGGCCGGGACTTTCTTATTCGTGCTGTAGTAGTGCATGTTGTGGCATTTTGCAAATTTCAGATTCCAAATTCGATATTTCGGATTCGGAGTCATTATCCCATGATATCCAAAACCTCCCGAATTCTTAATTCTTCATT
>CAYFMZ010000087.1:1553-8433 GCA_964344275.1 uncultured Proteiniphilum sp.
TTCATTCTTCATTCTTCATTCTTGAAAGAGAGCTTTCATAAACTCATCCTCTTTCAGCAACCCGTAGCTACCCTGCTTTGCGGCAAACTCGTCGTAGGTTTGCACGCTGTCGCCCTCTTTATCTGTCCGATAAATCAGAAACGGGATGGGGTCACGGGTATGCGTGCGAATGGCGCAGGGAGTAGGATGGTCGGGCAAAACGGCAATCGTCACGGGCTCTTCCCATTTCTGGGTCTCCTCGTAGATCGGCTTCACGACACGTGCATCGAGGTACTCGATTGTTTTTACCTTAAGAGCTACATCCCCTTCGTGCCCCGCCTCATCGCTGGCCTCTATATGTAGGTAAACGAAATCGTTCTCTTTCAGTGCCTTCAAAGCGGCCTGTGCTTTCCCCTCGTAGTTTGTATCGTGGAGCCCGGTGGCTCCCTCTACCATGATCACCTCCAGCCCGGCGTATGCCCCGATGCCGCGGATGAGATCCACCGCCGAGATCACTGCCCCGCTATTGATAGGAAACATCTCCGATAGCCGGCGCATGCTGGGTCGAAAGCCGGGGGACCATGGCCAGATGCTGTTGGCAGGATCCTTCCCTTCCTTCACACGTTGGATATTGATGGGATGGTCGTGCAGTAGTTCGCGGGAAGCGGTGATCAGCTCGTTCAGCGCATCTGCAGTTGCTTTAGCATCCTCTGTTAAGGGTTGGATCAGATGGGGAGCAAACGGTTTCCCCGGGATATCGTGAGGGGGGGTACAGCGGAGATGCTTGTTCCCGCCTTTCATCTTGAGCACGTGACGGTAGGAGACCCCCGGGTGAAAGCTAACGCGATCGTCGCCAAGCTTATCTTCTAAGAACTGGATCAGTTCGGCTGCTTCAGCAGTTGAAATATGTCCTGCTGAATGGTTTTTCAATAAGTCTCCTTCTATACAGACCAAGTTGCAACGCATGCCGATCTCGCCCGGTAGGATATCCACGCCCATGCTCGCGGCCTCTAATACACCTCGCCCCTCGTATACCGATGGAACGTCATACCCCAAGACCGAAAGGTTGGCGATTTCACTCCCGGGAGCAAATCCGTCGGGAACAGTATTTAATATCCCGTTTCTTCCCATTCGTGCCAGTAGGTCCATGTAAGGAGTACGGGCTGCCTGTAGCGGTGTTCTGTTTCCCAGCGACGCGATCGGCTCATCGGCCATGCCATCGCCCAAAATAATGATATGTTTCATTTCTGGCTTAAGCTCCTTTGGTTATTAAAAGTTTCATTAACGGATGTTAGCGATAGAGATGATGTCAGAAAAGACACCGGCAGCTGTTACACCGGCTCCCGCCCCGTACCCCTTAATCACCATGGGGTACTCGTTGTATCGCTCGGTAGTAATCATGATGATGTTGTTGCTACCCTCCAAATCATAGAAGGGATGCCCTCTCTCTACTTCACGTAATCCTACTTCACAGTGCCCGTGATCGTATGACGCCACGAATCGGAGCCGTTTACCTTCTTTAGCTAATTCTTTGCGGCGCTCTTCAAAAGAGGTATCCATCTCGGAGATGGTTTGCCAGAACTCATCGAGGGTGCCATCGAAAAATTTTTGAGGAACAAAGAGGTTCTTCGTGACATCCGACTGGTTCACTTTTGCTCCCGCCTCACGCGATAGGATCACTAATTTGCGTGTGACATCCAACCCGCTTAGATCCACACGAGGGTCTGGCTCCGCGAATTGAGCATCTACCGCCATTTGGATCGCCTTGCTGAAAGGCACCTTTTCGCTTAAGGTGTTAAAGATAAAGTTCAACGTACCCGAGAGTACTGCTTCCAGTTTTATAATCTTATCCCCCGAATGGGTCAATGAATTCATCGTGTTGATGATGGGAAGGCCTGCTCCCACGTTTGTCTCGAAAAGGAATTTCACGCCGGCTTTTCGTGCAGTTTCTTTGAGGAGACGGTAACTTTCGTAATCGGAGGAGGCGGCAATTTTGTTGGCAGTGACCACCGAGATATTCTTCGCCATCAGTTCACCGTAGAGCTTCGCGATATCGGGGCTCGCGGTACAGTCGACAAACACCGAATTGAAAATATTCATCTTCATGACCTCGTCGCGTATCCGTTCGGGAGAGCTCTTGATGCCATTAGCCATCAGGTTTTCGTAGTAACCTTCAAGTGGGATTCCTTCGCGTGTGAAAAGTGCTTTTCTCCCGTTGGCAATCCCTACAATGTTGATTCGTAGCTTATTGTGATCCTTAAGGGTGTTTTGTTGCTTTTGTATCTGTTCCAGCAGGTTTCCTCCCACCGTACCGGTGCCTACCACGAACAGGTTCAGCTCTTGGTATGGCGATAGGAAAAAGGAGTCATGAATCACGTTGAGCGACTTCTTGAGGTCGGTTTTGGAAATAACACAGGAGATGTTGGTCTCCCCCGCGCCTTGAGCCAACGCAACGATGCTGATCCCATTCCGCCCCAATGCACCGAAAAACTTTCCGGCAATACCGGGTACGTGCTTCATATTTTGGCCCACGATGGCGATGGTTGCCAGATCATACTCCACCATGATCTCGTTGATGCTACCCATGCTGATTTCGTGCGCGAACTCTTGAGAGAGTACTTGTTGTGAGAGTGCGGCGTCTTGCGTACGCACTCCAATAGAGGTGCTGTTTTCAGATGAGGCCTGCGAAACGATAAAGACGCTGATGCCATTATCGGCCAGTGCGGAGAAGATGCGCTTATTCACGCCAATCACGCCCACCATACCCAATCCTTGGATGGTGATAAGTGCGGTATCGCTTATGGAAGAGATCCCTTTAATGATTTGTCCGTTACGGGTAGGCTGTATATTTCGTATCCGTGTTCCTTCCGCTTCAGGCCGAAACGTGTTTTTCACGTAGATGGGAATATTTTTGTGATAGACCGGGAAGATGGTAGGTGGGTATATCACTTTAGCACCGAAGTTGGTTAACTCAATCGCTTCGGTGAACGACAACTCTTCGATTACATATGCTGAGTTGATGATCTTCGGGTCGGCCGTCATAAATCCATCCACGTCGGTCCATATTTCCAGAACGGAGGCATTCATTGCTGCAGCGATGATGGAAGCGGTATAATCGGACCCGCCTCGCCCCAAGTTCGTGATATCATTATTGTCGTGGCTCGATGATATAAAGCCCGGAACAATGGCTACACGCGGAGGGGGCATCTTCGCGAACGTTTCTCGTATCAGTTCATTGGAACGTTGGAGGTCCGGAATATGATGGCTGAACTGGATATTGGTTTTTATGAACGTGGTGGGATCGTAGAGCCGTGCACCGTCAATTACCTTACTGATGATAAGCGACGAGAGCCTCTCCCCATAACTCACGATCTTATCGGAAGTTTTTTGCGACAGGTCGCCAATAAGAAATACGCCTCGTAAGATATTTTGCAGCTCCTCGAACAGCTGTCGTACCTTCACCTCCACCTCTTCCCGGTCGGTATGAGAAATCACTACCTTTTCAATAATCTCTTCGTGCCTAACAATAATCTCTTCCAGTAAGGTTTTATAACCCGGGTTGCTGTTGAGCGCGAAATCGGCTGCCAGAAGAAGTCGGTCCGTTACGCCGTCCAATGCAGAGACCACAACGATCACGGGTTCTTTTTCCTTCTCTTTTTCTATAATTTGTTTGACCAGCTGCAAACTTTCGGGACTTCCTACCGATGTCCCACCGAATTTCATCAGTTTCATAGGTAAAACGGTTGTTGTTTTTTTATAAAATTCATCTACCCGCGAATGTTATCGAATAGCACGAATTGGTTTTCGTTTACGAGTAAAATGAATGAACGTGAAAAAAGTTGATTTTAAACACGCTAACCGGACGGTTAGCGGATAAAGCAATGGCTGCTTACGGATGTGAAAATTTACATAACCCCCCAAGGGGTCATGGTCATTGTAGTGGATGTATACGAATATGTTCTACGCAATTGCATTGTATACGTGTGAATTTGCTACAAAGATAGGGCAATAATTGATATTATGAAATAATAAACGAAAAAAATGTGTATGTTTGTCCAATTAGTACCAGCAGCTCGACTTCAGCTGTTGCACCTGAATAAGAGTTTACTTTTTTGAAATATGACAACAACAATACTATTTGATATGGACGGAGTCGTGATCGATTCCGAAAAACTACATTTGAGGGCATTAGGCCGTACCTGCTCGCTTTGGAGAGGCTGAAAGCCAAGAAGGACTCCACGGTCATTATCGAAGACTCTACCGTCGGCATTGCCGCGGGGAAAGCGGCAGGCTGTGTGGTTTATGGGTTGACTACTTCGTTCTCCAAGGAAGTCTTGACCGGTGCCGGTGCCGACCACGCTTTTGACTCGTACAACGCACTCGCGTCAACGTTGTTCTGATTCCCTAATTCATTCGTACCGTTGTTTCCGCCTCTTTTCTTTCGGGATCCTTTTCCATTCCCGTGCTTATTAACTCTTTATGATAAATACTTTCCTGTTTTATCGCCGCCGTGACGTGCGTATCGGGGGTAGAATTTTTGTCCCGTTTTTCGGAATACTTTGTGAGAATTAATGATAGTGCCCCGTCGCTCGTGATATTATGGGTGGTACCAAAACTATCGAGCAAAGCAAAAATGGTGATCATGAGCGCGATGCCTGCCTCGTCGACCCCAAGTACTGCCTGTATTAACCCGATCGATGCGAACAGCGTGCCGCCCGGTAGCCCTGGGGCAGCCACACCGAATATCGCCAGAAGGGGAATAAAGAGAATCATTTTTTCGATCCCGGGCAAGGTCCCGTAGAGGAGCGACGACACGGCGATGGCCAAGAACGCGATGTCCAATACCGACCCGGGGAAGTGCACGTTGCCCAACAGCGGGATCGAGAAATCACGCACCTCCGGTTTAAGTACAGGGCTCTTGCGCGTCTCTTCAATGGCGACGCCCAAGCTCGCGGCGGACGATTGCGAACCAAGGGCAGTCAAGGCGACCGGCCCGTAATATTTAAGCACCTGCCACGGGTTCTTACCCGAATAAGCACCTGCCACCCCGTATAGCAGCCCTAACCAGATTAGGTGGCAAACGATCGTGATAAGGATGATCAGCAAGAACATGGGTAGCTTGGAGACTAAGTCGCCCTCGTACGCGAACACCGCGAAGTTGGTCGCGATGAAAAAAGGAAGGAGGGGTATCAATATTCGCTTGACCGCCACGAACACGATATCCTGAAACTCGTACAACGCGTCTTCAATTTTCTTCGCTTTTGCCAACAGCACGCCTATGCCGACGATAAAGGCAAGGACTAACGCGCTCAATACCGGCATCAGAGGAGGAATATCGAGTCGGAACAGTATTTCGGGCAGCGGCTTTGAAGCTTCCCCGGAGGGGGCAACATCCAATAACGGGATGGTGGTATACCCCGCGAACGCCCCTAATGACGCGCTTCCCACGCAGGAGAGGTACGCGAGGATAAGCGCCAGCCCCAAGAGCTTCGACGCGTTCTGCTTGAGCCGCGTGATGGCGGGAGCAATAAAGCCGAATACGATAAGCGGGATCAGGAAGAAAATTACCTGTCCCAGCAGGTGTTTAAGCGGGAGGATGATGGCGACAACCCCTTCCGAGGCATAGCGGCCAATCAATAGTCCGGCTATCACTGCCAAGAACAATCGAAAACTGGTGTTTGATACTACTTTTCTCATTGCGCTACTTAATTGTGGCCTAACGGCTACTGTTATTCCCAAACAATACCGCGTTCACGAATGCACGGCGGGTGCCATCCCATGTTCCCCGGAAGAGCGGGTTTTCTGCGAAGAGAATCACGTTCCCCCGTCCCGTTGGTGCTGCCAAAATAGAGGCAGAACCCTTCAACCCTTCCAGGTGCTCCGACGAGATATAGCCGTTGAGTAACGGTTCATCGGGGTAGGTTGCCACCGCGTCGGGTGAAGAGGCAAGGAAGAGGGTGTTCTCACGGACGACGGGCAACTTCTCTCGGGTCAGGCCAAACGCTAACGGATGCTCCAGATCGATCCGGGTTTCAAATACCGACGTCGGGAGTCGATTGGCAGAGCGACCGCTTCTTGAAGCAGTTTGTCCTTCCGCGACGGAGTCGCTTCGCTCCACCAGTTTCGCGTTCGTGACCTTGTTATTTATCGCCCAGCGGCAAGCACCGTTCACCGCGATCAGGGTGCCCCCGTTGCGGATCCATCCCTTCAGGTTATCGATATCCCCATCGTTCAAGAAAGAGTAGTTGCCGCTCACGAACACGATCCGGTTGAACTCTTGCAAGGGGACCCGGCTGAACACGTCGGCATCCACCCGCGTCAGCGGGTAGCGCAGCTGCTGGTCGAACAGATGCCACACTTCACCCGCTTCGGTCGACGTCACATCCCCGCCCGTCACCACGAGCACCTTGGGTTGCTCCACCCGCCGGAACGAACTGCTACCCAAGTCGACTCCCCGGGCGTTGAACCCGGTGGCCACGGGAGTAATCGCCACGCCTTCTCGTTCACTCGCTTCTTGCAACAACACGTGCAGCTCGGCGGATGAGAGGGCCTGGTTTTGTATCGGGATGAGCAGGCTTCCGTTAGAGAACTCTTTCTCGCCGCTCGCGCCATTTATCGTGAAAGGCTTAAAGGCCGCTTGCACCCTCACCCCTTTGTCCAAGAGGTGAAACAACAAGGGGAGGCTCCCCGAATCGCGGAAGTCGATCAAGTAAGCATATTCCGATCGCGCCAAAGTGCCTGGGTGGGCCACCGGTGCAGCGGTCACCCGGTTACCGAGCGCCGCGTTGCTCTCGTCGTACGAGAGGCCCGTGGAATAGGCCACCGAAAAACCGGCCCCGTACCCCAGTTTATCAGCTACCTCGTCCGGCCAATCGGCCTTATCGTCGAAGAGGATGCCCAC
>CAYFMZ010000088.1:0-3341 GCA_964344275.1 uncultured Proteiniphilum sp.
AGAATAACAGATAGAGTTACAACGAGAATGGACAAAGCAATCAAGAAAGTCGTTTTACTGGGCTCCGGTGCCCTCAAGATCGGACAGGCGGGGGAGTTTGATTACTCCGGTTCGCAAGCACTGAAAGCGATGCGCGAAGAGGGCATCGAAACCGTGTTGATCAATCCCAATATCGCCACGATACAGACCTCGGAGGGGGTGGCCGATACCGTCTATTTCCTACCCATTACTCCCTACTTCGTGGAGAAGGTGATCGAGAAGGAGCGGCCCGATGGTATCCTCCTCGCGTTCGGGGGGCAGACCGCGCTAAACTGCGGTACGGAACTATATACCAACGGCACGCTTGACAAGTACAACGTCCGGGTGTTGGGTACCTCGGTGGAGGCGATCATGATCACGGAAGACCGGGATCTGTTCGTGAAGAAACTGGACGAGATTGACGCGAAGACCCCGGTGTCTCGCGCGGTGAATGGTTTGGAAGACGCGCTACAGGCGGCTAACGATATCGGCTTCCCGGTGATGGTCCGCTCGGCTTACGCGCTGGGAGGGCAAGGTTCGGGCATCTGCGCGGACGAGGAGGAGTTCATTGAACTGTGCAAGAGTGCGCTTTCATTTTCCGACCAGATCTTGGTGGAGGAGAGCCTGAAAGGGTGGAAGGAGATCGAGTTCGAGGTAATCCGAGATAAGAACGATCATTGCTTCACGGTGGTGCCGATGGAGAACTTCGACCCGCTGGGGATCCATACCGGTGAGAGCATCGTGGTGGCACCAATCATCACCCTTAGCAAGGAACAGGTGGATATGCTGGAGGAGGTGGCCCGCCGCGTGGTACGCCATATCGGTATCGTGGGCGAGTGCAACATCCAGTACGGGTTTAACGCGGAGACCAACGACTACCGCATCATCGAAATTAACGCGCGACTGAGTCGCTCTTCCGCGCTGGCATCCAAGGCATCGGGCTACCCACTCGCTTTCGTGGCCACCAAGTTGGCATTGGGGTATACCCTCGACCAGATCGGCGAGATGGGTACCCCCAACTCGGCCTATGCGGCACCCAAGGTGGATTACATGATCGTGAAGATACCAAGGTGGGACTTGAACAAGTTCTACGGCGTGAGCCACGAGATAGGTTCCTCCATGAAATCGGTTGGTGAGATTATGTCGATCGGTCAATCGTTTGAAGAGGTGATCCAAAAAGGGTTGCGGATGATCGGGCAGGGGATGCACGGTTTCGTGGGCAACCGAGAAATCACGTTCGAGAACCTGGAGGAGGCGCTATCGAAGCCGACCGACCTGCGGATATTCGCGATCGCCGACGCCATGGAGAAAGGGGTGTCGGTGGAACGGATCGAGGAGTTGACACAAATCGACCCCTGGTTCTTGGAGAAGCTGGAGAATATTCATCGTTACTCGAAGGTGCTCTCGACGTATAACTCGATTGAAGAGCTGCCGAAAGAGGTGCTGCGAGAGGCGAAACGCCTGGGGTTCTCCGATTTCCAGATCGCCCGCTTCGTGGAAGACCCGCAAGGGACGGTGGAGAACGAATTGATCCGGGTACGGGAACATCGGAAGCAGTTGCAGGTGACGCCCATCGTTCGCCGCATCAACACGGTGGCATCCGACCATGCGGACGATACCAATTACCTCTATTTTACTTATGGAGAAGGTAAGGAGCACGAACCCAAACGGAGCGGCAAAGAGACGGTGGTAGTCTTAGGCTCTGGAGCCTACCGGATCGGATCGTCCGTGGAGTTCGACTGGTGTTCGGTGAACGCGGTGCAGACCGCGAGGGACTTAGGCTACGAGTCGGTGATGATTAATTACAACCCGGAGACGGTGTCGACCGACTACGATATGTGCGACCGCCTTTATTTTGATGAGCTGACGTTCGAGCGGGTACTGGACGTGGCCGATATCGAGAACCCGAAAGGGGTGATCGTGTCGGTGGGGGGACAGATCCCCAATAACCTTGCGATGAAACTTTACAGGCAGGACGTGCCTATCTTGGGTACCTCGCCCCTGTCGATCGACCGGGCGGAGAACCGGCACAAGTTCTCGGCCATGCTGGACGAGCTGGGGATCGACCAGCCGCGATGGAAAGAGATGAGCAGTTTCAAGGAGATCGACGCGTTCGTGGATGAGGTGGGATTCCCGGTGCTGATCCGTCCCTCCTACGTGCTTTCGGGTGCGGCAATGAATGTCTGTTATAACAAAGAGCAGATGCGTACCTTCCTGAAGATGGCAGTGAACGTGTCGAAGGAGTTCCCGGTGGTGGTGTCGAGCTTTATGCAGAACGCGAAGGAGATCGAGTTCGACGCGGTGGGCAACAACGGGGAGGTGGTGGAGTACGCTATCTCGGAACATGTGGAGTTTGCCGGCGTGCACTCGGGCGACGCCACCTTGGTGTTCCCCGCGCAGAAGATCTACTTCGAGACAATGCGCCGGGTGAAGAAAATCTCTAAGCAGATCGCGAGGGAGCTAAACATCAGCGGTCCATTTAATATACAGTACCTGGCCAAAAACAACGAGATCAAGGTGATCGAGTGTAACTTACGTGCCTCCCGCTCTTTCCCGTTCGTCTCCAAGGTGTTGAAACACAATTTTATTGAGACTGCTACCCGGGTGATGCTGGACGCGCCCTATAACAAGCCGGACAGTTCGGTGTTCGATTTGGAGTATATCGGCGTGAAGGCATCGCAATTCTCGTTCTCCCGGCTGCATAACGCCGACCCCGTGCTGGGAGTGGATATGGCCTCCACGGGTGAAGTGGGGTGCATCGGCGACGATTTCTCGGAGGCGATCCTGAAATCGATGCTTTCGGTGGGATACCGCGTACCGAAGAAGGGGATCCTGATCTCCTCGGGTGAGATGAAATCGAAGGTGGATTTGCTTGAGGCATGCAAACTACTGGGTGAGAAAGGATACGACCTCTACGCGAGCCATGGCACCTGCCAGTTCCTTAACGACAACGGGATAAAAGCGACCGACGTGAACTGGCCGGACGAGGATGGGGAGAACAACATCCAACAGATGATCGCGAATAAGCAGTTCGACCTGATCATCAACATCCCGAAAGATGTGACTCGTCGTGAGCTGACCAACGGGTACATCATCCGCCGGGGCGCGGTGGATTACAACATCCCGCTGATCACCAACGCCCGGCTGGCGAGCGCGTTCATCACCGCGTTCTGCACGATGTCGCTCGATGATGTGCATATCAAGAGCTGGAACGAGTATTAATCGGTCTACACGATAAGGATACAGCTAAATCTTCGACTGACAATGTTTCGTGACCCGTTCACGCCTGCTTCATCGAACGGCTACCCCACGAAACATTTATA
>CAYFMZ010000088.1:3441-8365 GCA_964344275.1 uncultured Proteiniphilum sp.
TTTATCTCGGCAATTATCTGCAGGAAAAATGCATCCCACTCCGTCTCAGGTATGTTATTTTCCTTAAGCGCATCCTTATTTGGAACGATCAGGGCGACGATCTTGCCCCTCTCTTCGATGGCGAGCGACTCCTCCACGAAGGGGGAAGCGTTGATACGTTCCTCGATCTCTTCGGGATAGATGTTTTGCCCCGAGGCCCCGAGGATCATGTTCTTATCGCGCCCACGTATAAAGACGAAGTTATCCTTGTCCAGCGTGCCAAGGTCGCCCGTCTTCAGCCACCCATCGGCCGTGAATGTTTCTTTGGTAGCCTCCTCGTTCTTGTAATATCCCAACATCACGTTGGATCCCTTGGTCAGGATCTCACCTGCCACGTTCTCCGGATCGGGGGAGTCGATTTTCACCTTCATTCGGTCGACCACTCGTCCGCTCGAGCGCTCCTTGTATTCGCTCCAGAAAGAGTAGGAGATAAGTGGCCCGCACTCTGTCATCCCGTATCCCACGGTATAGGGAAAGCGGATTTTTCGAAGAAATTTCTCCACGTCGGAGTTAAGCGCTGCCCCGCCAATTACTACCTCAACCAGGTTACCGCCAAAAAAATCCATCATCGACTTTTTAACCTTGGCGTGCACGATTTCGTTCAGTAGAGGAACCTTGATTAGTACCGAGGCTGCTCCTCGCTTCAGCTTGGGAAACACGCTGCGGGTAACGATCTTCTCGATAATCAGCGGTACCGCGAGTACCAGCTTGGGCTTCACTTTGGCAAACGCCTCCAGCAGTACTTTCGGGGAGGGAGTTTTGCCGAGGAAATGGATGTGGCACCCCATCGAGATGGAGTTGAGGATCTCGAAAACCAACCCGTAGGTGTGTGCCATGGGGAGCATGCAGACGATAGTATCACCGGAACGAATAAATTCCACATTGTCGTTCGCGAACTTGGTGTTCGACCATAGGCTACGGTAGGGAATCATCACCCCTTTGGGGCTACTGGTAGTCCCCGAGGTGTAGTTGAGTACAGCCAGTTCATCCGGTTTATCGGTACGAAACGCTATATCGTTTACCAAATACCCATTCCGGTACTTTTCTTTAAAATAGTCCGATGCGTTTGAATGGAATCGCAACAGTTCATCGGAAGAGGATTTCAGCAACGAGAAATCATCAAGAGAGAGCACGGTCTCTACCTTGGGAAGCTGTTTCTGATCGACTTCATTCCAAATACCCTCGTCGGCAAAAAAAAGCTTCGAGTCGGAATGATCCACGATAAACCGCACGCTCTCTTTATCAAATTCGTGCAAGATGCTTACCGCTACTGCCCCATACGAAAGGGTTGCGAAGAAAGCGATCGCCCACCGGGCAGAGTTTTTACCACACAGGGCCACCTTATCGCCACGTTTTATCCCGGCGTGCTCAAAATAGTCGTGCAACCGGTCGATCTCCCGCGCTACATCTTTGTAATAATAGGTGACTCCTTGAAAGTCAGTCATGGCCGGCATCTCCCAATGGTTACGGATGCTCTGTTCTATCAGGCCTAAAAAAGAGTGTTGTGTCATTATATTTTGAACTTATATCCATCATTAAAGTTAGCCCGCCCTTCTCAACATCGTGTCAACAACAAGAAAACCCTCGAGTAATGGGCGTGAATAATCATATTCCCTGCTATATATTTAACGAGGAGGCGTGTACGTGGAAACAATCAAGAAAACGGGATTGTTTGTTCCGGTACAAGGCAAATTATGACTCAAAGTTACGCGTTTTACCGATAAATCATTACATTTGTCTATTAAAATTGGTTGGATCTTTTACTATTCGCTCCTTTTACGAAAGATAAGGTCTATCCAGAAATTAACACAAGGCAATGATTCATACCTTCTTGATTATTTTGGGCGTGTTCGTTTCAGGATACATCCCCGGTAACTGTAAAGTATTGATAAACGAGAACGATTCATGGGAGTCGTTCAATTATCCCGAGATAAACTTCGTGAACAAAGCGTCGGAAACAACGGGATCGGTTATTTATAACCGGATTGTACCCAACCCTGAAGAGCTCATCCGAGAAAGTATCTTGGGTGTAGTAAAAACACTCTACTGGAGTCCATCTGATAGCATACCCGACGTACGTTTAATTAATTACACGATTGAAGACGTGGACGGGATATCCGCCAAAAGCGGCAGTGTACCGGAAATCAGCATTTTTTATAGCAGTCGTTGGGTGGAACAAGCCGCGAAGGACGGGGATGAACGGGTTCTCTACGAAACTGAAGGGGTTCTCTATCACGAGCTGGTACATGGCTTCCAGTTGGAACCGCAAGGAATTGGTTCGTACGGTAACAATCGAACTTTTTTCGCTTTCATCGAAGGAATGGCCGACGCGGTCCGTGCACGTAATGGCTACTTCCCCCTTTCTAACAGGCGAATAGGAGGGCACTGGCTTGATGGCTATCAAACTACCGGGTTTTTCCTTGAATGGCTTACTTCTAAGGATGACGATTTTATCAGAAAATTTAATCGTACGGCACTCGATGTGATCCCGTGGAGTTTTGACAGAGCCATAAAAGAGGTGTTAGGCCAAGAATATTCCATTGATGAGCTTTGGGACGAATACCAAACTTTTTTAAAAAGCATAAAATAAACAGACGATAACATGGCAGGTGCAACTTCAGACAACGACCTCTATCAATCTTGCAGCAAGAAATATGAAAGCGATAGGAAAAAGCCTTTTTTGCTATTTTTTTGATGAAAATGGACGTTTCCAAGTGTAAAAATTTCTTTTTCATTTTTTTTTATCTTACTTTTACGGTGTCTATTTTTACTTTTAGTAAAGTAAAATCTAATTAGTCATACTGAGATGCAATCAAAACAATATAGTAAATTACAACTATACTCACTATTTACGTTGCGTGTGTTAATCGGATGGTATTTTTTATATGAAGGACTCGCGAAAGTATTTACTCCAAATTGGTCGGCCTACGGGTACTTGATTGATTCGAAAGGTGTTTTTGCCCCTTTTTTCGTGGGGCTTGCTGAAAACCCGGAGATGCTCGCGATCGTCAACTTCATAAATATTTGGGGATTAACGTTTATTGGATTATCGCTGATATTAGGCTTGGTTACAAACATCGGCTACGTGGGTGCTATCTTTTTTCTTCTTTTATATTACCTGTCGCATCCCCCGTTATTATTTGCCGAGGAGTACATGGAGTATATGACTTCCGCAGGGTTGGCAGAGTACGTTGGACCCGAACCGCGTGATAAGTTTAGCTTGGAGCGATTCTTCCGCTGGCGTTGCTGGTGGGATTACAGTACTGGGCTTAGTGGCGACCTCTTGACTCACGAGTACGATGCGATGAACCAGATATTAAAGCTGGGTATTCCCTCTTCTGCCTCCTCATCAGGTGGCGTGTACTATTTCAAGGATGGACGTACGGTGCCCGACGTATTGCAGACAGCGTTCGAGTTTAAAGATAAAGATATGACCATGCTTTACTCGGCCACGTTAGCAAACCAATTCAACCGTAGCCGAAAGATCATGGGACACGATGCTACCATGGAGGTAGGTAACACACTCACAGTGACAGTAGATCAACGGTCAGACCAATATCGTCAACAGATCGATCAAGGCATCATCAAGCCGGGAGAACCATTTTATACTTATCTCCCTGGACAAAGTGTGGACGCGGTATCCACGGCAACGGAACGGTATTTCGCTGAACGAGGACTGCTCTACTCTTTCATCGGTGGAAAACGTTACAATACTACGTTCTTGCATATGAAAGAGTGGCTAGATTGCATTAGAACAGGAAGTGAACCTTCCTGTGGAATCGATCAAGGTTTCGAAGAAGCCATAACTGCTCATATGGGTACAAGAGCATACCTGGAGGGGAGAACCATGTATTGGGATAAAGATAAAGAAATAATAACCAGAGAATAAATTATTTATTACATTCAACCTAAAAAAAATTCTTATGTCATCAAAAATTTCAAGGAGAAGATTTTTGGAAACCGGTGCGATCGCCGCTGCCGGCCTAACAGTTGTGCCCTCTAAGGTACTAGGGAAGAGCATGGGCTACAAGGCCCCGAGTGATAAACTTAATATCGTTGGAGTAGGAGTGGGGGGTATGGGAAATGCCAACCTTAACAACCTACAAAGCGAAAATATTGTCGGCCTATGTGACGTGGACTGGAGATACAGCAAGAACGTATTTGACAAGTACCCGAACGTGAAAAAGTACTACGATTACCGGAAAATGTACGATGAGCTGGGAAAAACAATGGATGCGGTTGTGGTAGCCACGTCGGACCATACACACGCCATCATCGCGGCCGACGCGATGACGATGGGCAAACACGTGTATGTTCAAAAGCCGCTTACTCACAGCGTGTATGAATCCCGTCTATTGACGAAACTGGCAGATAAACACAAAGTGGCCACGAGCATGGGAAATCAAGGGTCGTCTGGTGCGGGCGTTCGCCAAGTGATCGACTGGATCGCGGACGGTCAAATTGGAGAGGTGACCAAAGTAGAAACGTTTACTGACCGCCCCATCTGGCCGCAAGGACTTATGATTCCTAAAGATACACATAGAGTACCTAAGACTCTCGATTGGGACCTCTTTATTGGGCCGGCCAAAAAACGTCCGTTTAACGAGATTTACCACCCGTGGAACTGGCGCGGTTGGTGGGACTTCGGAACGGGTGCATTAGGTGATATGGCGTGCCATATTCTTCATCCCGTGTTCAAGGGACTGAATCTGGGATATCCCTCGAAAGTACAAGGATCGTCTACCATGCTTCTTACCGATTGCGCACCAACCGCGCAAATGGTGAAGTACACCTTCCCGGCTCGACCAAACCTGCCCAAGGTGGCTATGCCCGAAGTGGAAGTATACTGGTACGACGGTGGCCTTCAGCCAATGCGCCCCGAAGG
>CAYFMZ010000089.1:0-6805 GCA_964344275.1 uncultured Proteiniphilum sp.
GCTTGCAAGGGGAAATCACCCAAATTGATCGCACGTGCGATCTCGGCATACGCCAGACCGGGACTCCGTTTATCGAAGTTGAAATCGAAATCCACAAACATGAACGTACTCCCCCACTGGTCGGGTTTAAACATTTCAAACGTGGCCGTCAAGTAGTTAACAGGAGCCGCCACGTTGTCGCCATACAATGAATTTCTGGGATCGAAATGCAACTGCAGGTTCTGAGCCTGAATCGTTCCCAGCACACAAAAAAGGGCCAGAGAGAAAACAATGTTACGTACCATAAAGATTCTATTAAAAAGAGATTAATATAATAAAATTTATCGCGTTAAATCCACCGCTCAAGAGAGTAACTACCGCTTACCGCTTAACGTTCCGCGTACAAAAAACGACAAAAGTATTAAAAAAAACGCAAATCTACATAACGATCCGATCACTTTTTGCTCTTTTTTATGACAATAGTGATTCATACCACTAAAATTTGTATTTTTGTCTCTCTTAGAAAATATAGAGTAAACGTATGATCAAAGAAAAGGCGAATCAATTGATAGTCTACAACACGTTAAGTAGAACAAAAGAACACTTTAAACCCCTTCACCCTCCCCTCGTGGGAATGTACGTGTGTGGTCCCACCGTTTATAGCGATATACACTTGGGTAATTGCCGCACGTTTATTTCATTCGATATGATTTACCGCTACCTGTTGCATCTGGGGTACAAGGTGCGATACGTTCGGAATATCACGGACGCGGGACATCTGGAAGGCGATATGGATGAGGGGGAGGATAAGTTTGCCAAGAGAGCGAAGCTGGAGCAACTTGAGCCGATGGAGATCGTGCAAAAATACACCTTAGGGTTTCACGAGGTACTTTCGCTCTTCAACACGCTTCCGCCGAGCATCGAACCAACGGCCACGGGACACATCCTCGAGCAGATTGAAATGATAAAAAAAATTATGGAGGAGGGGTACGCGTACGAGGTGAACGGATCGGTGTACTTCGACGTGGAAAAATATAGCAAGGAGCATCATTACGGGGTGCTCACGAATCGGAAATTAGAAGACCTGTTGGAAGGCACTCGCGAGCTGGACGGTCAGGACGAGAAACGGGGAAGGCTCGATTTTGCCCTCTGGATCAAGGCAAAGCCCGAAACGTTGATGCAGTGGCCCTCGCCCTGGGGATGGGGTTTCCCGGGATGGCATATCGAATGCTCCGCCATGAGTACCAAATACCTGGGCACTCGTTTCGATATTCACGGGGGAGGCATGGATCTTCAGGCAACGCACCATACCAACGAGATTGCCCAGTCGGAGGCGTGTAACCATACCGCGCCGGCGAACTACTGGGTGCACACCAATATGCTTACCGTAAATGGAGTACGCATGTCGAAAACAGCCGGGAACGGATTTCTCCCTAACGAACTATTCACCGGAGATCATCCCATGTTGGAAAGAGGCTACTCGCCCATGACGGTTCGCTTTTTCATGGCGCAGTCTCATTACCGGAGCACGCTCGACTTCTCGAACGAGGCACTGCAAGCAGCCGAAAAGGGATACAAGAAGCTGATGGAAAGTTTATCGACGTTAGAGAAATTACAACCTTCCAATAGCCCGTCGACAGAGATCGGCGATTTGGAGGAGAAGTGCTACGACGCGATGAATGACGACTTCAATAGCCCGGTACTGATCGCGCACCTGTTCGACGCGGTGAGAATGATTAACTCGGTTAACGATAAAAAAGAGACCATCAGCGCGACAGATATCGAAACGCTCAAACGTGTGATGCATACCTTCGTGTTCGACGTGCTGGGATTGGTGGACGAAACGAAGACAACCGGTGGAAGCGATGTGATTGAAGGGTTGATGAAATTGATCCTCGACATTCGACGCTCTGCTCGCGAAAACAAGGATTGGGCTACTTCCGACAAAATACGGGATAAACTGAAAGAGGCGGGAGTGGAAATCAAAGACACCAAAGAAGGGGTTGAATGGAGGCTGTAGTCTCGCGAAATCGGCCGCCACGTGCAGTTATATTGCAGATGATGGTGCAATAAAAATATCATAAATCGATTTCTTAACGAGATTGCAATTAAGCATATGACAGAGAAACGAGTAACGTTCGCGTCTAAAATAGGGATTGTCGCCGCCGCGGCGGGATCGGCCGTGGGATTAGGGAATATCTGGCGGTTCCCGAGCCAGACCGCGGATGGAGGGGGAGCTATTTTTATCCTCATCTATATCGCCTGCATCCTGTTTTTTGGTATTCCACTCATGATGAGCGAATTCATGGTGGGACGGGCTGCCCGTGCCAACACCGCGGGTGCCTTCCAGAAGCTTGCACCCGGCACCCCTTGGAAATGGGTGGGTAGGTTAGGCGTGCTTACTGGTTTCGTGATCATGGGATTCTACATGGTGGTGAGTGGATGGACGCTCGACTATTTTTTTCAATCTCTTTCGGGAAGCTTACATAAGGTGGACAACCTTTCAGCCCATTTCGGTGCCCTTCAAGCCAATCCAGCGCGACAGATAGCCTGGATGATCCCCTTTGTGCTCCTCTCCGTTTTTTTCATTGTATCCGGCGTAAAAAAAGGGATCGAACGGTCGGCTAAAATATTCATGCCGTTGCTGTTTCTGCTTTTGATCGTCTTAGCCATTCGGTCCATCACGTTGGAAGGTGCCATCAGGGGCTTAAGCTTTCTTTTCCGGCCCGACCTGAGCCACGTGAAATCAACGGTTTTCCTTGACGCGATGGGTCAGGCCTTCTTCTCATTGTCACTTGGCATGGGCTGTATGATCACGTACGGTTCTTATTTCAACAATAACACCGACTTGGCTAAAACTTCGATTCAGGTCTCTACCCTCGACACGCTGGTAGCTATCCTCGCCGGGGTGGTGATCTTTCCCTCGGCCTTCGCGCTGACGGCAAATCCCGAGACCATTGTCAACGAGCTCGTGGCGGGAGGGCCCGGCTTGCTGTTTATCACCCTGCCTGAACTATTCAACCAGATGCCGCTCTCGATGGTGTGGTCGGCCCTCTTCTTCTGCCTGTTAGCCCTTGCCGCGCTTACCTCCACCATTTCGTTGATGGAAGTAGTCACGGTTTACCTCCACGAGGAGTACCGCGTATCTCGGCTAAAAGGCACATTGCTGGTTTCAGCCGGTGTTATCATCCTTGGTATCATCTCGTCCTACTCTTCCCTCTTTTTTAACGTGTTAGACGTGGCATCGGCAAAATTCATGTTGCCCATCGGGGGATTCTTCATCTGCCTCTTCGTGGGGTGGAGGCTCAAAAAAAACCTGATCCTATTACAGTTAACGAACAACGGGGAGTTGCCCGCGCGTGCAAAACTGCTCAATGGCTACCTTTTCCTATTGCGTTACGTGATTCCGATCGCTATTTTGAGTATTTTTGTATACGGCATCGTCGGGTAATAAATTACGCGTGATTATAGAAACGACGGGGCAGTCGGAAAAATATTTAAATGAATATAAACAACGTAAAACCTGAACAATACAGCCGTACCTTCAGTTTAAAGTACTATTTTTGTAAGAAGTTAAGATAAAAGCACTTTATGCAAGTTCAATACACGATTTCACCACCCGACGGGATTCGGGCTACTATAGATTTGCCGGCCTCGAAGAGTATGAGCAACAGGGCTCTCATTCTCAACACGCTCAGCTTAAGCTCCTACCCTATAAAAAATCTCGCCGACTGCGAGGACACGCAGGTATTAATTGACGCTTTCAATTCAAATTCAAACGTTTTTGACGTGAAAGCCGCCGGTACAGCCATGAGATTTCTTACCGCATTTTTAGCAGGCATGGAAGGTGAGTGGATCTTGAAAGGTTCAAAGCGGATGCATGAACGACCGATTCATCCGTTAGTTGAGACACTGGTGGCACTGGGCGCGAAAATTGATTACCTCGAGAAAGAGGGTTTCCCTCCGTTAAAAATTCAGGGAAGGAAACTTAAAGGGGGCGAAGTATACTTGGCGGGAAACATCAGTTCGCAATTTATATCTGCCCTCCTAATGGTGGCCCCGCTCATGGAAAACGGGTTAATAATGCACATTGAGAAAGATATCGTCTCAAAGCCTTACATCAATCTCACGATGAGCATGATGGCGCAATCCGGTGTGCATGCAAAATGGGAAAACAACGATATCACGGTTAAACCTCAAGAGTATAAGCCCATCGAGTATGTGGTGGAAGCGGATTGGACAGCGGCCTCGTATTGGTACTCGATGGTATCCATGCTGCCTGATTCAGCGGTTACCCTCAAAGGATTAAAGAAAACAAGCCTACAAGGCGACTCGAATGTAACGGCGTTATTCAACGATTTAGGTGTTAGCACGGAGTTCATTGAAGATGGCATAGTAATTCGGAACACGAAAAGAAAGGCAAAGAAATTCTTCCATGATTTCGTCAATGAACCGGACCTCGCTCAAACATTTGCGGCCACTTGTTGTTTCTTAAATGTACCCTTTCTGTTTTCGGGTATTCAAAGCTTGAAGATTAAGGAGACAGATCGTGTGCAGGCATTAATTAACGAGCTCGGTAAACTGGGCTTCGTCCTCAAGGAAAACGAGATAGGTATGTTAGAGTGGGACGGTGAGCGTTGCGCTGCCGAGGAAGCACCCGCTATAGACACCTACGACGATCACCGGATGGCCATGTCTTTGGCACCAGCGGCAATCATTCTCGGTTCGATACGTGTAAACGATCCGCATGTAGTGAACAAATCGTATCCTAATTTTTGGAACGACCTTGAACACGTGGGATTTAAAATTAAAGGAAAGGATTAGATTATGCAAAGTGTATATTTATTTGTCGGTATCATTGTCTTTTTTGTCGTGGCACTCGCGATTTCTAACTTCATGCAACGTAAAAAAGGCAATACGCGGGAGCGTGAAGCTACACCTCCTTCCATCGACCTGAGTGGGGGCGGGTGTTGCGGTGCACACGAGATTTGTGAAAAGGATAGCCTCATTGCCGCATTTGAAAAGGAACCGGAATATTTCGACGATGAGGAGTTGGACAAATACTCACATCGTGACTCGTCTGCCTATGCCGAAAAAGAGGTAGAGGAATTTCGTGATGTATTTTACTCGGTGTTAGACGAAGAAAAACCACGCTGGGTAAGAAGCCTACAAATGAGAGACATACCGGTACCGGACCAGCTAAAGGATGAAGTTCTGATGTTCGTGAACGAATTGAGGACTCACAAAATGCATGCCTGATCGGGCAAGAATAGATGGATCTACCCGAGTTACTACAGTACGCGTTTTTCCGAAACGCTCTCGTGGGCAGTCTTTTCGCGAGCATTGCTTGCGGGATCATTGGTACGTATGTCGTATCAAGACGCTTGGTGTTCATCAGCGGTGGCATCACGCACGCCTCTTTCGGGGGGTTAGGGATAGGTTTCTATTTTGGCCTATCCCCCATTCTTTCGGCCATGGCTTTCTCGGTATTCTCTGCCTTTGGAATCCAGTGGCTTTCCAGTAAGCAAGGAGTACGGGAGGACTCTGCCATCGCGGTATTCTGGTCGCTCGGTATGGCCATCGGGATCGTGCTGACTTTTCTTTCTCCCGGCTACGCGCCCAACCTGTCGGAGTACCTTTTTGGTAATATCCTCACCATTACCCGGGGCGATATCGTGGCACTCGCCATCCTGTCGCTCGTCGTCCTGCTCTTTTTTATCTTTTTTTATCACGCGATTGTCTCGGTGTCGTTCGATACCGAATTCGCGCGTACACGTCGCGTTCCCACTCAATTTATCGAGTACGCGATGATGCTTTTTATTGCCGTTACCATCGTACTAAGCATCCGGTTGGTGGGGATCGTGTTACTTATGTCACTCATCACCGTCCCACAAATGACGGCCAACCTGTTTACCGTGAACTACTTCAAAATTATTTCGCTTTCCATCCTCTTTAGTTTCGTGGGATGCGTGGCGGGTCTTCTGCTTTCCTACTACCTGAATGTTCCTTCGGGCGCGTTCATTATCTTCGTGCTAATCGTGATGTTCTTTATTGCTAAAACCATAAAAGCGATCGCCTCCTCAAGTGTCCGCTCAAGGATCGCTCCCGATCCCTCCAAGTAATAAAAATCATTTACCCCGTCGGATTCAGTGTTTCTGATTTTACAAGTCACACCCGGAATACGCTTTCTTACAAAATAACGATCCCTTAAGCATACGAATGGATCGCGTGAGTATCTCGTGAGGTCTTAGGCAATAAAACCGTAATTTTCGAGTTATATAGGGGAAAACAACAACCCAAACAACTCGTTAATGCGCACCGCGAAACATATCACGCTGATCTTCCTCGGGTGGGTAGGCCTCATGCTCTGCACGGGATGCTCTACCCACAGGAATACTCGCGCAAACCGGGCGTACCATGAGCTTACCACGCGGTATAACGTATATTATAACGCGGAAAAGGCCTATCACGATATTTTAGACGAACAGCTTGAGAACTTCCAGGACGATTTTTCACGCTTACTCCCTTTTTACCCTCCCTTACTGGGACACCTTACCCTTCCGGACATGGGAAATAAAAGTACCGGAGGGCCGTTTGATCCAGTGATCGAGAAAATGGAAAAAGCCATACGAGAACACTCCATATCGGCAAAACCTCGACGAGATCCCACCCAGCCTCAGTCGCCCGAATACCGGCAATGGCTCCAACAAAATGAGTTTAACCCGTTTATCCATCACGCGTGGCTATTGATGGGGAAAGCGCACGTGCAAAATGGCAATCACGCGAAAGCATTGCCCGTATTTAGTGAAACGGTGCGACTTTTTGG
>CAYFMZ010000089.1:6905-8354 GCA_964344275.1 uncultured Proteiniphilum sp.
CCGACGTGCTCACCGTGCAACCGTTCCGTTCGTACGAAGAGGCAAATCGATACGCGCACTCGTTAAGAAAAGACTCTCTCTTCTTGAAGAATCTTCCCCATCGCGTTGTCCCCATTATTATATCGGAAGAAAATTGGCACATCCTGCAGGGCGGGGCTCCCTTGGAAGAGTTTTACGCGTTCATGGGTACGTCATTGTACGAAATAGGGGTTCCGAAACGGGCGGATTCCCAGCAGGAGTTAATGGAAGATTTGGCAGATGAAATTCCTGTGCCTGCAATTTCTTTGAAAAAAGAATCCGAGAAACTCGAAAAGATTGTACCTTTGAAAACAGCCACCGTCCTTGATGTAAAGACGCAGAAAGAACGTGTGTCGAGCCTGCCGAATGTGGCGCGACCGTTCGTCACTCCCCGGGAGTTGATTCGCCAACTGGAGGAAAAAGAGTCACAAGCGGTTGAACAAGCAGCACCATCCGCGGCATCTAAAAGTCGCGAACAACTACTTAAGGAGAGAGAGCGGCAGCGGCAAGAAAAGATTCGACAACGTGAACGAGCGCTTAAAGAACGTCAAAAAGAGCGTGAGGAGCGCTTGAAGCAGCGCGAACGCGAGCGGCTACAACAGATCAGACAGCGGCAGCAAAATCAACACGTTCCAACACGCTCCGATATGTTGAAGGAGTAAACAAGCCAGATAGCAACATCATTAAGATTATACCAGTGCCAGAACAAGAAATAAAAAAAATTGTTTTCGCGACCCATAACGCGCACAAGCTTTTCGAGATACGGGAGATCGTGAAAGGGCAAATTGAAATACTCGGGCTAGCCGATATTGGTTGCCACGACGAGATCGAGGAGACAGGAATCACCCTCGAAGAGAACGCGCTCCTGAAAGCAAAGTACGTGAAGGAGCGGTATGGTTACGATTGCTTCGCGGACGACACGGGCTTGGAGGTGGATGCCCTAGGCGGGGTGCCCGGCGTGTACTCTTCCCGGTACGCCAGTCCTTCGGGAGACCCGGAAGAGAACATGAAGAAACTACTCTCGGCACTACAGGGAATTGATAACCGGTCGGCCCAATTCCGGACGGTCATCGCGCTGATCCTGAACGAGGAAGAGCATCTTTTCGAAGGAGTCATCCGGGGCACCATCACCCGTGAAAGGCGAGGAGGTAGCGGCTTCGGTTATGACCCCATTTTCGTACCGGAAGGATTCGATCAAACATTCGCCGAGGTAGATGCATCGGTCAAGAACCAAGTAAGCCACCGAGCACTCGCCATGGGCAAGCTGAACGAGTTCCTGTTAAATGGAAAAAAAATCTTATCTTTGGGAAGATAACAACATTAGAAACGTAACATTAAAAATTTATAACCTATGTCATCCAACATTCGCACAGGCATTATCGGCTACGGGCTATCCGGCCGCGTTTTTCACGCTCCATTTATCGACGTGGT
>CAYFMZ010000090.1:0-4156 GCA_964344275.1 uncultured Proteiniphilum sp.
ATATGCCAATGTGCCAATGTGACTAATTCGACTAATGTGTCAAATATGTTGATTTGCTAATGTAATTGTTTAAAATCGTAGAATTTAGAAGTTTTGGAATAATATAAAATGATCAAATGAAAACAATAGATAAGCAAACAAGGAACGGGTTCCTTTTAATTGTCTCGATCGCTCTGCTATCACTCTTTGCTTGTACTCCGCAGGCAAGGGAAAGTGGCAACGATACGGACTTAACACGGTACGTGAATCCATTCATCGGCACGGCTTTCACGGGACACACGTTTCCCGGGGCTACCTACCCGCTTGGAATGATGCAGCCGGGACCCGAGACCGGCAATTTTTCGTGGGAATACTGCTCGGGATACTTTTATGACGACGAGCGGATCAACGGCTTTTCGCAGAACCGACTGAACGGCACGGGGTGCGTGGACTTGGGTGACCTGCTGATGCAGCCGTTCTCAGGGAGCGCGAGAGAAGATATGAGCAGCTCGTTCGATAAATCGTCCGAAAAGGCCTCCCCAGGCTACTATGCCGTGGAGTTGATCGACAACAACGTGGCCGTAGAGATCACTACATCTCCTCACGTGGCCTTTCACCGGTATACCTATGCCAACGCCGGCAGCGAGCCGTCCAACATGTTGGCCGATTTCCAAAGCGGGCTGGTTTGGCAAAAAGAGCGATTGTACACGCACGTGCTCGACAACGAGGTGCAATTTGAAGGCGATCGAGTGATTACCGGATACACGCGACGCACCGAATGGGTGGAACGCACCTATTACTTCGCGATCGAGTTCGACAAATCTATCCTCTCATCAGAGAAACTCGAACCGCGAGATCCCCGCGAGAAAGCACCCAGGTACATTCTCACGTTCGATATGCAGGGGGATGAAACACTCCAGATGAAGGTCGCCATGTCCACCACGGGCATCGAGGGAGCCAAGGCCAACCTAACGGCAGAGGTACCCGGATGGGATTTCGATGCCGTGCACCGCGCGGCTCGGGAAGCGTGGAACGGCTACCTCTCACGGGTGCAGGTAGAAGGGACGGACGACGAGAAGACTAACTTCTATACCTCGCTTTACCATCTCTATATCCAGCCGAACAACATCGCCGATGTGGATGGCAAATACGTGGGGCCGAGTCGCCAAGTCGAACAATCCTCCACCGGGAAATACTACTCCACCTTCTCGCAGTGGGACACCTTCCGGGCCGCCTTCCCCATGTATACCCTCTTGAGCCCCGAGATCGTGTCGGACTTGGTGAACTCGATGGTCGACTACAGCGAGCAGAAAGGACACCTCCCCATCTGGGCACTGATGGGGCAAGAGACCTACACCATGATCGGCAACCACTCCGTGCCCATGATAG
Organism: uncultured Proteiniphilum sp.; assembly: GCA_964344275.1. Taxonomy (GTDB): domain Bacteria; phylum Bacteroidota; class Bacteroidia; order Bacteroidales; family Dysgonomonadaceae; genus Proteiniphilum. The sequence continues at coordinate 1,369 of CAYFMZ010000090.1, forward strand.
TGGACGCGTACCTCAAAGGGTTCGAGGGGTTTGACGCGGAACGGGCCTACCATGAAATTAAACGTTCGATCACCGAAAGCAAGCACTACAAATCGAACTGGGATATCTACGATCAATACGGTTACTACCCGTACGATCTGATCAGGCTGGAATCGGTCTCCCGTACGCTGGAATGCGGGTTCGATGATTACGCGGCGGCCCTGATGGCGGAGAAGCTGGGTAAATCGGAAGATCACGCGTTCTTCCTGCAGCGGGCCGATTACTACAAGAACCTATTCGATCCGGAGAGCCGATCCATGCGTCCCAAGGACTCCAACGGCGAGTGGCTCACTCCGTTTGATCCCTACGAGCTGGCACACGCCGACTCGCAGATCGGGGGCCATTACACGGAGGGGAATGCTCTGCAATACACGTGGCACGTGATGCACGATATCCCCGGCCTTATCGAGCTGATGGGAGGCAAAGAGGAGACCGGAAAGGTGCTCGATTATCTCTTCAACACCACCAGCGAGACCCCGGGAAAACTGGCCGATGTAACGGGATTGATCGGTCAGTACGCCCACGGCAACGAACCCAGCCACCACGTGGCCTACCTCTACACGTACCTCGATCGCCCGGAAGAGACGCAACGATTGGTGCGACAAATCTGCACCGATTTTTATCAGAATAAACCCGACGGGCTGATTGGCAACGACGACTGCGGTCAGATGTCCGCCTGGTACCTCTTCTCGGCCATGGGATTCTACCCCGTGAACCCCGTGGGAGGCGAGTTGGTACTCGGTGCTCCCCAGCTCCCCAAGGTGACGATCGACGTGGGCAACGGAAAGAAGTTCACGATGGAGGCCAAGAATCTTTCAGCGGAAAACCTCTACGTGGAGAAAATCGAATTAAACGGCCGCCCCTACAACGAGAAATATATCTCCCACGAAGCGATCGTGGAGGGAGCCACCCTGGTTTTCTACATGACGGATAAGCCATGAGTCCTGGTCGACCGTACCGAATAATAGATGAAAGGGCGCTGCACATATGGCGCCCTTTTTCTAAAAACACGTTATACTACCCTATGAAACTTTAAATTTGGTGCCATAATTACGATCCCCCCGTTAGAATCCCTATTTTTGCGCTTTCCTTTTTTTATAAAACAGCGCGTACAGGTGTTAAAATGCCAACTTTTCGCGCGAAACATGTCAAAAGTGTAACAATTAAGGTATGAAGAAAGTAGAAGCGATAGAAATTGAAGATCCGCAATTATTTGGACACCCACGAGGGTTAACCGTCCTGTTTTTCGCCGAAATGTGGGAACGGTTTTGTTACTACGGGATGAGGGGGCTGTTGGTGCTCTACCTTACAAAAGCCTTGCTGCAAGGCGATCAGCAAGCGTTTGCCATTTACGGTGCCTACACGGCACTGGTGTACATGGCCCCTGTTTTGGGTGGCCGAATTGCCGATAATATATTAGGGTACCGCATTGCCATTATCTTGGGAGCCATCATGATGGCCATTGGCGAGTTCATGATCTTGGGTGGCAATGAAACCTGGCTCTACTTGGGTATGGGAGCCATCATCGTGGGCAACGGCTATTTCAAGGCCAATATCTCCACGCTGGTGGGTAAGCTCTATAAACCCGACGACCCCCGACGGGACTCCGGGTTCACCATTTTTTATATCGGTATCAACATCGGCGCGCTGTTAGCCACCTTAGTGGTCGTGTGGGTAGGCGAACGGTTCGGCTTCAAATACGGTTTCGGATTAGCCGGTATCGGTATGCTGCTGGGGCTGCTCTTCTTCGTGTTGGGCCAGAAATTCTACAAGCACCTGAGCCACCCGCCCCACCCCGCGAAACTCTACAAGAAAATATTTGGCCCCTTGAACCAGTTACATATCACCGTTATTGTCTCCTTCCTGCTGGTGCCGGTCCTCTACTTCCTGATCATCTACAACAACGTGGTCGGGATCTTGCTGCTCCTCACCTTCGCGTATGTCGGCTACACGTTGATCAAGAGCGGCATTGCCGGGGGAAAAATACTGAAAGACCGGATGATCATCTTCATCATCCTCTGTCTCTTCAACATCGTCTTCTGGGCACTTTTTGAGCAAGCCGGATCGTCGCTCACCCTGTTTGCCGATCGAAACGTGGACCGCAATGTGTTCGGCCTCTTCGAGATGACGGCGGGGCAGACCCAGTTCTTCAACCCCTTCTTTATCATATTGATGGGCTCATTTTTCTCGGTGCTGTGGGTTAAACTCACGGAGCGCAACCTCAACCCCAACATCCCCGCGAAGTTTGGTTTCGGGATCATCCTCCTTGGGATGGGTTACCTTATTACCCGGTTTGGGTATTCCACGCACAACGAAGCGTTCCTCGTCCCCCTTTGGATCATCGTCGGGATCTACTTTTTCCATACCGTCGGCGAGCTCTTTATCTCACCCATCGGCCTATCGATGGTGACCAAGCTGGCACCCGAACGATTATCGGGCACTCTGATGGGGGCGTGGTTCCTCTCTTTCTCCGGATCCAACTTCTTGGCCGGACAATTGGCCAAGCTCACCGGTGCCGGAGGTGCCGTGGAGGCGGGAGTAGCGTCCACGGGCCCCGAATCGTTGCATCGCTACATCGAAGTCTACTCGGTCTTCGGCTGGATTGCTATTGGCACGGGCATCGTGGTGCTGTTGCTTTCGCCGAAGCTCAACAAGCTTATGCATGGGATAAGGTAGTCAATGGGTGCCCCACAAAATATTTAAAAGATCGAGAATTTAGCTGTACGCATTTCCGGCGGGATTTAAATGG
>CAYFMZ010000090.1:4256-8294 GCA_964344275.1 uncultured Proteiniphilum sp.
GGCAGCACCTCGATCACGCCCCCGATCGCGTCCGAACCGTGGAAAAGCGACATCGGCCCCTTGTGTACCCTCGCCCTCTCCACGTCGTACTGGTCAATCTCCAGCCCGTGATCTGCCCCCCACTGCTGATTCTGCTGCACGATGCCCCGGTCGACCACTGCCACGCGGTTAAATCCCAGTCCTCGTATCACCGGCTTCGAGAACCCCGCCCCGATATCCATCGACGCGAGCCCGGGAAGGGACGACAAAGACTGCACGAAGTTGGCCGCGTTATGTCGTAAAAGGTATCCCCGTCCTATTTCTTCCACCGGCAAGGTAGCAATGATTGCCCGTTCGTCGTTATTGTTCGCGTTCACTATTACCGCTTGCAACTGCACGCGTGAGGGCGTGAGGTGAAAGTGCAACAACGTGTCGCGCGAGAGGACCAGCGGTACATGTAGGTCCTGGTACCCGATAAACCGGACCGACAACATGTAGTTGCCCGGAGGAAGCTCATCGAACGAGAAATACCCCTTGTCATCCGCCTGTACATGCAACTCGTCTGGCATAAGCGAGACCGTCGCCGCCGCCAAGTAACGATCGTTCTCCATGTCATGAATAAACCCATGAATTGAATAACGGGTAGCGAAAGCGTAGGATATCCCCGCCGCGAATAGCAGCACTGTGAATAAATATCTCATAAGTTGGGGATAAAGAATCAGGACTGGTGCACGCAGTCGGCACAAAAGCCTTCGATCACCACGTACACTTCGTGTTTAATAAAATCTTTGGGAAGCTCCGCTTCAAATTTAGTTTTCCCGCTCAAGCACAACACCTCGTCGCACTTCTCGCAGTGAAAATGAGAATGCATCTCCTCGTACTCGTGATGATGCCGGTTAAGGGCATACTTTACCGAGTTATCGTTCAGCACGATCCGGTGGATGATCTCCTTCTCTTCCAGCGTCTTCAGGGTGCGGTAAAACGTCACCCGGTCGAACAAGTCGGGATACGGCCCCTTCAACTCGTTCTCCGACAACGCCGCGTCACTTTTCAGCAACTCGCTTAAAATGAACTTACGGCAGCCGGTATTTCGCAAATCGTGCGCGTGTAATATTTCTTCAACCGTTATCATGAAACAACCTTTCAAATGCAACAATGATGCAAATGTAGGTTTATTTCATTTAGCTGCAAGACCGATTAAATTTATTTAGTGTTTTTTTTGATCTCTCTTGGCTCTATTATCGTAGCGACTCTCCTACTGTTCATGCATGTTATTTATGCAGGAAAATTGTCCCGCAATTTAAGTCGGAGCCAGCGAACATTAGCGTTGTACGCTTTAAGGATTCAGCGATTTATAAAAGCGGAGTTCCTCTTGTAGTTGTTCGATTTCCGATTGCAAAGAACGCACTCGTTGCAACATATGCCGGAGCGCGTCGATACCTTCCGCGTTGATATCCATCTCGTAGTGCCAGCGAAAAAACTGCTCCAGTTCCGTGAGGTCGTCGTACTCGATAAAACGGTCATCGTCCCTGTCCACCACCTCGATCAGCCCGATCTCGTGCAGCGACTCGATGAACGACTCGTTAACCTTGTAAATTCTCAGGCACTCGCTGTATAGTAATCTGCTTCCACTCATTGCTTGCTGATGTTAGATAGTTGGGTAAACAGCTCCTTTTCTTTAGGTGATAACCGCTCCGGCAGCTGCACCTTGAGTGTCACGTACAGGTCGCCAAAGCTTCCCTCTTTTTTATAGACGGGAAAACCTTTTCCTTTCAGTCGCAGTTTCGCGTTGGGCTGCGTGCCCGGATTGATGGTCATCTTCACCTGTCCATCGAGCGTGTTCACGGTAGTCTCTCCCCCTAATACCGCGGTATAGAGGTCGATGCTAGTGTCGGTATACAGGTCGTTTCCCAACCGTTTGAAGGTAGAATCCTCTTCGATCCGGAAGGTGATGTACAGATCGCCATTCGGTCCGCCGTTCACTCCCGGTTGACCATATCCCGCCAGTTTTATTTTCTGCCCGTCGCCCATCCCTGCCGGGACCGTGATGCGCACGTTTTTTCCGTCCACCGACAGCGTCTGCTGATGAGTAAACATGGCTTGGCGGAGGGTCAGGCGCAGTTCCGCCTGGTAATCCCCGCCTTTGAACCGTGCACTCCCACGAGCACCCCCGCCACTTCCGCCAAAGCCACCACCAAACATCGAGTGAAAGAAGTCGGAGAAGTCGTCCCCCGAAAAATCGCCTTCGGTATAGAACGTGTACCCCTCCTGATCGCTCCCTTGTTGGCGCTGCTGGCCCGCGTATTGTTGGCGTGCTTTCTCGTACTCCTCGCCATGCTTCCAGTTATTGCCATATTTATCATACTTGGCACGCTTCTCCGGGTCGCTCAACACCTCGTTTGCCTCGTTGAGCTCCTGGAACTTCTTCTGCGCCTCTTTGTCGTTAGGATTCAAGTCGGGGTGCATCTTACGAGCCAACTTGCGGTACGCCTTTTTTATCTCTTCCGGCGACGCGTTCCTATCGACCCCCAGTATGTTATAATAATCGATGTACGCCATTTTTATTTATTCACGAGAGCCTCTTCGATCGCCTTGCTAAAGACCGCCAGGTCGCCCGGCACCCTTGACGTGATTAGGTTACCATCCACTACCAGGGCTTCGTCCACGTAGGTCGCCCCCGCTTCTTCCAGTTCACCTTGTATCGAATTCACTCCCGTGGTGGTCACATCGTGCAGCACCCCCGCCGTGGCCAGAACTTGCGGACCGTGGCAGATGGCCGCTACCGTTTTACCGGTATTAAAAAAATTCTTGGCAAATTCCACTACCGTGGAGTCCTCCCGTAACGTAGCCGGAGCTTTCCCACCGGGGAGTATGAGCGCGTCGAAATCGTCGACATTCACTTCGCCCACCTCTTTTTGGACCACGATCTCGAAATCGCTATTATAGGCTTTCACTCGCCCTGTTTTCGGTCCAATTACCGTGATATCCACGTCCTTGTTCTCCAAGTACCCGATGGGCATGTAGGCCTCCGCGTCCTGAAACCCCTCCGTCAGCAATACCGCCACGTGGGGTCGATCCGGCGTGAGGGCATCCGCGCGGACGGCATCCAGCCCCGTTGTTCCCACCGTTCCTGCTGTTCTCTCTCCTGTGCCGGTGCATCCGGCTGCAAATAGTACAATACTCAACATAATAATCGCGCTTAAATTGATTTTCTTCATACTGTTTATTATTTGGGGATTGAAATATTTTCCTATCCATCTACCTCCTCACGAGGAGATAACTATAAGATAAACACAGGCTTTCCGGTTTTTGTTCACACCAGAGGGCGAACGAAAAGCGATCCAACCGAAGATGCGATCAATTTTTTTATATCTTTACCGAAATTAAGAACGAAAAGGGCATGGCGTAGGAATGGAGACGACTGAAATGGAGTTAGTATTTGCTAATGAAGATGGATAAACGATCCTTGCCTCGAAATTTTTAGTTGCATGAAATCAGAATTTGAAAAGATGCGAAGCGGCGAGTTGGCCGACTTCTCGGATCCCGAGATAGTGGCGAGTATCCGGCACACCGTTAAGTTGTGCGCGCGGCTACAAACGATGACTATTTTTGATGACGACTACCGGGAGGTGATCGAGGAGCTTATCCCCGGCATACCGGCGTCAAGCACCGTTTGCCCGCCGATTCATTGCGATCACGGCAGCAACTTTATCCTTGCCGAGGACGTGTTTATCAACTACAACGCCGTATGCGTGGGCGGTGGGCATGTCCGTATTGGCAAACACGCCCGTATCGGCCCCAACTGCCAGTTCTACACGCCCAATCACCCGATGAACCCGGTGGCCCGCCGCGAAGAGAAGGAGTACGCCCACCCCATCACCATTGGCGAAGATTGCTGGCTGGGCGGCAACGTCACCCTCCTGCCGGGCGTGACCATCGGCGATCGCTGCATCGTGGCGGCCGGCAGCGTGGTCACCCGCGATGTACCGGACGATTGCCTGGTAGCGGGTAATCCCGCGGTGATTAAACGGCGGCTCAACCAACAGCCGTAAACAGTTT
>CAYFMZ010000091.1:0-8288 GCA_964344275.1 uncultured Proteiniphilum sp.
CTTGTTCCGATGACGACGGGCCCATTGACGAAGAACCGGAACAGGGAACCGAAGCCCTGTTGATCCTCAGTGAAGGAACCTGGAATGGCAATAACAGCACCCTGTCGCTCTACGATATTGAAACGGGAGAAATCATCAAGGATTATTTCCGGGACGTGAACCAGCGAGGCTTGGGCGATACCGGCAACCATATGATCCGCTACGGATCCAAGATATACGTGGCGGTTAATATCTCCTCCACCATCGAGGTCGTGGATGCGATGACCGGCAAATCTCTCCGTCAAATTGCCATGAAGCAAGGGGACGGGACTGCCAAGCAACCTCGCCAGATCGCCTCCCACGACGGCAAGGTCTACGTCACCTCCTACGATGATACTGTCACCCGCATCGACACCCTATCGCTCCAGATCGACGGGACGGTAGAAGTCGGCCTTGACCCGGAGGGCATCGTCATCAAAAACAATAAAATATGGGTAGCCAACTCTGGCGGCCTCAATTATGAGAACGGGTACGACAACACCGTCTCGGTCATTGATGCCGTCACCTTTACCGAAGAGAAAAAAATTGAGGTAGGTACGAACCCCGCGAACCTGCGGGCCGACAGCCAAGGCAATATCTACGTCTCAATCATAGGGAATAGGAACGATATTCTCCCCGCCTTCAAGCGAATCAACCCCGCCAGCGGTGCTGTGACGACCATCGAGGAGGTAACATCGCCCGACCGGTTCGTGATTTGGGACAACAAAGCCTACATCATCAGCGGTTCATACGGCAACCCCTACAAGGTAGTGGTATACGATTGCTTGAAAGAGGAGCTCGTGTCTGACAATTTCGTTACCGACGGAACCGAGCTGGGCATCATCTACAACATCGCGGCGGACGAAAAGACGGGCGATATTTTTCTCATGGAGTTCACCGATTACACCGCCCCCGGGTCGGTCCACTGCTTCAGCAACGAGGGGAAACTAAAGTACACCGTCCCGATGGTCGGCGTCAACCCCACGGCAGTCATTGTCATGAACTGATAGCAAAAGGTACGCCAATCGCTTGGCGTACCTTTCGCTTTTTTTCTCCGAAGATTACTTGCTTCTCAACAATTACCGGCTACGCGTAGCCGGTTCATATTCGACGGTTCCCTCCGCGGATCCCCGGTAAGGAACAAACCCCTCCTTTCGTTTCAGGTAAAAAATCTCGGTCTCATCCTTCGAGTCCCTCACGATCTCGATTAATTCGAATCCCTCCTTGCTGAACATGTTCAGCACAGCGATCATTCCATTAAACGACATGGCCCGTCGCCTATCGTCCGTGATCTGGGGCATGCGCCCTCCTTGACCGTAATCGACCCTCACCGTGATCTTCGAGCTAAGCAACGGTCCCGAGTCAGACCACACACGTATATAGTCGGCATCAAGCTCATTGATCGGTTTCTGATCCACGAACTGCGCGTTCGCCAGTGTTATTCCACCGAAAGCGAATAGCGCGAGAAGAAAAATTTTTGATTTCATACGTTTCATAGTTATACAGTTTGATAAATAGTAAGTATCTCCCGATACACCGGGATATTGAATCATCGTTTCACATCACCCTCATCATCAAATCACCCTATTACTCACATTGGCAAATCAGTAAATCAGCAAATCAATTTTAATCCAGCTTCAGCACCGCGAGGAACGCCTTTTGCGGTACCTCCACGTTGCCCACCTGTTTCATTCGTTTCTTCCCTTCTTTCTGTTTTTCCAAGAGTTTTCGTTTACGTGAAATATCGCCCCCGTAACACTTAGCAGTCACATCTTTCCGCACCGCCTTCACGGTCTCTCGGGCGATAATTTTGGCCCCTATTGCTGCTTGTATGGCAATATCAAACTGTTGGCGAGGAATCAGCTCCTTCAGTTTCTCGCACATCCGCCTTCCGAAACTCTGCGCGTTATCCGCGTGCGTGAGTGTGGAGAGCGCGTCCACCGGCTCCCCGTTCAACAAAATATCCAGCTTCACCAACTTCGAGGGGCGGTAATCGTGCATATGGTAATCAAACGAAGCATATCCTCTCGAGATACTTTTCAGTTTGTCGTAAAAATCGATCACTATCTCCCCTAAAGGCATATCATAAATGATTTCAATCCGGTCACCCGAGATATATTCCTGTTTGATCAGTTCACCCCGTTTTCCAAGACAGAGAGTCATAATAGGTCCGATGTACGAGGTTTGAGTAATTACCGAAGCCCGTATAAATGGCTCTTCGATATGATCTATCAGCGTTACGTCTGGCAAGCCACTCGGGTTGTGTACCTCTTTCATCTTTCCCTTCTTGTCGTACACGCGATACGAGACGTTAGGAACCGTGGTGATCACATCCATGTTGAACTCCCTTTCCAGTCTCTCCTGTATAATCTCCATGTGGAGTAATCCCAAGAAGCCACATCGGAAACCAAATCCAAGTGCCACCGATGATTCCGGTTGGAAGGTAAGCGACGCGTCGTTCAATTGTAACTTCTCGAGCGATGTCCTCAAGTTCTCGAAATCTTCACTTTCGATGGGATACACACCCGCGAATACCATGGGTTTCACCTCTTCGAATCCTTCGATTGCCTTCTCGGCTGGGCGTTTCACGTGAGTAATCGTATCCCCCACCTTCACCTCTTTCGAGGTCTTGATACCCGATATGATATAGCCCACGTTACCACAGTGCACCTCCTCTTTCGGCACCATATCAAGCTTCAGGATACCCACTTCGTCGGCATCGTACTCTTTACCGGTATTAATGAATTTCACCAAGTCGCCTTTACGAATGCTTCCATTCTCGATCTTGAAATAACCGATAATACCTCTGAACTGGTTAAATACCGAGTCGAAGATCAACGCTTGCAGTGGTGCTTCAGGATCCCCTTTAGGTGCAGGAATCCGTTTTATGATAGCACTTAGTATATCTTCTATTCCGATGCCACTCTTTCCACTTGCCCGGATAATATCCTCCCGCGGGATCCCCATCAGTTCAATGATTTGATCCTCCACCTCTTCCGGCATGGCACTTTCCAAGTCGATCTTGTTCACCACGGGAATAATCTCCAAGTCGTGCTCTATGGCCATATAGACGTTTGAGATTGTTTGTGCTTGAATGCCCTGTGCTGCATCCACGATCAGTAGCGCGCCTTCGCACGCCGCGATCGAACGCGACACCTCGTAGGAAAAATCCACGTGTCCCGGCGTATCGATCAGGTTTAGGGTATATTTTTCTCCTTCAAATTCATAATCCATCTGCACGGCATGGCTCTTGATCGTAATCCCTCTTTCCCGTTCCAGATCCATGCTGTCCAGTACCTGTGCCTGCAAATCTTTGTCTTCAACGGTCTTGGTAAATTCCAGCAATCGGTCTGCTAACGTGCTCTTGCCGTGATCTATATGTGCTATAATACAAAAATTTCGTATATTCTTCATTTATCTGTTTTCATACATTTTTCATAGGGCACTTCTTGCCTCATCCTGTCCAACCGGACACGACACAGTGTACCGGTGTAGAGCACGCGCCCGTCGCCCGAAATAGGGAAACGAACGCGTTCAACCGCTCTCATGTTTTCTTAAAACTCCGCGTTGTTCGGCGTGCGCGGGAATGGAATCACGTCCCGGATGTTGGCCATACCGGTAATGAAAAGCATCAGTCGCTCGAATCCAAGTCCAAACCCCGCGTGCGGTGCAGTACCGAATTTACGAGTTTCAATATACCACCATATCGGACTGCTGTCCATACCGATATCGTTCACCCAATTCATCAGTTTATCGTGATCGGTTTCCCTCTCCGATCCCCCGATAATCTCACCGATCTTGGGGAACAGCACGTCCATTGCCCGTACCGTTTTGCCATCGTCGTTCTGTTTCATGTAGAACGATTTGATCTCTTTAGGGTAATCGTTCAGGATTACCGGCCGCTTGAAATGCTTCTCAACTAAGTACCTCTCGTGTTCCGATTGCAGGTCGGCTCCCCAGTAAACCGGAAACTCGAATTTCTGTCCCGATTCTTCCAGTATCTTCACCCCTTCGGTATAGCTCAACCGTACGAAATCGTTATCCGTAACGAATTTCAATCGATCCACCAGCTCCTCATCGTACATTTTGGCTAAGAACTCGATATCATCCTTACAATGCTCCAGCGCGTATCGGATCAGGTACTTGAGAAAGTCCTCTGCCAGATCCATGTTATCGTTGTTGTCATTGAAGGCCACTTCGGGTTCAATCATCCAAAACTCCGCGAGGTGGCGTGGCGTGTTCGAATTCTCGGCCCGGAAGGTAGGGCCAAAAGTATAGATCCCTCCCAAGGCCATCGCCCCCATTTCACCTTCAAGTTGTCCTGAAACCGTCAGGTTGGTTTGTCGTCCGAAGAAATCCTCCTTGAAATCCACCTTCCCCTCTTTATCTCGAGGTGGGTTATTGATATCAAGTGTAGTTACTTCAAACATCGACCCGGCTCCTTCGGCATCCGATGCCGTGATAATTGGCGTATGGAAATAGTAAAACCCTTTATCGTTAAAATATTTGTGGATAGCGTATGACATATGGTGTCTCATCCGGAAGATGGCACCAAAGGTGTTGGTCCGTGGACGCAGGTGCGCGATTTCACGTAGGAACTCCAATGAGTGACCTTTTTTCTGTAGAGGGTACGTTTGGGGATCGGCCCCTCCATAGATTTCAATTTCTGTTGCCTGGATCTCCACCGATTGTCCTTTTCCCATCGATTCCACCAGTTTGCCGTTCACGTTAATGCATGCCCCGGTAGTAATCGGCTTAAGGAACTCTTCACCAAAAGTAGATATATCGATCACTACTTGGATGTTATGTATCGTTGACCCATCATTTAGAGCAACGAATCCCACGTTCTTATTGCCTCTTCGGGTACGCACCCATCCCTTCACGTTCACTTCATCTCCGAAGTTCTTAAGCTGTAAAGCCTCCGCTATTTTTGTTCTTTTAATTTGTTTCATAATCCACATCATACTCTCCACCCGGGAGACATTGCTGTATCTCGATTTTAGATCATTATTATTTTGAAAGCAGCGATGCTCCACTCCATGTGCCACACCGCTGCCATTTTTTTGTTAGTCGAACGCGCCCATGCGAAGCATGTTCACCTCTTGTTCCGATAGGTAGCGCCATTTACCGCGGGAAAGTTTCTTCTTGGTCAGTCCAGCGAAATAGACCCGGTCCAGTTTAAGCACCCGGTATCCCAGTTTTTCAAAGATACGCCGTACGATGCGGTTTCTTCCGGAATGGATCTCGATCCCCACCTGGGTAAGGTCCTCTTCAGTCACGTAGCTGATAGCATCCGCGTGGATTTCCCCGTCTTCCAGTTCAATTCCGTCGGCGATCATCTGCATATGCTCCATGGCTACTGGTTTATCGAGCCATACTTGATAGATCTTTCTTTTCTCGTATTTCGGGTGTGTCAATTTCGATGCCAGGTCTCCGTCGTTAGTCAGTAGCAGCACTCCGGTAGTAGCCCTATCGAGTCTTCCCACCGGGTAAATCCGTTCAGAAGCGGCGCTTTTCACCAACTCCATGACAGTTTTCCGGTTTTCGGGGTCATCTGTAGTAGTTACGAATCCTTTCGGTTTATTCAGCAGCACATACACTTTACTCTCGAGTTCCACCACTTGATTGTGGAACATGACCTCATCTGCCCGAGTAATTTTGGTACCCAGTTCGGTAATCACCTCCCCGTTCACCTTCACCACTCCCGCCTGGATAAACTCATCGGCCTCCCTACGTGAACAGACACCCGCGTTAGACAAGTACTTATTCAATCGGATAGGAGCATTTGGATCCGCGTTCTCCTTGTACTTGATCTGTTTGAACGGCTTTTTCTTCTTAAGCTTCTTTTTAGGTCCTCCTTGTTGCGATCTACTTCCCGGGTGTTGCGATTGATTTCCCCAGCTTCTATTACCATATCCGCCACCACCGGGGCCTCTTTGAGGCTGTACTCTTTCGCCTACTCTTGGCCGGCGTTTTCTTGGACCGCCCTCGCTACCACCATAGGAACCCCTATCCTGATTCCCGTAGGAGCCTCTATCTTGGTTGCCATAGGAGCCCCTGTCCTGGTTACCATACCCTCTCTCTTGGCCGCCGTACGAACCTCTATCACGGCTGCCGTACGAACTCCTATCTTGCTCTCCGTAGTTGGGATTATGCTGTCGATAGGGCCTTTCGGATTGATATCCATCCTGTTGTGGTCTTCGATCGTTGCTGTAATTTCTGTTCGAAGAAGCGTGTCTCTCATTGTTCGCGCTGTGATAACTCCGTTTTGGACGCGACTCGTCGTTGTTTGTTGTCATTGTTGTATTTACTTTTTGTTTACAATTCAAACCTCACGGTTTTTATTAATCTCTAAACACCTATTTTACCTTATTACTCACCAAATCAATTATTGATTGTTTTGGATTAAATTTCACTTTTTGATTTGTTCTTACTTCAGTTAATCATTAATTTTCACATTGTCCCTTTTCGTGCTACATTTTTCAATATGACTCCAGACAAAACCTCTATTTTCCAGCACTATACCTAACACTATTATTCATCTCATATTTATAATTGAACTATCAACTTATACTCCCGTATAATTCTGAGGTGATATCCCCTTTAGTTCCTTTTTCACCTCCTCGCTCACTTCCAACGTATCAATAAATTCCGAGATACTCTCTTTCGTGATTCGTGTATTGGTTCGCGTAAGCGTCTTCAGTGCCTCGTAAGGTTGAGGGTACCCTTCACGTCTCAATATCGTTTGAATTCCTTCGGCTACTACCGCCCAATTATTCTCCAAATCCCTATCAATTGCCTCTCTGTTGATTAACAATTTATCAAGCCCTTTTGTTGTACTTTTTATCGCGATTAATCCGTGCGCCATGGGAATCCCTATATTACGGATTACTGTAGAATCTGTCAAGTCGCGCTGTAAGCGAGATACGGGTAGTTTGGCAGAAAGGTGTTCCAGCAAAGCGTTAGCGATCCCTAAGTTTCCTTCCGCGTTCTCGAAATCGATGGGATTTACTTTATGCGGCATGGCTGATGACCCCACTTCTCCCTCTTTTATCTTTTGTTTAAAGTAGTCCATCGATATATAGTGCCACATGTCCCGAGTAAGGTCTATCAGCACGGTATGCACACGCTTCATTGCGTCGAAGGATGCCGCAAAAGAGTCGTAATTGGATATTTGTGTCGTAAAAGCTTCTCTCTCTAAGTTCAGGTTCTCTTTCAGGAAACGATCACCAAATTCTGTCCAATCGATTTCCGGGTAGGCCACTTTATGCGCGTTAAAATTACCGGTTGCTCCTCCGAACTTTGCTTTCGCCGGAATTTCTCTCAATTCATTCAGCTGGTTTTCAATTCTGTAAACGAACACTTTAATCTCTTTTCCAAGTCTCGTGGGCGAAGCCGGCTGCCCGTGTGTACGAGCTAACATGGGGATATCTTTCCACTCTTCGGTGAGCTTGTTTAGACGCTCCATCAAGTTCTCCATTTCGGGGATATAAATCGTAAGGAGCGCATCCCGCCACATCATGGGTGTAGCCGTGTTGTTAATATCCTGCGAAGTCAGTCCAAAGTGGATAAACTCCTTGTGATCATAAAGTCCCAACGAGTCAAACTTCTCTTTCAAGAAGTATTCCACTGCTTTCACATCGTGATTTGTAACACTCTCGATCTCCTTCACTCGTCGCGCGTCTTTTTCATCAAAACGAGTGTACAAGTTTCTCAGCTGCGTGTATACCTCTTTATTCACTCCATTTAGTGAAGGAATTCCCACTTCACATAATGAAATAAAATATTCAATTTCTACCTGTACCCTGTATTTAATCAACGCGTATTCAGAAAAAAATCGGAATAACTCCACCGTCTTATCCCTGTATCGCCCATCCACGGGTGAAATAGCTGTCAGTTGATCTAAGTTCATGATTATTGGTTGCCCATATTTTGTGTTGCTGAATGGCGGGAAATCACTTTTCTGCACATTCATTATCGTATCCCTCGATGTGTGTACTCGCTCCCCTACCTTTTTACGCTACAAAAATAGGGATAATTATAGAGTCCTAAAAATTTATATGAAAATATTTGCGGAAAATTTTGGAGTGAATCAAAAACGAACTATCTTTGCATCGCAATTTCAGAAAGCGAATCACGGGAAAGTGTTTCCGACAGCTCAAAGAAAGGCATTGGCATCATTTGGAGCACCTGCCCTAAAAGCAGGAGTTTGAAAAAAATGAAAAAATCGGGCGTTTAGCTCAGCTGGTTCAGAGCACCTGCCTTACAAG
>CAYFMZ010000092.1:0-8230 GCA_964344275.1 uncultured Proteiniphilum sp.
TATAAGGTATTTATGATTCCCGGCTTTATGGCCATCATCCTCACCATAATCTGCGGGATTCTGCCGGCATTGAATATCGTGCTGGAGAAGGAGACCGGAACCATTCACCAAATCAATGTCACCCCGGTGCATAAGATGTGGTTCATCCTGGCAAAACTGATCCCATATTGGACCATCGGACTTATCGCGTTGATGATCTCTATCGCGGCGGCATACCTGATCTACGGACTGTGGCCGGCAGGCAGCGTGTTCAGCGTGCTCTTCTCGGGCACCGTGTTTATCCTCTCCATCTCGGGGATGGGGATCATCATTTCCAATTACTCCGAGACCTTGCAGCAGGCGGCGTTTCTGGTGATATTTTTCATTCTGATCATTATCTTGTTGAGCGGTATGTTCACACCGATTTCAAGCATGCCCGCGTGGGCTCAAGCCATCGCCGCCATCAACCCGTTTACATACCTTACCTCGTCGTTGCGAATGATCTATCTGAACGGAAGCAGCTTGGCCGACGTTTCGTTTAATTTGATCATGCTGGCCCTGTTTTCAATCCTGTTGAACGGATGGGCGGTGCTCAGCTATCGAAAAAGAGGATAAAAAAAGGAACTAAAATAGAAACAATCTATTTAACATTTATGGGGAAAAAGATGCCTTTTTGTGCTATTTTTTGTATATTTGTAAAGCATTGAAAAGGATAAAAATAAAGGGAGAAAAGGGAGAAAACAAAAGAGTGAAAAGGGATAAAACGAAAGAGTGGAAAGAGCGTAAAAAAAGAATAAATAAAGGGAAACAGAATCAATTTCAATATATTACTTACAAACAAAAAAAATTAAACATCGTATGAAAACATTGGATTATTTACAATTAGACCCAAAGAAATCGGAAAAGACAATCGACAGCCTACAGAAGTTGCTCGCTAACCTGCAGCTTTACTACACCAACCTGAGGGGGTACCACTGGAACGTGACGGGCGTGCAGTTCTTTGGAGCGCACGAAAAATACGAGGAGTACTACGACGATACCGCCGATAAGGTGGACGAGGTGGCCGAACGCATCCTGATGTTGGGCGGAACCCCGGCGCACAAGTTCAGCGACTACCTTAAGGTGGCCGATATCAAGGAATCGGGGGTGGTAAGCGACGTGAAAGCGATTGCTCGTGAAATTTTAGACCAACTGAAGGTACTGCTGGCCAATGAACGTGAAATCATGGAACTGGCCAACGACGCGGGCGATGACGGAACAGCCGACTTGGTGACCGGTTTCATCACCGATCAAGAGAAAGTGGTGTGGATGCTGACCGCAACCCTTTCATAAGTGAATTAGACGTACTATCGTACACATTGCTAACCATTGCAAAATGGGGAAGGCTGTCCCGACTATCGTGCCGGGACGGCTTTTTTTAATTTTATTAAAGCACTAGAGCGGTCATCCTTTCTCGATGATCTCTTTAAACTGCTTCCGGTACGTCTCCCCTATCGGCACCTGTTTTTTACCAATCACGATCCGGTTTTTATTGATGCTCGATATTTTATCCTTATGAATAATATAGGAGCGGTGTACCCTTAAGAAGCGTTCTTCGGGCAGCGTCTCTTCGAGCGACTTAAGGCTCATAAGCGATAAAATGGGCTTGGGATCGTTCTCCGTGTATATTTTCACGTAATCTTTTAAGCCCTCGATGTAGAGGATATCTTTAAATAGCACGTGCAAAAGTTTATACTCCGATTTCACGAAGATCCCTACCTTGTCTCGTTCCGTGGCAGCGTGCTCTTTGGTTCCTCCCGTCATCTCGAACCAGGATAACGCTTTTTTGGCCGCGGTGAGAAATTCAGAAAACGAGAAGGGCTTTAAAAGGTAGTCGATCGCGTTCACCTTGTATCCCTCCAGCGCGTACTGGCTGAACGCGGTAGTAAAGATGACACGGGTGGAATCGCCTATTACTCGGGCAAATTCCATGCCGTTGACCTCGGGCATCTGGATATCGAGGAACAGCACATCTACCTTCTCCCCCACGATATGCTTCATGGCCGACAGGGCGTTGCTATATTTCCCGGTTAACTTAAGGAAAGGCACCCGCTGCACGTATGACTCCAGAAGGGAAAGGGCCAGCGGCTCATCATCCACGATCCAACAATTCAGTATCATCCTGTTTTTTTGTATCAATCACCAGCACGGTCATGTAAATATCCTCATCTATCTCGGTTCGCCATGTATAACTCTCGGGATAAAGCAATTCGAGCCGTTTTTTAACCAACTCTAAACCTATCCCGCTACCGCTCTTGTCGGAATCCGACTTTGGGAAATAACTGTTCTTGCAAGTGAACTCTACCTTCCCATCGGAATGATCCCTTAGCCGGATATCGATGAACGACGGTTTGTCGCCGCTTATGCCGTGCTTGAACGCATTTTCTATCAAAGATATAAAAATTAGCGGAGAGATCAAGGTATTCTTGGTCTCGGAGTAAGATAGATCTGTACTCAACGCTACATTAGCCGACAAACGAATTCGCATCAACTCGATGTAGTTACGCATAAAGTCGACCTCTTGCCGTAAAGGTACGTACGATTGCTTGTTATCATACAACAGGTGACGAAGCATCTTGCTTAAGTCGACCACCGCCTGCTGCGCTTTGGGAGGATTAAACTCGATGAGCGCGTAAATATTATTGAGGGTATTGAGCAAAAAATGGGGATTAATCTGGTTCTTGAGGTTTTGCAGTTCGGCTTCCGACTTCGCTTTGGCCAGCTCTTTTCGCTCGTTGTCTACCTCAAACCAGCGGACGGTCATCTTCAGGGCTACACTAAGGCCGGTCATCAAGAAAAGCGAGGTGGAGTTTCGTACTACGAAAGGTATGAGTAAATTCTTTCGTCTCATGTACCTACGTGGCCTCAACTCGGGCAAAAGCGCTTCTATCCATCCCCTTCCATAATGCATCAGGAAAGCCGTTCCCACAATCAACAATAGATTATAAAAAATGAACAGGTTGGTTTTCCCCTTGTACAGGAGTTTGTCGATCAGCCAAAAATAGTTGACGTAAAAGACCAAAATAAACCCCAGCATCTCGGGGAGTGAACGAGTAAAAGTCCTCCAGTTAAAAACCCGTTCTGAATCCATAAAAAAGTTGGGGAGAATAAAGATTACTCCCCATAAGATAATGTGAACAAATGCGTTGTTCCACTTGGTAGACCGGTTTACTTTTAATGCTTGGGCCATTTTTTCTGTTTTTTTGGTATCACGTTATCACCTTCCGGGCGGCGGGCCAAAACCTCTTCCCCCTCGTTGAGGCATCATGTCTTCTTGCGTGGCACCGCCTTTAAAAATATTGAACCGGTACACGAAATGCACCATGAAGTAACTGGTGAGCGTGTTGGTCGTTGTATCTCGTATATAGTTAGAGGTGACACTTCTATTGATGTTGCTTCGTTGTTGCAATATATCATATACCTTAAAACGAATCGTACCGTTCTTTTGTTTAAAAAGTTGCTTCTGGATGGAGGCATTCCACAACCATTCGTTCTGTTCGAACCCATCGGCATACCCCGAATTGGTAGCATAATTGATGTCGCTTTCTATCGTCAGGTCCCAAGGAAGATATATCGAGGTGTTCGCACTTCCTCCATAGTTGAAATATTGCTGATTTTGTTGCCCCTCGAGGCTGTTGGTCACGTTATTGAAGTTCACGTTACCCCGGATGCTGAAGTCGAACAGGTCGGAACGATAGTTGAGCCCCAATGACTCCGATAGGTTGATGCGCTGATTGAGGTTTTTCTCGATCACCGGCTCCTCGCTGTCCCCCGTGTAGTACCCGGAGAAACCACTGGAACGATTGTAGCTCGCGAACGACATCGAGAAAACAGAGAACTTGATGTTCTTCAAAGGCACGTTAAACATCATCCGTCCGTTGGTGTTCCAATTACCTCCCACGTTCTCGTAGGTCGTCTCCTTTCGTCCCGTGGAAGGGTCGGTGATGGTAGACGAAACAATATCGTTGGTCATGTAGTTCATGTTCGCGAACACGTTGAAAGAGCTCGCCTTCTCGGGATTTGACGATCGGTAATTGATATTGAATCGATGCTGGAAAGAGGGCTTCAGGTTGGGGTTCCCGTAGCTCACGTTTAGCGGGTCCGACACATCGATCACCGGCGAGAGTTGGGTCACCGATGGCTGGTCGGTATTCCCGAAGTAGCGCAGTCGCATGTTCCGTGTGCGGCTCCAGCGGTAGTTGAACTGGGCCATGGGCGCGTAGTTAACCACGTTCTGCTTGGTATCGTGGATCTGTTCAGTGCCTATAAAGGTCTTGCTGCGTGAGCTGGAAGGCTGCACGGAAAAGCCGACCGTGTAATCATAGTTCTCTCTTACTGAACGGAAGTTAAGTTCCACCTCCTGGTTCGAGAAGTTGTTCTCGAGCCGCTTGCTGTAAGTGGAGTCAAGCACCGTGTAATTGCCTTGGTCGTCCAAGGAGCGGGTATCTTTATCCGATTCGGAAACATTCTGGCTGTACTGGTAAGCGAGTTGGATGAAATTATTCCTGCCTATCGGCTCCACGTACGAGATGAACCCTCTCCACGAAGTGTTGTTGTTCGTGTTGGTAAAACGTTGATCGATGAGGTCATCGGGACGCGTACCGTAATAAAAAGTATTGGAGACGTTGCTCCCGGTATTCTCAGATTCCCCCCGGTTAGCCCGCAGTTGCGCGCTGATAACCCGACCTTTACTACCTAACTGGCGACTAAAATCGAGGTTCCCCCCAAAGTTGGTTCCATTACCTTCTGAATAATATTTGGAATCCCCCCGGTTAATCGTGTCGCTGGTAAGTTCACGCCGGGTATGATAATCGCCCGTTTCATTCCGGCTATTATTGTATACCGAAACATTGGGCCGAAAGATAAGGGTGGTAAGAGAGTCGGGCTCCCACTCCATCCTCAGATCCATATTAAAGTTCTGGCTGCGGTTGTTGGTGATATTCTTCTCCTGTTCCAACGTGTTGCCCGCGCTCAGGATATTTTGAGTGAACTCGTCCGATTGCACATCGTTGTCGGTATAGCCGTAACGAATATTTCCTCCTAACTTAAAATTGGGAGCGAACTGCTTGCTGAAGTTACCCCCCGCGTTAGCGGAAGTGGAAATACCATCTCGTGCACCGAACATTCTCCCGCGACCACCCCGTCCGCCCATGCCTCCGAACATAGACGATGCCAAGTCGGAAAATCCCGCGTTATTGGTGTTGTTAACCCCACCCAGAAAAGTATATTGATCCTTGTCCTTCATATAGTTGACCATCGTATTGGCTTCGTACCGGTCTTGGCTTCCGTAGCCCGCGAAGGCATTTCCGAAGAGGCCCTCCTTCATTCCCGGTCGTACCGTGAGGTTGATCACGTTCTCCTCCTCCCCATCGTCGAACCCGGTCATCTGTGCCATCTCGGTCTTTCTCTCCAATACTTGAAGCCGGTCGATCATCTTTGCCGGGAGATTTCGGGAGGCCACCTTTGGATCGCTGCTAAAAAACTCCTCCCCGTCTACCAGTATCTTCGTGATCTCCTTGCCATTCACCGTGATCTTACCCTCGCTATCTACTTCCACGCCGGGCATCTTTTTCAACAGATCCTCCACCACCGCGCTCTCCGTCACTTTATAGGAGTCGGCGTTATATTCTAGCGTATCCCCTTTCACCACAATCTCAGGAGCTTTTGCCGTGACCAACGCCTCAGAGAGAAGGATAGCATCCTGCACCATCTTTAAGTTACCTAATCGTGCTTGTGGGTGAGTGCTGCTTATTTGAACATCTTGAAAAAGATCGTGATACCCAATGAACGAGACCTGAACAATATAGGAGCCATTCCCAACGGGAATAGAAAAAGTACCGTCGTCATTAGACGCTTTTCCCGTTACGAACGTACTATCCGATTGCTGTAGCACCCGAATATTTGCCTGAGGAATAGGTTGTTCTGTATCCTGATCCATCAACGTCCCCGAGATGGAGCGACTTGCTTGTGCTTGTGCCTGGATTGTTACCGTACCGGCGATTAAACTCCATACTAGAATAAAAAATAGCGTTCTCTTCATTGAAATGATATAATTATTGTACTCCAATATTGTACTCAAAAAATTACAGTACCTACAAAGTCGTCTACAAAAATAAGCCCCCAAGGACGCCTGCACAAAAGAAATAGATAAACCGGGAAAGAAAATAGATTAACTGCCATTTTTTATCGACCAATCAAGCCGAACCATTTGCTTTCATCCAAAAGCAAAATAAATAATAAACATAATATCCTTCATAATACGCGAATTATTTATATTTTTGTGGCTGGAAAAAAATCTTAGTTAGAAATTTAACACTCATTCGAGTTTAAAAATCCCATTATTACATGTTAAAATCATTAAGAAGTGAAGATTGGGTGTCAACCCTTATCGGAATCGTGATCCTGAGCCTGGTAGTGCTTGTACCTTCAGTGATGAACAGCACGTTGTATATGTCCCTCATTGTAGCAATACTAGCCTACTTAGGATATCTTTTCATGGGGAACAAAGATAGAGGACAGTTCTTGCTCTCATTCGCTGGGATCTACCTGTTAGCCCAGCTCGCAGGCTACATTGCGGGACTCAGCGGAATCAAGACCATCGGGTTAGAATCGGTATTTTTCGCCGTGTTAATCGGTCTACTTATACGCAACACGGTAGGGCTACCTAAATGGCTTGCCCCGGCGGCAAAGAGCGAATATTATATTAAAGCGGGGTTAGTGATTTTGGGAAGCTCCATCCTTTTTAATGAAATCATGCGGGCCGGAGCCTTAGGGATGATTCAAGCCATTATCGTGGTACTCTCGGTATGGTATTTTAGCTTCTGGCTTTCAAGCCGAATATTCAAGATCGACAAAGAGATGTCGATGTTACTCTCTAGCGCGGTATCCATTTGCGGTGTTTCGGCCGCGATCGCCACGAGTGGAGCCATCAAGGGCGATACTAAAAAGCTCTCGTTCGTTATTTCGTTGGTTCTTATCGTGGCCATCCCCATGATGTACCTCCTCCCGTTCCTGGCCAAATGGATGGGGCTAAGCGAAGAGGTAGCGGGAGCTTGGTTGGGCGGCACCATTGATACCACGGCGGCCGTGGTCGCTTCCGGAAAATTTATCGGGGAGACCGCCGAGCAGTACAGCGTCATCATCAAATCGGCGCAGAACGTGTTACTGGGTGTGGCCGCTTTCGTAATCTCCATCTATTGGTCATACAAGGGAACCAACACGGAAATACGTCCCACGGGAAAAGTGTTGTGGGATCGTTTTCCTAAGTTCGTATTGGGCTTCCTGCTCGCTTCGTTGGTATTTAGCTTCGCGTTTGATGCCGAAACAGGAAAAAGCTTATCAAAGGTAGCCAACAGTGGCGCGAGGGGCTTGTTGTTCTCGCTGGCTTTTGTCTGTATCGGGCTAGAAACCGACTTTCGTTACATCTTCAAGAAAGAGAATGCCCGCTACATCTGGTCCTTCCTCTCCGCGCAAGGATTCAACATTATAGTGACGTTGATAGTCGCTTGGTTGCTTTTCACCAACTTCGTCTGATTGGATTAAAGTTCCCTGGCCAATTTTAGCCATTTGAAATTAGCCCGTTCAGGAGAGATGTGCGACCAGTCGTCCACTTGGAAGTCGAAGCAAATAGCCGACGCGGTGGGTAAGTTATCCAAGTTAACCCCCAAGCTGTTGATCAGATCGGTGAGGCCGGGATTGTGCCCCACGTAGAGGCAGTAATCCACCTCGTCGGGCAACTTCGACACCTCGTCAAGAATCCACTTGGCGGATGCGAAGTAGAGGTTTTGATCGATCGCTATCTCCCCTGCCACGTACTCCATACCCCGAGCGGCTAGTTGTGCCGTTTGGAGCGCCCTTTTCGCGGAAGAGCTCAGGATCAGGTCGGGACGCCCCGACTTCTTATTTAGAAATTTCCCCATATCGGCGGCATTCCTTCTCCCCCGTTCAGTCAGCCCCCGATCGTAATCGTCCTTATCCATCGAGTGATGCTCTGCTTTTCCATGGCGTAAAATCACCAACTGTTTCATAATCTGCCTCTTCTATTCTTAATTTACTCCCAATTCTTAATTTACTCCCAATCGAGTATCACTTTTCCGCAGTTTCCATCCTCCATAACATCAAACCCTTTTTGGAATTCATCCACCGAGTACCGATGCGTGATAATGGGGGTTAAATCGAGTCCCGAGATGATCATCTGTTCCATCTGGTACCA
>CAYFMZ010000093.1:0-7873 GCA_964344275.1 uncultured Proteiniphilum sp.
GAATCAAAAAAACGATTAATTTTGCATTCCATTAATCAATACAGAGTGCGGCAATAGCTCAGTCGGTAGAGCACTAGCTTCCCAAGCTGGGGGTCGCGAGTTCGAGTCTCGTTTGCCGCTCGTTTTGATATCAAGAGGCTGTTGCTGAAAAGTGACAGCCTTTTGACGTTAAGTTTGCTGCATTAGCATACCAGCTTAGATTGACGAATATTTATGCGTAAAAACATATCTTTGCAGGTGATCCGTTTCTTTGGATCGTTTACCGGCATCTTGTAGGTGGGGGCTTTTGGAAGAGATATAATTAATGAAAGACAACAATTTGCAATTTGTTTGCAATAGATCCTTTTTGTAGTGAATAATAGCCGATTTTTTTGTTTATTTGTAAGGGAAAAGATTCAAAATAACAATCGTGATGATTCGGGATTTACAAGGGGTGATCGAAAAGGCAAGGAGCGGTACCTTACAGCGGGTAGCCGTGGCGGCAGCAGAAGATGAACATGTGTTAAAGGCGGTGCAGGAGGCCCTAAATCGAGGGATAGCAACGCCACTGCTCGTGGGAGATAAGGAGAAGATCACGGCTATCGCTCGAAAGATCGGTTTGGATCCGGAGGGGATAGATGTTATTGATAATCGGGAGGGAGCGACGGTTTCGGTTCGCCTCGCGGTGGATAAGGTGAGGAGCGGCGAAGCAGATTTCTTGATGAAAGGGTTTGTCTCCACGGGAGAGCTCCTCAAGGCGGTGTTAGACAAAGAGGAGGGGTTGCGCACGGGTCGGTTGCTGAGCCACGTTGCCTTTTTTCAATCTCCCTATTACCATAAGATGTTATGTGTGACCGATGCGGCGATGAATATCGCTCCCGGTTTGGACGAGAAGGCGGCGATTATACGGAACGCGGTGGAAGCAGGTCACCAATTGGGAATTGAGAACCCTAAGGTGGCAGTGGCAGCCGCGGTGGAGACGGTCAATCCCAAGATGAAAGCAACCCTGCACGCTGCCAGCCTGAAAGAAATGAACCGGGATGGAACGCTAACCGGATGTATTGTGGATGGCCCTTTCGCGATCGATATCGCGGTGAACCGGGAAGCGGCGCGGAACAAGGGGATAGAGAGTGAGGTGGCGGGCGATTGCGACGTGATCCTGGTACCGGATATCGAGGCAGGGAACATGTTCTATAAAGCCCTCAATTTCTTAGGCGGTGCGGTTTCGGCTGCCGTAGTGATGGGGGCATCGGTGCCCATCGTGCTCACTTCAAGGTCGGACGACGAGCGGAGCAAGTTGCTGTCGATCGCGCTGGCGGCTTGCATAGGGAGGTGATACACGGCATCAAAATAAAATGAGTATACTCAGAATATAATCAATCGTTCAATAAACAAGTAACAGGTAAAAAACCATGGCAACAACTACACGCATCCTGGTGATTAACCCGGGATCGACTTCCACTAAAATAGCGATTTACCAACAAGAGAAGGTGATATTCCTCAAGACGATCAAGCATCCCGTGAAAGAGCTAAAGGGCTTCAAGCGGATTACTGATCAGTACGAGTACCGGAAAAACAAGATCCACGAGGAGCTGAAAAATGCCGATATTCCGTTCGAGACGATCGATGCTGTGATTGGCCGTGGGGGACTGGTGAAGCCGATCGAGGCGGGTGTCTTCCGAGTGAACGAGGAGATGCGGAAGGACTTGCTGGAGTGCAAAAGAGGGGAGCACGCGAGTAACTTGGGAGGGTTGATAGCGAGCGATATCGCGCGGATGTTGCCGGCTGCCGAGGCGTTTATTGCCGACCCGGTGGTGGTGGACGAGTTGGATGCACTGGCTCGCTATACCGGGCACCCGCTATTCGAGAAAGTATCCGTGTTTCACGCGTTGAATCAGAAAGCAATCGCTCGCTCGCACGCTAAATCTATCATGAAGCGATACGAGGATATGAACGTTATCGTGGTGCACTTGGGTGGAGGGATCACGGTAGGAGCACACTGCAAAGGGCGAGTGGTGGATGTGAACCAGGGGCTCGATGGCGATGGCCCCTTCTCGCCCGAACGTTCCGGCTCGCTGCCCGCGGGGTCGCTTCTGAAAGCGGCGTTCAGCGGGAAATATAGTTACGAGGAGCTGGCCGAGATGATCGTCGGCAAGGGGGGGATGATGGCCTACTTAGGCACGAACGACGCGTATATAGCCGAGCGAGAGGCGATGGATGGGGATGAGAAACATGGGGAAGTGCTGGAGGCGATGGCGTACCAGGTGGCGAAAGAGATTGGAGCGATGTCTGCGGTACTCAAGGGGGAGGTAGACGCGATCTTGATCACGGGAGGTATTGCCAATAGCAAATGGTTTTGCAACTTGATTATCGAACGGATCTTCCGGATCGGGCCGGTGCACGTCTACCCCGGGCAAGATGAGATGGGGGCATTGGCAGAGAACGCGCTGCTGGCCCTCAACGGAGAGATCGAAATAAAAGAGTACCGGTGATGGGCTTTGCTCGTTACTTCTCTTGTAATGGTAAACAGTTGATCGTGGAGTTAATAGGAGGTGAAGGAAACAATATGAAAAAAATTTTAAATAGTATGAGGTTTTACAAACAGATCATAGTAGTTCTTGCAGGGGTTTTACTTATAATTTCTCATATGATGGGAAGCAATATATTGACTGAGGGCTCCTTGCGAGGCAAGAAAGTGTTGTACGTGTACGGAGGATGGGAGGGGCATGAGCCGGAGAAGTGCCGTGATATTTTTGTGCCTTGGCTAAAATCGGAAGGAGCAGAGGTCTTCCTGTACGATGACCTCAAGTGTTACGACGATTCATTGTTGATGGCGAAAGTGGATTTGATCGTACAGCATGTTACGATGGGCGAGATTTCCAGTTCACAAGAGAAAGCCTTACTTAATGCGATTAAAGGAGGAGTTGGATTAGCCGGGTGGCATGGTGGACTGGGCGATTCGTTCCGTAACAACACGGAGTACCAATATATGGTGGGAGGACAATGGGTGGCTCATCCCGGTGGAATTATTTCATACAGGGTGAATATCATGGATAAGGAGGATCCTGTAACGCGGGGAATGGAAGATTTTGATATGAGGTCGGAGCAATATTATATGCACGTGGATCCGAATGTGAATGTCTTGGCCACAATGATCTTCACCGGTGAGCATGATTCCTGGATTGAAGGGGCGGTGATGCCGGTGGTGTGGAAAAAGAATTATGGAGAGGGGCGGGTTTTTTACTCTTCATTGGGACATGTAGCTGCCGATTTCGAGGTGGTTGAAGCCCTAGAGATAATGAAGCGTGGTATAAAATGGGCGGCAGGTGAGTAGGATGCTCTATCTTTTTAATCCGGAGAACGATCTCGCGCTGGCTAACTTCACTTCGAACTACACACCGCCGGCATCCGCCGTGAGAATGGCGAGGGATCTTGCCGTGTTACCTATTTGGTACGCGGGGCAGGATGAGAAACCGATGGTGATCGCGGAGGGGTCGGTGAACCGGGATTTTCTGAATCGGATGAAGGAGGTGTTGCCGCTACAAGCGACGCTAATCTCCTACAGCGATATCGCATCGTTTCCCGATAGGCGGGTCGTGCCGTGGGGCTGGAACCCTTCGCTGGTGCGAAGGTTGAAATCGCACGGAGCAAGCACGTGCCAAGTTGCATCAAGTGAGGAGTTGGAGCGGTTACGGGGATACTCCAACAGGCTGCACGCGGTGGAGATGCTTAAGGAGCTGCGGGAACAAGATGCGGGCTTGATAGGTGATGCCCGCTATTTCACCGGAATGGAAGAGCTGTTGGCCTACTTGGGTTCGTTCCCGGGGGATAAAGTGTTGAAGATGCCACTGTCGGGCAGCGGTAAAGGGGTGATTTGGGTACTTGATAAAATCACGGATAAACAGACCGATTGGGCCCGAAAAGTGATAAGAGAGCAGGGCGGTGTAGTGGCCGAGCCAAAGTACGATCGAGTAAAGGATTTCGCGTTGGAGTTTTACCTGGATAACGGCACGGCACGCTTTACCGGTTACTCCCTGTTTCGAACGGCAGCCTCGGGCGCGTACATGGGGAACGAACTGCTGAATGACCAACGAATCGTGGAAGTGCTGTCGAGTTACACGGCTCCCGCCTCACCGCACCGTCTTTCCTCTGCCTCATCACATGGCCTTCCTTCCGCCTCATCACACCCCCTTTCCTCCGTCTCCTCATCATTATACCCTCCATTCCCCGACTTGTTGCAGCAACTCAAGGAGTGGTTCGTGAAAGAGCTGGGCAGCCGCTTTCCGCTTTATAGGGGATACGCGGGAGTGGATATGATGGTCTGCAATACAGGGGAGGGTTACAGGGTTCATCCCTGCGTGGAGATCAACACGCGAATGAACATGGGCGTGGCTTCTCGCTTATTTCACGAGCGGTTTGTACAGCCGGGCAGAGAGGGTCGGTTCGTGGTGGATTATATTAAAAAACCGGAAGGGGCCCTTTCGTTTCATCACGCCATGGAACGGGATTACCCGCTGCAGGTGAAAGACAAAAAAGTCGCTTCCGGTTACCTACCGTTGACACCGGTCACGGCAAGTACACGTTATATCGCCTATGCTATCATAAGGTAGATACTATGCCCGTTCTGATAGTTTGTTTACGAGCTCGGTAGTGGCCGTTTCGGAATAGATGCCGTACGCGTTCACTAAAAGTCCCTTTATACCGTTCCGCGGGGATGAAATGGCATACAGGATGCTCTCGTTGTCGAGGTCAGACATCTCTTGGAAACGATACACCTCGTCGATGATAAACTCGTCAGGGTGCAACCGTAGCCGGTCTTCCGCGCATTCGATGCAATCTACTTTTATGTTGAAATTGGCCGTGTAACCCCTCTTCGATAAGTCGTTGATAGCCTCTGATAAGGTGGTATAGGTTCTCATACTCATTCTCTTTTTTCTTTTGAAAAATAGTTGTAAAACAGCGGTATGGTCCGTATGCCATTGTAAAACTGCTCCAGCGGGAAGTTTTCGTTGGGCGAGTGAATGGCGTCAGACCCCAGTCCAAATCCAAGGAGCACCGATTTGATGCCCAGGATCTCTTCAAACGTGGCGATGATGGGGATGCTACCGCCCGAACGGACCGGTACCGTGTCTTTCCCGTATACATCCTTGAACGCCTTCTCTGCTGCCCGGTAGGCCGGTAGGTCGATCGGGCAGACGTACGACGGTCCCCCGTGAAGGTAGTCGACCTTTACTTTGACCGACTTGGGGGCGATGGATTCAAAATATTCAATAAACAGTTGCGCGATTTTGTTATGGTCTTGGTTCGGTACCAATCGGGTACTGATTTTGGCGTACGCCTTCGAGGGGAGTACCGTTTTGGCTCCTTCACCGGTGTAGCCTCCCCAGATGCCGCACACGTCGAACGTGGGACGAATGCCGGTTTGTTCGTTGGGGGTGTACCCTTTTTCGCCAAACAGTTCTTCCACGCCGATTGAGTCCTTGTACTCCTGCAGTGAGAAGGGAGCCTTCGCCATCATTTCCCGCTCTTCGGGGGAAACCTCCACCACATCGTCGTAGAAACCGGGGATCTGGACGCGCCCTTCGTCGTCTAACGTCTGGGCGATCATCTTCGAGAGCACGTTGATGGGGTTGGCTACCGCACCGCCGAAGAGTCCCGAGTGGAGATCGGCTTCCGGGCCGGTCACCTCCACTTGCCAGTAGGCGAGCCCTCGTAGCCCCGTGGTGATAGAGGGAACGTCGGGCGCGATCATCGAGGTATCGGAGACCAGTATCACGTCGGCTTTAAGCATCTCCTTGTTCTCTTCGCAAAACTTGGGAAGATTGGGGGATCCTACCTCCTCTTCCCCTTCAATCAAGAACTTAACGTTGCAGGCAAGTTTGCCCGATTGAACGAGGTACTCGAACGCTTTTGCGTGCATGAATGACTGGCCTTTGTCGTCGTCCGCACCGCGGGCCCAGATTTTACCATCTTTGACTACCGGCTCGAAGGGATCGGTTCGCCATAGCTCCAGCGGGTCTACCGGCATCACGTCCATATGTCCATACACCAACACGGTGGGCGCGTTCTCGTCGATGATCTTTTCGCCATAGGTCACCGGGTTGCCATCGGTCTCCATGATTACCGCCTTGTCGGCTCCCGCGGCCAATAAAATCTCTTTCCATTTCTCGGCAGCTCGATACATGTCGGGCTTGTGCTTGGGCAGCGACGAGATGGAGGGGATGCGGATCAATTCGAAAAGTTCATCCAGAAAGCGTTTCTCGTGTTTTTTTACGTACTCGTTAATTTCGTTCATGTTGTGTCTGTTTTATTTAAATTATGTGTTGATTTTTTTGTTCTCTCTTCCGTATGTTCTATTATCAAAGCGTCTCTATTATTCCGGTCGCGTTGATATTTCAATTCTCTCTACTGTACGCCTGTCGTGTTCATCTTTAGCGTATAAACTGATGTACGTGCAGTGATGAACAGGATATCTCGCTCTTTCCCACCAAAGCAGACGTTGGAAGGGCTCTCGGGCAGTTCGATCGTTTCAATCAGTTCCCCCTCGGGTGAGTACACCCATACCTTCCCCATGGTGAGGTAGACATTTCCTTGTTGGTCGATCGTCATCCCGTCGGAGCCTTCGGGAGCGAAAAAGGTACGGTCGGCCAAGCTGCCGTCCTCCTGAATCGAGTACTTCCATATCTTTCGATCGTTGATATCGGCCACGTAGAGCGTCTTCCCATCCGGCGTGCCGATAAGCCCGTTGGGTTGTATATAATTATCGCTTACCCGGATCACCTGTCCATAAGGCGTAAGAAGATACACACCCCGTGCTTCTTGTACCTCGGTGTGTCCTTCAATCCAATAATCCCGGTGGTAGTACGGGTCGGTGAAATAAATATTCCCGTTCGGCGCAATCCACAAATCGTTGGGTCCATTTAAATGCTTGCCGTCATACCCCTGAACCAATACCTTCAATTCTTTTTCATCGGTAAACCGCACAAGACGGTTATGGAGGTCGGCACACGCCACCAGTTGATCGTCGGCGTCAAAATACATGCCGTTGGATCGTTCGGTACCCTCCAGCCAGAGGGTGATTCCCTTGTTCTCGTCCCACACGTGAATACGGTCATTCGGCTGGTCGGTAAAGAATACCTGCCCTTTTGAATTCACCGCGGGGCCTTCGGTGAAGGCGTAACCGGTGCCTACGCGTTTAATTTCCGCGTGATTCGCGATGATTCCGGGGTTTTGTCCCCAGAGGATCGTCGATAAAAGACAAAGGAGCACTGTGTTGATCGGTTTCATATCGTTACTTTCGTTCGCGGGCTGATGGTTCGTTCCCAGCCACCTTTACCACAAAGAAAATAAATTTATTCCTAATTCAACGAGTAAATGGCGGAAAATGCAGATCGATTTTATATCAACGGGGATGATTTCCAGCGCTTTTTTCATTTATTTCAGGGTATTTTTTGTAAGTTTGTATTATGAAACAAGTAATCCATGCATGCGCTTTTATCCTGATCGTGGGGACGATGGCATGCGGCAACCCAACAAAATCAGATCAAGTGCAAGAAGCAAAATTTATACCCGACTCCCGTGTGGAGGCAGTAATCCGGCAACTAAACGACTCGCTGGGTGAGGCCCACTCGTTTCGCGTGGAGCGTGGGGTGCGTCAAGTAGCGCAGCTTTGGTGGAAAACCGATGGTAGCGCCGATGATTTCGAGCGGTTTTGTATCACCTCGTTCGTGTCCGATCCCGATGAATTGGACCATCTGTACGCGACGCTGGAACGCAACTTCGAGATAATCAACGGTTATTTCCACAAGATGAACGTGGAGTTGAAAGAGCCGTTGCAGCTCGAGGGGCCGGAGATCACGCCGGTGGATATGCTATTCGGGAGCTATAGTGCTTC
>CAYFMZ010000094.1:0-7613 GCA_964344275.1 uncultured Proteiniphilum sp.
GAGCGATTGCGCCCGGCCTTTCAAATGCGGGAGAATGTAATCGCTAATGGAAAGGTAATAATCGATGAGATTCCCTTTGGTAATCTTCTCCTTTTTCCAGTAGAGCTTATCGGTATTGGTAAACTCCACTTTTTCAAGATCATCCGCCGCTTTCTCAAGGTCATCCCCACTTTCCTTAAGATCGTCCGTTACTTTCTTAAGATCGCCCGCATTTTTGTCGTCACGGATCGCGATAAATACCGGATGCCTAAAAAGGCCGTCAGCAGTCACCTCGCTGAACTTAACGGAACCAACCACTTCCGGCTTCACCCAAGTAGGCGGCATATTGGTCGCTGGTTTCTGCTTGAAGGGCATCGTTTCGGTCACCAGCGGTTGCAGCAAGGAGTGAATCTCCTTGAGCGATTGTTCATTGAAGCCGGTACCGACATGCCCCGCGTAGACTAATTTTCCTTCGTGGTACCTCCCCAAGATAAGCGAGCCGAAGTATTTCCTCGAACCGCGCGGCTCGGTATATCCCGCGATAACAACCTCTATGTCTGAATGATTCTTTATTTTCAACCACTCTTCGCCGCGCTTGCCGTCGCGATAAATGCTTGATTTTTTCTTTGCCATGATTCCTTCCAAGTTGATTTTCCTTGCCGCATCATAAAACTGCTTACCGCTATTTTTCACGTGATCGCAATATTTCACGTTGGATGTTTCCACGAGTGCTGTCCTAAGCAGCTCCTTACGTTCCAGCAGGCTAAGCTCTCGGGTGCTGTGGCCGTTGAGGTACAGCAGGTCGAACACATGATAGATCAGCGTCACTCCGTTGGAATCGGCGTAATGCTGGAGCGACTGGAAACGGGGCTTCCCCGACGCATCGTACGCCACGATTTCGCCATCCAGGATCATCGGGTGTTGCTGCCGGGCCAGCCCCTCTTCGATAGAATCGTACTTACCCAAGAACGAAAGCCCGTTGCGAGAGTAGAATTGCAAGTCGCCCGTGAGGTCGGCGATGGCCCGGTAGCCATCCCACTTTATCTCGAACACCCACTCCTCACTGTCAAATGGCTCGTCGGCCGTTACTGCCAACATCGGTTTTATATAGTCCGATAGTTTGGGTTGTTTTCCCAAAGCGCGCCACGGCTTCTTTTTTCTGGAAGCAGTTGCAGGGGCTGTAGAGGTTGTAGAGGCTTCGGTGGTTGCAGGAGCTTCGGGAGAAAAATCTTCCGCGTCGTAAGGCTCCGTGGTCGCGTACGAGTCGTCGTGCTTAATTAAAAGCCAGACATTCTCCTCCTTGGCACCCTGCATCTTCACGAGGACGAACTCCCCCTGGAGTTTTTCGCCGTGAAGGACAAACTTCAAGGAGCCTTTCTTCAGCCCCTCCAACAACACCTCTTCATTATCCTTTCCCTTTGGACGGATTAATGGCTCGTAATACCCTTTGTCCCAAATCGCCACCTCCCCCGCCCCGTAATTCCCCTTGGGGATGATACCCTCGAACGTACGGTAAGAATAGGGATGATCCTCCACCATCACGGCGAGCCGTTTATCGGACGGGTTGAGCGAGGGCCCCTTGGGTACAGCCCAGCTTTTAAGTACTCCTTCCATCTCCAGGCGGAAGTCGTAATGCAACCGTCGGGCCGCGTGTCGTTGAACCACGAACGCGAGACGATTATTCGACGATGCGTTACCCTCATCGGGCTCTTTGGTTTTCGTGAAATCACGTTTCTTTCGGTAATCCTCGAGCAACGCGTCGTTCTTTTTCACTCGATTCTTCATCTTTAAGGGGAATTAAGAACTTAAGGAGATTAAGAAACATTTTTCCGTGACTCTTCCAGGCTGGCTTTCAGCTTCGCCATGAGATCGATGGCCGTGTCGGGCACCTCTTCTCTCTTCTTCACCTTCAATTTTTGTCCTTTCGCCTTCTTCTTGATGATCTTTAGGAGGTCGGCACTGTACGTGTCCACGTACTGCTCGCCATTAAACGTTTCGCTGTTTTGCTCGATCAACGAAACCGCCAGTTTCAGCTCACCCGGCTTCACTTTTCCCTCGGGCACCTTTAACTCGTCGTACTCCCTCAACTCTTCAGGGAAACGTATTTTATTAATGATAAGCACATCGTGATACGGTTTCACGATACCCAGTATCTCTTTGTTCCTGAGGACAAACGTGCCCACTCCCACCTTTTTGGTCTTCTTCAGGGCTTCCAGCAGAAGCTTGTACGCGTTCTCGCCATGTTTTTGCGGTTCCGAGAAGTAGGGTGTCTCGAAATAGAGGCTCTCGATCTCCTCCTCGTTCACGAACTGCTGAATGGAGAATAGCTTATTCTTTTCCGGGCTCGCCGTCTCAAAATCCTCGTCCTCTAGCACGATATACCTCCCTTCCAGCTGAAAGCCTTTAACGATATTCTCCCATTTCACCTCCTTACCGGTGTTGGCATTCACCCGTTTAAACTTGATATTGGCCAGGTCCCTTTTATCGAGCATATCCAAATCCAAGGAACTGCTTTCGGTGGCCGAATACAGCTTCACCGGAATATTGACAAGGCCGAAGCCGATGGCTCCATTCCAAATCGATTTCATACCGAATATTTTTAAGATGACATCGCGTGAATTATTGCCCACTACAAGCAGACGGGCGATTGCCCTAAAGCAACCACCCGCCCTTCCTGAGTTTACCCGTTAGAGTCGGTCCACCTGGCGGTCGAACCAATTCCGGATCTCATCCTTGGTTCTTCCTGTCTTAGTCTGGATTCTTCCAATCAACTCATCTTCTTTTCCTTCTTCATAAAGAAGATCATCATCCGTCAGATCGGCCCATTCTTGCTTGGCTCGTCCTTTTAACTCGTTCCAATTTCCTTTAAATCGCAACTTGTCCATAATTGATAATTTTTGGAGAGCTCCTTCATTGAAAGCTCCATCCATAAAACAAAGCCAATTTCCTTAATGTTTGAACTAACGGCGTGCTATATAATTCTTTGTGTTTGTTTAACGTTCAATTATATTTTCTATGGATGCCTTTACGACTCCCATGCTATCGATTCCAGAAGCGGCCCTCTTTAAAGGTGTCGATCACCTCTGCCGGGCTTCCATTTTTAACGATTCCCTCCTCCACCGTTAGGTCGTCCCCAATTGCTTTCGTCACGAAATCTTCGGCGTTTCCATACACGGCAATCGGTTTATGGTGCAGGTAGGTATCCTTCACGAACTCCTTGTAGCGAGGATCGGATAGCATCGCGTTCACCATCTGTTCCGTCCCGTTCATAACCACGATGCCGTCGAACAGCACACACGAGGTGGTACGCACGGAGTCGTCAGCGGCAACTGACAAGTCAACGCCCTCAATCGTGATATCGTCCATTGCCGGCTGCAACTCTCCCTGGTGAGATGCCACCACCCGCACCATGGCTCCCGCGTCAAGCAACGCCTGCTTGATACGGTTCAGCTCGGCACCATCTACCCCGTCGTCGCACAATATCGCGTACTTGCGGGTAGCGATAGAGTCCTTGGGATTATTGCGAAGGATGCTCAAGGCGGGGGAATCGCTTATCTCTGGACGTTTGAAAACCGTCTCGTACTCTTCCGGTAGTGCTTCAGGACTTCGTTGCATGTTCTCGGGCTTCCCTTCCGGTACCGCCAGTCCCAGTTGACCCGCCACGTAGGCTGCCAAATCTTGATCCACCTGGTTAATCAGCTTCAGCATGTTTTGCCTCACCGAATCGAGCTTGCACTTGCCCAGTTCGAAACTGAACGCGTCTTTGATATGCTGCTTCTCCACGTCATTTTGACTATTATAAAAGAGGATCGCCTGCGAGTAGTGATCCAGAAAGCTCTTGCTGCGCCCCCGGATCTTGTGTCCTTCCACGAGTTCGCGGTGACTCACGAACCCGCCCTCCTTTTCCGGCACTTGGTACGGGTGATTATCCGAAATCCGGTTAGGACTGTGCGCCGTCTCGTCCACGTTAATCTGCATGCGATGAAACCCGTCCCGTTGATTATTGGTCACCGGGCAAATGCTCCGATTGATGGGAATCTCGTGAAAGTTAGGTCCCCCGAGTCGCAGCAGTTGCGTATCGGTATACGAAAACAGGCGCCCTTGCAAGAGCGGGTCGTTACTGAAATCGATCCCCGGCACCACGTGCCCCGGGTGAAACGCCACCTGCTCCGTCTCCGCGAAAAAATTGTCCGGGTTGCGGTTGAGGGTAATCGTCCCCACCGTCATCACCGGCACCAGCTCCTCGGGGATAATCTTGGTAGGATCCAATAGGTCGAAATCGAACTTGAACTCATCCTTCTCGGGCACGATCTGCACCCCTAAGTCCCATTGCGGGAAATTACCGCTCGCGATCGCGTCCCACAGGTCCCGGCGGTGAAAATCAGAATCCTTTCCGGAAATCTTCTGCGCCTCGTCCCACACCAGCGAATGCATGCCCAGTTTCGGCTTCAGGTGGAACTTCACGAAGCTGGACACCCCCTGCTCGTTGATGAAGCGGAACGAATGCACGCCAAATCCTTCCATCATGCGAAGACTTCGTGGAATGGCCCGATCGCTCATCAGCCACATGATCATATGCATCGTCTCGGGCGAGGTGGATATGAAATCCCAAAGCGTGTCGTGCGCACTCGCCGCCTGTGGAATGGCATCGCGCGGCTCCGGTTTAAGAGAATGCACCAGGTCGGGGAACTTCATCGCGTCGTGAATAAAAAACGGTGCCATGTTATTCGCCACCAAGTCGTAATTTCCCTCTTCGGTGTAAAACTTCACAGCGAAGCCCCTCGCGTCGCGTGGCACGTCGGTCGACCCCCTTTCTCCCGCAACCGTGGAGAAGCGGATAAACACGGAGGTCTTTTTCCCTTTCTCCGAAAGGAACCTGGCTTTGGTATACTCGGGAATAGGGCGAGTGACCTCGAAGATACCGTGCGCGGCCGATCCACGCGCGTGCACCACTCGCTCGGGTATCCGTTCGTGATCGAAATGGGTGATTTTCTCCCGCATGATAAAATCCTCGAGGAGCGATGGTCCTCTTTCGCCCGCCTTCAACGTGTTATGATCGTCGTTGATCTTCACCCCCTGATCAGTCGTCATCGGGTTCCCTATCCCGCTGCTCTTGTTCACCGCCAGATCCCGTTGTTTGGGACTATCCGACGTCTGGGAACGCTTTTCTTTCGATACTGTCTTGTCCGCATCGCCCATTTTCTCTTTCCACTTATCCTTGATTTTAATTTCCGACACCTCGGCGGGGTCATTTCCTTTCCCCGGTATGGTAGAATAAGAGCTACCCGAGTCGGTACGTTTCTCCTTCTCGTTTGTAGAAAATAATGATTCTTTCTTTTTTGGATTTTCCATCTTTTTTATTTTTAGTGCTGTGATTAGTAATTAATTAAAGAGTGATACTCATTCTATAAAACTTTTTGATTCGGAAAATAGTTCCGAGAATCAAGAATATTTCTTCATTTTTATGTTAATACCTGCTTCGATTACATCATTGATTATCAACTAATCCAAGCAGGATACGTTATAACGATAACACGGTCTTTCGATCGTGAAATCAAGCATCGTCAAACCGATTGAAGTCGTTGTCGGGAATCGGTCACGCGAGAATTGAACCGTCGCGATTAGCATTAAAAAACGAGTAAACATGGAATGGAATGAAGTATTGTTAGGCGATGAAAGCCTCGCCTTTTTAGCGGAAGTGGCATTACGAGCGGCCATCATGTTCATGCTGGTGTTCGCCACGTTACGGTTGATGGGAAAGCGAGCCGTTAAACAGCTCTCGGTGTTGGAGTTGCTGATCATCATTTCGTTGGGTTCCGCTGCCGGCGACCCCATGCTTTACCGCGAAGTGGGCGTGTTGAAAGCTGTGACCGTCTTCACGGTAGCTCTTCTCTTTTACGGTATCATCATGAAGCTAATCACCCGTTCCGAGAAGATGGAAAGAATCCTTGAAGGGTGCCCCATTTATATTATTCGCGATGGACGGGCAGCGGAAGAGTCGATCGAGCATAGCGAGCTGGCGATGGACGAATTCTTAGCGACCTTGAGGAGTCGGCAGATTCATCACCTGGGGCAGATAAAAGCCGGAGTACTGGAGACCCATGGCGAAGTAAGCCTTTTGCTGTACGACGGCAAATCAAAGCCCGGACTACCAATATGGCCCGACCAGCTAAATAAGAAAACCAATCGGATCCCCAGCGACGGCATCTACGCGTGCACCTTCTGCGGGAATACCCGCCACATGTCGGCCGGCGAACAATCAGAATGCGATTACTGCCACAAGACCGACGAGTGGGTGGAGGCGGTTACCTCGTAACTTAGAATAACATAAATTTTTTTTATTCTCGGAATTGGTGTATTTTTGCAACCTCTTATATAAAGAAAGGGTCCGGTAGCTCAGCTGGATAGAGCAACAGCCTTCTAAGCTGTGGGTCGTGGGTTCGAATCCCGCTCGGATCACTTTAAATACAAAGCACTTATCGATTAGTTTCGGTGAGTGTTTTTTATTCACTCATACACTACTCATACAAAAGTGCTCCAACATTGGTTTATTGCTCTTAGTTTGGTCTGTTATATGAAGGATACGAGCCAGCTAGATTAACCTAGAAGAAATTACGGACAATTATCGGGTAACTCTCACTGCATTGTGACGAGATCCTAAAAAAAGTGATTCAGGTTGGTTACGCGAAGCAACAAACCTATACAGCTGTATATTTGATAGATGAAGGAATCGCTCTCGCGCTTCTCCGGACAAAAAAGATATAATCAAAAAAAAACAACGCGATTTTTTTGGAAATATGAAAACAATCGCGCTAACTTTGGCGTTGTATTACGGAAATGCAATTTTTTCGATGCAAAACAGAATATTTGTGAATAAATACAATCCATATCGCGCAACCGGAAACGGGTCCTTCAACACGTGCTGTTGCTGTACTTGTATGGGCATGTGTATGCTCGTTAAGCAAGGTTGTGTGGGAAATGGATAGAAGCGAGAAAATAGGCATTCACTCGATATGAAACTCTCCCGGTACAACCAAAATACCGGGAGAGTTTTTTTATGAATAAAAATATATAAGAAGAAATGGTTGGACAGTATACAGGGTTATCAATTCAATATAAACGATTCGGTTGAGCCGAAAAAACCCAAGCAAAGCAAACCTATCGGTGGAATCGATAAAATAGAGGAAATAGTGTCGTATCAATGGTCAATAACTAAAAAAGAGACGATGAATCAATTAGCAACACCCCTTTTCAATAACTGCAGCACCCCTTATTGTATGACGATGTGTTGTTGTATGGCTATGGCCATGCAATGCAGGTGTCACGTATCAGGTAAGGGGTAGTATATAAAAACAAAAAAGTTAGAACTCCACTGGTGCAGCACCGGTGGAGTTTTTTTATGCAAACATTTATTTAAAAAATAAACAGCAATGAGAAAAATCAGATTAATCCAGTTCGCTATCGCGCTGCTTTTCTTTTCGATCAACGCGATCGCTCAACCCGGCTCGAAACAAGAAATCAACATCAAGAGCGTCCGTTTCGCGGCCCCGCTCGTGGAAAAGTGGGCCGATGAATACGAAAAAATAAACCCGGGGGTAAACATCTCCGTTTCAACCCAAGCAACAGACGAGGGG
>CAYFMZ010000095.1:0-5371 GCA_964344275.1 uncultured Proteiniphilum sp.
TGAGCTATATATTAAAGTCGACCAACGCCAACTCCATCACGATGGTGGTGTGGGATAACGAGAAGAGCAGGGAGCTGGTGAAGGTGCTCGAGGAGGTTTTCTATCAAGTAGATGCCAGGCCGATGGCAATCGTCTGCGCGATAGGAACCAATATTGCTCTTCCCGGTTTCCTCTATCGAGCCACTAAGGCTCTTTATGAGAAAGGAATTAACGTGGAGAGCTTCGCTCAATCGCTGATGCAAGTGAACATGCAGTTCGTGATCCAGCGTGACCGGTACGAGGATGCTATTATTGCACTTAATGAAGCCCTATGTAAGTAGGTCACCACCCTTATGCGGAGGGGCACCCCGCTTAATTGTACCAATTTACTCTTCTTCCTCGTAGTTCTGGTACAGGAAATCGTTATAAGGAAAACGGGTGATGTGGATCTCTTTAACCTTATCGTAGATCAATTGCTTTAGTGCTTCAATATTTTCCTTCTCGATCGCGGAGATAAATACGCTGTCCTCTTTCATCTTAGCGGGCCACGATAGCTTGAGTTCTTCAAGGCTGAAATTCTCTCGTTTTTTCGGTGTTAGGTCATCCGCGTCTTTCGGCACGTGGGTAAAGGCATCGATCTTATTGAAGACAAGGATGGTTGGTTTCTCGGTGTCATCGATCTCGTGCAATGTTCTTTCCACCACTTGAATCTGCTCTTCAAACGCGGGGTGAGAGATGTCTACCATGTGGAGCAGGATATCCGCCTCACGTACTTCATCGAGGGTCGACTTAAAGGACTCCACCAGGTGGGTGGGTAGTTTGCGGATAAAGCCCACTGTATCGGTCAGCAAGAAAGGAAGATTCTCAATAGTCACCTTTCGCACCGTGGTATCGAGTGTGGCAAAGAGCTTATTTTCAGCAAATACCTCGCTCTTGCTCAGCAGTGTCATCAGGGTCGATTTACCCACGTTGGTATAGCCCACCAAGGCTACTCGTACCAGCTTTCCCCGGTTCTTACGTTGGACTGCTTTCTGCTTATCTATGTTCTTTAGCTCCTGTTTCAGGCGAGAGATTTTGTCGAGGATGAGGCGCCGGTCGGTCTCCAGCTGTGTCTCCCCAGGTCCCCGCATGATGGTGCCACCCCCTCCTCGCTGCCGTTCCAAGTGTGTCCACATCCTTGTAAGCCTCGGAAGCAGGTATTGGTATTGTGCCAGCTCCACTTGTACCTTCGCGTGTGATGTTTGAGCTCGCATCGCGAAGATATCCAAGATAAGGCTGGTGCGATCCATGATTCGTATCTTGAGCTCCTTCTCGATATTTCGTATCTGGCGCGCAGAGAGTTCATCGTCGAAGATCACCGCTCCCACCTCGTTCTCTTCATCTTTCACGTACTCCTCGATCTCTTCCAACTTCCCTTTGCCCACGAACGTTACCGTGTTGGGCATATCCAGGCGTTGCACAAACCGTTTGTCCGGTACCAGCCCGGCCGTCTCGGCCAAGAA
This sequence comes from uncultured Proteiniphilum sp., assembly GCA_964344275.1. Classification (GTDB taxonomy): domain Bacteria; phylum Bacteroidota; class Bacteroidia; order Bacteroidales; family Dysgonomonadaceae; genus Proteiniphilum. The sequence continues at coordinate 1,482 of CAYFMZ010000095.1, forward strand.
AGCCAGCTCTTCGAGGTACTCGTTCACCGTCTCCTCGTTTTGCTCGGGGGTGATGAGGCCCACCAAAACAGCGGCTTCTTTTTTTATTTCGTATGTGATAAAATCTTTCATATTGATTGAAATTTAGCTGCAAAAGTCAAGCCTCAAGACGCGCGATATGTTTGTTTAATGCCTGTTTTTCGGGTTGAGGAGTTTTCTTTTTTACTTCAGAACCAGAACCCGAATCCTGCCATGAATACCATCTGTGAATGATCCCGTATGAACTGGTATTTTAACTCGTAGTTGGCTCTTACCCGGTATCCGATATCGTGTTGAAGGCCGAGGCCCATGTTAAGTCCCAGCCTCCGTTCGATCTGTGCGGGTACGTGCGTCTCTCCCTCTAAAGTACCATCAAGCGCCCATCTCGAATAGTTAAGTCCGCCAATAGGATAGAGAGAGGCGGTGACTGTGACTGGCAGGATATAGTGAGCATCCGCCTCTGCCATCCACATTTGGGAGTCTTTTCTCTCGATAAAATAGGTGAAAGATGGAGCAAACCGAACCTGGTTAGTGTAGTAATAATGAATATGTGCCCCTCCTCCCACGCTGTTTATTTCAGCTCCGTACCCCGCGTGGAGGCCTATCCCCACGGTGCCTTCAAACTGAGCCTGCATCTTCGGGATGAATAGCAGCGAGGATAGGAATACTAACGTAAATGCTCGTTTCATATTATATCAGTTCAAAATTTCGGATTCAAAATCATTAAATTATGAAATCAATAAATTAGCACATTGGCACATTAACACATTAGCAAATCATCCCGCTGCCCAAGCATAGACGCGATTCGGTGTCGTATACCACGCCGAACTGGCCGGCAGCGATTCCTTGTACCGGTTCAGTGGAGTGAAGGCGATAGAGGTCGCCCACCCGGCTGATGGTCCCCTTCGTGAACTCTGGCGTGTGTCGGATCTTGAAGGTGACTTCTTTCTCATCTTGAAAATCTCCCCACGGGTCCATCGTTATAAATTCAAATCCTTGTAGATCGATGACCTCACCGTATTGATGTTTCGTGTTGTATCCCTTGGAGACATAGACGATATTACGGTTCACATCTTTTTTTATGACGAACCAAGGTCCTCCGCTCAATCCCAGCCCTTTCCGTTGTCCAATGGTATGGAACCAGAATCCCTGGTGCTTACCCAAGATATTGCCTGTTTCCAACTCCACGATCAAGCCCTCTTTTTTGCCCAGGTAGCGTTCTATGAAGTCGTTGTAGTTCACCTTCCCGAGGAAGCAGATTCCCTGGCTGTCCCTGCGTTGTGCCGAGGGGAGCTTTTCTTCGGCCGCGAGGGCTCTTACCTCCGGTTTCAAGAGGTGCCCAATGGGGAACATCAGCTTGGAGACCTGCACGTAGCTTATTTGGCCTAAAAAATAGGTCTGATCCTTCACCGGATCCTTTGCCGTGGAGAGCCATACCCGTCCATCATTTTCCGTGGTAGTGGCATAATGGCCGGTAGCGATCTTGTCGAAATCGTGTCCCCATTTTTGTTCGAACACACCAAACTTGATGAGCTTATTGCACATCATATCGGGATTGGGTGTCAATCCCCGCTTCACCGAGTCGATCGTGTAGCGTACCACCGTATCCCAGTACTCCTCGTGCAGTGATACCACCTCGAAGCGGCATCCGTACTTTTTAGCAATAAAGGATACCATCTCGATATCTTCTTCCGAGGGGCAGTCGATATAGCCATCTTCATCCTCCATCCCAATTTTTATGTAAAAGATGGTGGGGTCGTGGCCCATCTCCTTAAGCTGATGTACCACGACAGAACTGTCTACTCCTCCCGAAACCAATGCTGCTATCTCCATGTAACTAATAATTGAGGGTGCAAAGGTACGAATTTGTTACGAATAGATGAAAAATGAGCGGGTTGCTATAGTGAGTCTACTCGATTATTTTCAGAATTCACCTCTATTTATAAAGGGAAATGGATGAAAGAAAAAAAATAATAGTATCTTTACATCTTCGGAGTGCTGCACACGCGAGTCAGTCATCTCCGTGACAAGTAGGTAGCAGATTAGGATTTTAACCTGTTGTTGCCTCTCCCGAAGTGGATGTCGGGATCCAAGAGAGAAAAGAAAAAAACGATATAAATGACTTACAGATGGAATTATTCAACCCTATCACACGACCAAAAAGATAAAAAAGATGAATTAGCGAAAGAATTAAATTTTGACCCTGTATTAGTTGAACTGCTTTTAAATAAAGGTATTGAGACCAAGGAGGAAGCAAGGAAGTTCCTGTATCCGGAGCTGGACGATCTGCACGACCCTTTTCTTCTGCCTGATATGGACAAAGCGATTCGACGGATCGAAAAGGCACTTGGGAATAAAGAGCGTATTCTCGTGTACGGGGATTATGACGTGGATGGTACCACCGCCGTCACGTTAGTATACAAGTTCTTTCGTAAGATTACCAATAATATTGATTATTACATTCCTGACCGGTACGATGAAGGGTACGGCATTTCGTTTCAAGGAATCGATTATGCCGTGGAAACGGGTGTCACGCTCATCATCTCTCTTGACTGTGGTATTAAAGCACTTGGCAAGGTGGCGTACGCCAAGGAGAAAGGCATTGATTTTATTATTTGTGATCACCATATGCCGGACGAGCAACTTCCGGATGCCGTGGCTGTGGTGGATGCCAAGCGAATCGACTCGATTTACCCGTACGATGAACTCTCCGGTTGTGGTGTGGGGTTCAAATTGGTGCAGGCGTTCTCGGAACGAAACGGGTATCCCCTTTCCGAAATCGAACCTCTGTTGGACTTGGTAGCAGTGAGCATTGCCTCCGATATTGTTCCTCTCACGGGAGAGAACAGGGTGATGATTTATTACGGGTTGAAGCAGTTGAACTCCAACCCCAGTTTCGGCTTACGCGGTATCATCGAGATTTGCGGATTGCATCGCAAGCAGATCACCGTGAACGATATCGTGTTCAAGATAGGTCCCCGTATCAATGCTTCGGGAAGGATGATGAACGGCAAAGAAGCGGTGGAACTGATGCTCGCGAGCGATATGACTGCCGCTCGTGAGAAAAGCAAGCATATCGATAAGTACAACGAAGATCGCCGGGAGCTCGATAAAAAGATCACGGATGAGGCGATCGAATTCATCGAACAGCATGTGGATCTCAACAACCAGAAAAGTATTGTACTCTATAACGAGACATGGCACAAGGGGATCGTGGGGATCGTTGCATCGAGGCTGACAGAGAAATATTACCGTCCAGCTATCGTGCTGACCAAATCGAATGGCGTGATCTCCGGTTCGGCACGCTCTGTTCCCGGCTTCGATGTGTACAAGGCCATCGAGTCGTGCCGTGATATCCTTGAAAATTTTGGTGGCCACACCTATGCCGCGGGATTGACACTCCGTGAGGAGAACTTGGTAGAGTTTCAGGAGCGCTTTAACACCCTCTCTTTCGATCAAGTGAAAAAGCGCATGATGTCGCCACAGATTACCGTGGACGCGGAAATTTCCTTTTCACGTATTACCCCTGAGCTGGTAGAGGGGCTCACCCTTTTTAGCCCGTTTGGTCCCGAGAATGAAAACCCGGTGTTTCTTACAAGGGGTGTATACGACGCGGGGAGCAGTAAGTTGGTGGGCAAGGGCAATCGTCACATCAAGTTAGAGGTGGTTGATGAGACAATTCAGAACCCCATGCCCGGCATCGCCTTTAGCCAGCAAGGTTACTTCGAGCGAATCAAGAATGGATTTCCTGTTGATATTTGTTACTCGATAGAAAAAAATACGCATGGGAATAAATCATTCACGCAGCTAATGATCAAGGATATCCGGATATAGGCATTACTCTTCTGTTCATTGCTTAACGAAAATGTTCA
>CAYFMZ010000095.1:5471-7610 GCA_964344275.1 uncultured Proteiniphilum sp.
TAAAATACTTCAAGAATATTGGGGATATGACTCGTTTCGTCCTTTGCAGGAGGAGATCATCCAATCGGTATGGGAAAGAAAAGACACGCTGGGGCTGATGCCGACCGGCGGTGGAAAGTCGCTCACCTTCCAAGTCCCGGTGATGGCTATGAAAGGGATCTGCTTAGTGGTGACTCCCCTTATCGCGTTGATGAAGGACCAAGTGGACAACCTGCGCGAACGAGGTATCAAGGCGGCGGCTGTTTATTCCGGTATGTCTCGTGATGAGATCCTTACTACCCTTGAGAATTGTATTTTTGGTGACTTTAAATTTCTCTATGTCTCCCCGGAGAGGCTCTCTTCCGAAATCTTCCGAGTAAAATTGCAAGCCATGGATGTCTGTCTGCTGGTAGTAGACGAGTCGCACTGTATCTCGCAATGGGGGTACGACTTTCGCCCTTCTTACCTGAAGATTGCCGAGATTCGGGAGCTGTTAGAGGGGGTGCCGGTGCTCGCGTTGACCGCGACAGCCACGCCGGGAGTGGAGGAGGATATTCAGGATAAGCTGTTGTTTAAGGAGAAAAATGTTTTTCGGGTGAGCTTTGCTCGTGAGAACCTTTCATACGTGGTGCGCACCGCGGAGAATAAGGTGAACGAGTTGATCCATATTCTCCAGTCGGTCCCCGGCACCGGCATCGTCTACGTGAGGAGCAGGCAGGGAACGCGGGAAACGGCAAAGGCCTTGCAGAAGGCAGGCATTTCAGCCGATTTTTTCCACGCGGGGCTTTCGTATGAACAGAAAATATTCAAGCAAAACGCCTGGAGGTTCAACGAGTGCCGGGTGATGGTAGCCACCAACGCGTTTGGTATGGGGATTGATAAACCCGATGTACGAACCGTGATCCACATGGACCTTCCTAATTCGCCCGAAGAGTATTTTCAGGAAGCGGGGCGAGCGGGCCGGGACGGTACACGCGCCTACGCCATCCTTCTCTACACTAAAGCGGATAGCGTGAAGTTGAAAAAGAGGATCAGCGACTCTTTTCCCAACCGCGATTTTATTACACGTGTCTACGAGGCATTGGGTAATTTTTACCAAGTAGCAGTGGGGGCGGGGTATAACGACGTGTATGATTTTAGCCTCTACGAGTTTTGTAACGTATTTAAATTACCCGTACTGCAAGTACATCACGCTTTGAAGATATTGGAGTTGGCCGAGTATATTGAATATACCGAGGAGATAGAGACCCGCTCCCGGATACGTTTCCTTCTCTATCGTGACGAAATGTACTCCCTTCAGTTGGACAAGGATATGGACGCGCTTTTGCAAGCGATCCTCCGAAATTACACCGGTGTTTTTTCGGACGATGTGTATATCGACGAGTCGTTGTTGTCGGTACGGCTGGGTAAAGAGCGACAAGAGGTGTACGATATGCTTGTCACGCTATCTAAGATGCGCTATATACGCTATGTTCCTCGCAAGAAGACCCCCTTCATCGTGTTTACTACTGCCCGAGAGGATAGAAAATTTGTTTCCATTTCTCGGACTGTCTATGAGGAACGAAAGAAACGGTTCGAGAAACGAATCCACTCGATGATCGACTACGCGGAGGAAACGGCCGTATGTCGCGCACGGATGTTGCTTATCTACTTTGGAGAGAACAGCGCGGACGATTGTGGGTACTGTGATATTTGTTTGAAGAAAAACGAAACTGGGCTCTCTAATTACGTGTTCCGGAAGATTGAGCAAAAAGTAAAAAATAGGCTTCATGAACAGGGCCCCACGCGAATTCACGAGTTGATAGCCTCCATTGAAAAGGGTAGTGAAGAAGTCGATGGTGCCGTGAGTGACATTGATAGAGTGGAAGAGCCTGTTGCCCACACGATTGTAGAAAGGAATGATAAGGAGAAAATGATTTCGGTCATTCGTTTTCTTATTGATTCCGGTGAGTTGATATTGCAGGATGACACCGTGTCGCTTGCCGGAGAGCTTAAGGAGCCGGAGGAGTCCGGAGAGTAGAAATTGCCGGAACATCCTGTTGTCATTGTTTACCCAAAATAAAAAAGCACCTGCAAAATTTCTTCGCAAGTGCCTGTGTGTTAGCGTGACTCCGACAGGATTCAAACCTGTAACCTTCTGATCCGTAGTCAGATGCTCTA
>CAYFMZ010000096.1:0-7312 GCA_964344275.1 uncultured Proteiniphilum sp.
GTAAATAGTGCGCGTTCATCGGATAAATTGACCCCATTCATCGATTTTCTGTTGCATAGAGAATCTCCGGTATCTTTTTTTTGTAAAAGATAATTTGCAAGAGATAAGATCTGCCTTGGCAAACAATATGGCATCACTCTCATCTTTTTCAAGATTTTTTCACAAACACTTAAAATATTCTCGTATGAAAACAAATGCTCGTGTGGAAACAAATGTCAAGTCGAAAGGAGTTATATTTGGATTGCTCATGGTGGTGGCCGGGCTACTTTTTTTATCCTTTAACTTCGGATGGATTGATACCACGTTGAGGCCAATTATTTTTTCATGGCCCATGCTCTTTATTGTTTTTGCCATCGTGAGTTTTTCGAAGAACAATTACTTCGCGTCGTTGTTCTTGTTAATACTGGGACTGTTTTTCCTGCTTCCCCGGATTGCCTTAGCCTATCCAGGTCTATTGCCCGGGATTGACGGTGATTTTGCTCGGCACTTCTGGCCGCTGCTACTCATTATTTTTGGAGTCGCCTTTATCACGTGATCTTCGTTTCTGATATACTCTACTTTCAATCCGATGGAGATTACGTGCAAATAATAACGTCTCATAACAAATACTTGAAGGAGGAGACGATGAAGTATTTCGAAGCGAATCTTCCAACCGCCCGGTTCGTAAGGGTTCACCGCTCCTATATAGTAAACGTTGAAAAGATACTACGTATAGAAACATACGAGTAACAGAACCAAATGCTTACCCTCGCGAATGGCGATAAGATCAGAGCAAGCGTTGCCGGGTACAAGGCGTTGCGAAGGGTTCTTAACCTTTAAAAGCGTGACAAAAAGCGTAACAAAATCTTATTGTAAAGTATGTTAAAACTAAGAAAACCGTTATGAGTTTTCGAGTTTTCTGTATTACCTTTGTGCGTTTTTTAATTGCAATATATGGACATAAGGGAAAGAATAACGCTGAAAGCCTCGGAGCTTTTTTGTCAGTATGGCATAAAAGGTGTCTCCATGGATGAGCTGGCTTCCGGACTGGGTATTTCAAAGCGTACGATCTACGAGAACTTTAAAGATAAAGAGGAAATTCTTTTGTCGGTTCTTTTTATGATCAAAGAAAAAAGAAAAGAAGCATTTTCATCGCTGATAACCGACAGGAGCAACGTCGTGGAAGTATTTATCGCGATCATCGAAATTCATCAAAACAGCCCCATGTGCAGCGGGAGGTTTTTCGATGACATTCATAAATATTACCCTAAAGCAGCCAAGCTTATCCAGGAAGAAAATGAAAACAACAACAACGAATTACGTATATTTTTGAACAATGGTATCGAGCAAGGGTATATTCGCGATGATTTAAACGTGGAAGTGACCGCTTTCTTAGTGGAAGAGAGTACGTTTACCTATATACGAGCAAGCTTGCTTGAAAGACCCGGTTTTTCGTATCGTGAACTATTTTACACGATGATGATCAATTTCGTGCGCGGAATATCCACCGCGAAAGGGATCAAGATCATCGATGAGTATTTGGAGAAGAAGAAGCAATCTTAACGCTTTTAATGGAAAATAGCCAAAAGAAAAAAGTAAACATATTCCTCGATTTTTGAATCTCACGAAGTGAAAAAAGAAACCAAATTTTATATGAAAGAACCTGATTTAAAATTGATAATGAAATTACTACGAAGCCTTGTGCTACTGTTCGTATTTTCAAGCATCATCACGGTCAAAGCTCAACAAGCCGATAGCTTGAAGATCGATCTGAACACGGCACTGGAGATCGCGCTCAGCGAGAACCCTACCGTGAAGGTGGCGGATATGGAGATCCAAAAGAAGCAGTACGCTAAAAAATCAGCTTACGGTGCCCTTCTACCGCAGGTGGACCTTATCGGGCAGTACCAGCGTGCCATCAAAAGGCAGACCGTCTATTTCGACGAAGGGTTTGGCTTTGGTGGAGGGGATATCGATCCTACCGAATATACACCCGAAGAACTCCAAATCATGGAAGTGCTGGGGAAGATGATGGGAGGTGGATCCGACACCGAATCGTCGGCAGAAGGAATCCAGATGGGGCGATTTAATGTCTGGTCGGCAGGGATGAACGTGAGCCTACCCATAGTGATGCCCTCTCTCTGGAAAAATATTCAGATGAGCGATGTGGATATTCACATCGCGATGGAACAAGCACGCGGATCGCGTATCAATCTGGTGAACCAGGTGAAAAAATCGTTCTTTAGCCTCCTCTTGGCGCAGGATAGCTACGGGGTGTTCAAAAAGACCTATGAAACGGATTCCATCAATCTGGAGAATATTCGGAATCGATATAACCAAGGGGTGGTAGCCGAATACGATGTGATCACGGCCGACGTGCGACTGAAGAGCTTGATTCCTAATATACTCCAGGCGGAGAACATGATGAGAATTGCCGAACTGCAGCTGAAGATGCTGATGGGAGTCGATGGCGAGGTGCCACTGAAAGTGGTGGGTTCGCTGGACGAGTACGAACAAACCATGTTCAACGCGATTGTCCCCGCGGACACGTCGCTTCTGCATAACAGCGATATCAAGCAGTTCGACCTACAGGCAAAGCAGGCTCAAAACGCCTATGAAATGCAAAAACTGCAGTACGCGCCTACCTTGGTGAGTACCTTTAACTGGACCTACATGAGCCAGAACAACGACTTCCGTTTCTCACACTACCGCTGGGATCCCTATTCCATGCTGGGCTTCACCTTGCAGATCCCCATCTTTAGCGGGGGGCAGCGATACCATAACGTGAAGCAGTCGGAAATACAGTTGTGGCAACTACAGGAACAGCGCAAGGATGTAGAACGGGGATTGAAACTCTCCATTAAGAATAACTTCGATCTCATCCATAAAAATATCGAACAGGTAGTAGCTACCCAATCATCGGTTGAACAAGCGCGCAAAGGACATGAGATCACGCTCAAACGATACGAAACGGGGATGGGAACCATCGTGGATGTCAACGCGGCCGCGCTGGCTGTCCTGAATGCCGAGCTGCAGTATAGGAATGCGATTTATGATTACCTCGCAGCTAAAGCCGATCTGGAAAAGGTGTTGGGATACGATATCGAGCCGGTGAATTAAGATTGCTCAAACTTTGCCAAATGACGACAGAAAAGGCACGAAGCGAATTAGAAGTTAGGGTTAGAAACAAAATACAGAAATAATTATATGAGACGATACAGCTTTTTAAAAATTACTCCTTTATTGGCCGCCGCGCTACTTGCCTCATGCGGTGGTGCAGATCGTACCGCGAACAGCGAGAGCGATACTCCACAAACCACGAAAGTACGTGTAGAGGAGGTGAGGTTAACACCCGTGGATCAACTATCCACATTTACAGCCACGGTAGAAGCCGATAAAGTGAACAATATTGCTCCCGCGATGGGCGGGCGTATCCGAGAGATAAAGGTTGACGTGGGAGCCCGCGTGAGCCGAGGACAGGCCGTGGTAACGATGGATAAGGCCACCCTCTCTCAGCAGCAGACACAGGTAGCCACGCTACAGCGGGATTACGAGCGTTATAAAGAGCTCTACGAAGTGGGGGGGATTTCTAAACAGCAATTGGATCAAGCTAAGACACAATTGGACGTGGCTGAATACGCGCTGAGTAACTTGGACGAAAATACAACGTTGGTGGCACCCATTAGCGGGATGATCACTGCCCGAAACTATGACCCGGGTGATGTGGCCATGCAGCTTCCAATCCTCACCATCGAGAGCATCAATCCGGTGAAAGTGAAAGTAAACGTGTCGGAGTCTTACTACAGCATGGTCACGATAGGGATGCCGGTGGAGGTGCAGGTAGACGCGCTGGGAAGCGAAACTTTCCAAGGAAAGGTCTCCCTCATCCATCCTACCATCGATCCGGTATCGCACACGTTTACCGTGGAGATTGCGGTACCTAACAGCGACCAACGCCTGCGACCCGGCATGTTTGCTCGTGTACGGATGAACTTCGGAACGAACGAACGGCCGCTTCTCTCCGATAGGGCAGTACTAAAACAAGTAGGCTCTAATGATCGGTACGTCTTCTTGGTAAAAGATGGAAAAGCAGTCTATACACTCGTCGAGTTAGGAGTACGGTTAGACGATAAGTACGAGATCCTATCTGGACTGAATACCGGGGATAAGGTAATCGTGCAAGGTAATACCGGACTTATCGACGGATCCGAAGTGGAGGTCGTACAATGATGCTTCATGATTTCAGGGTGTGGAATTTCGAGTTGAAAAAACGATACACCCAAATCCGAAACATCGAATCCCTAATCCCAAATTCAAATTAAACGAATATGAAGATATACGAAACCGCGGTGAAAAATCCCGTGGGTACCTCAGTAATATTTATCGGGATCGTGTTGATCGGGTTGCTGTTTTACAGGCAGCTGCCCATCGACCTCTATCCCAATATCGACTTGAATATCGTGTCGGTGATGACCTCTTATTCGGGTGCCGGGGCACAAGACGTGGAGGCCAACGTGACGCGCCCGCTGGAGGATGTGCTGAACACCACCGAGAAATTAAAAGAGATACGCTCGCTCTCGAGAGACGGGATGTCGATGATCATGCTGGAGTTTGACTTCGGTACCGATATGAACGCTGTGATGAACGACGTGCGAGATAAAGTGGATATTATAGCGGGATTCTTACCAGATGGTACGGAAGACCCCATGATCCTGAAATTTAGCTCCGATATGATCCCGGTAGTGGTGCTTTCAGCGACAGCTGAAGAGAGTGCGGGGGCACTTTACAAGATACTCGACGAGCAGGTGGCTAACCCTCTCAACAGGGTATCCGGCGTGGGTACCGTCTCGGTAGGAGGCGCTCCCCAACGGGAGATACAGGTGAACGTGATCCCCGATAAGCTGGAAGCATACAGCATCTCACTGGAGCAGATCGCTCAAGTGATCGCCGCGGAGAACGTGAACGTGCCGGCAGGGGACTTCGACATAGGGACGCAGACCTATATGCTGCGACTTGAAGGCGAGTTCAAGGACAGCAGGCAGCTGAACGATATCGTGGTGGGAAACAACCAGGGAAGAGCCATCTACCTGCGGGATGTGGCCACTGTAAAAGATACATTGGAGAGCCGCATCCAGGAAAACTACACCAACGGGCGACGCAGCGCGAGCATCGTGGTACAGAAACAGTCGGGTGCCAATACCGTGGCTATTGCTGACGCGGTGAGAAGCCAGCTTCCCGAGCTGAAGAAAAACCTTCCGCCCGATATCGAAATCGAGACGGTGATGGATACATCCGACCATATCAAGACCTCCATCAACAGCTTGCTCGAGACCATTTTCTTGGCACTGATTATCGTCGGTATCATCGTGCTCTTCTTCTTGGGGAGATGGCGAGCCACGGTTATCATCATGGTGGCGATCCCCATCTCGCTGATCGGGTCGTTCATCTACCTCTTCCTCACCGGAAATACCATTAATATCATATCGCTATCGGCACTCTCGATCACCATCGGGATGGTGGTGGACGACGCGATCGTGGTACTCGAAAATATCACTACCCATATCGAACGGGGTAGCCGGTCCAAACAGGCGGCTGTCTACGGAACCGAAGAGGTTTCCCTGTCGGTAATCGCGTCCACGCTTACCATCATCGCGGTGTTCTTACCGATGACCATGGTGGGTGGATTCGCCGGGGTAATGTTTAAACAGCTGGGATGGATGGTGAGTATCATCGTCGCGCTTTCGTTGATTATTTCGCTTACGCTTACGCCCATGATGAGCGCGCATATGATGCGTTCTTCAAAGGAGGCGAAAGTATCTCGGTTCGACCGGTGGTATAATAAACGAATACTGCCTCTTCTGGATAACCTCGATCACGGGTACGCCCGCCTCGTGGACTGGGTCTCGAGACGGAGACGAACAACCCTCGCGGGGGTGATCCTGATCTTTATCGTGAGCGCGGTGATCAGCGCGGCGACCCTTCGTACCGAGTTTATGCCGGCGTCCGATAATAACTCCATTGCCATGACCGTGGAGATGCCGACGGGTACACGCATGGAGGTGTCTCGTGAAATAGGGCACCGGATAGCACGTGGGCTAGAGGAGAAGTATCCCGAAATCGAGATCATTTCATTTAGCGTGGGTGCGGCGAGCGAGGACGACTCTTGGGCTGCCATGCAGGAAAATGCTTCCAACATCATGACCTACACGATGAGACTCACGGAAGCAAAAAACAGGAGTAAAACCATTTACGATATATCGGATGAGATCCGTGCCGACCTCGCCAATATGCCCGAGCTTCATCGTTATCGGGTTCAACCGGGTGGGGGAGATATGGGTATGACGGGCGGTAGCAACGTGGCTCTTGATATCTACGGGTACGACCTCGCGCTCACCGACCAGGTCGCGGAAGAATTAAGAACGAGCCTCGAGAAAGTGGATGGCTTAAGAGATATCACTGTCTCGAGAAAAGATTACCGGATGGAGTACCAAATCCAGTTCGACCGGGAGAAGCTCTCGTTGAACGGACTGAATATGATGACCGCTGCAAATTCCGTGCGTAACCGGATTAACGGCCTCACCATGTCGCGTTACCGTGAAGATGGAGAAGAGTACGATATCAGGGTACGTTTTGAAGAGCAATACCGGCAGTCGATTGAAGATATCGAAAACATCCTCATATACAACCCTATGGGGATAGGAGTGCGGGTGCGGGACCTGGGAAAAGTGGTGGAGACATCGTCGCTTCCCCAAATCGACCGTCAAGATAGGCAGCGGATCGTGACGGTGAGAGGAACCATCTACGGGCGCGCGTTGAGTGAAGTGGTGGATGACGTGAATAGGGTGCTCGTGCAGGCCGATCCTCCCCCGGGAGTGCAAGTGGAAATAAGCGGGTCGCTCGAAGATCAGCAAGAGGCATTCTCGGAACTGGCTTTACTGCTCATGATCGTGTCCCTGCTGGTATACATCGTGCTTGCCTCTCAATTCGAATCGCTCACGTACCCGTTCATGATTATCCTAACGGTGCCCTTCGCGTTCACGGGATCGCTCCTGTTGCTCGCGATCACGGGAGAACCTTTAGGTATCATGGGATTCGTGGGATTGATCATGCTCGTGGGGATGGTGGTGAAGAACGGGATCGTGCTTATCGACTATATCAACCTGAACCGGGAGAGGGGAATGTCCATCATCACCGCCGTGGTACACGGGGGACGCTCGAGGCTCCGCCCCGTTTTGATGACCACCTTTACCACTATCCTGGGTATGATACCTCTGGCAGTGGGAATCGGTCAAGGCTCCGAGATGTGGCAGTCGCTGGGGATCTCCATTATCGG
>CAYFMZ010000097.1:0-7106 GCA_964344275.1 uncultured Proteiniphilum sp.
TTCGTGCTGATGATTCATTTGTTATATATTGTTTTTGATGATTTATATACTAATTGATAACCTGGCTATCCTGTTTCTCCAGTCTCTCCAGTCTCTCCTGTTTTTTTCCGTTACTCCCGTTGCCCTTATTTCCATTCACGCTGCTGTCCGCGTTCGTTGTACGGATCTCTATTTCGTAGTGCCCATCTTCTTTCTCTTTGGTTTTAGTACCCCCTTGTTTCAAAAACAGGTAGTAATAGACGCATCCCACCAAGAGCATTCCCCCGATGATGTTCCCAAGCGTGGAAGGAACGAGGTTGGTAAGAAGAAAATCGGACCATGTGATTGTTGCTCCTGTATAGATGGCGGCTGGTATAAAGAACATATTCGCTATGGAGTGTTCATAGCCCATTGTAACGAACATCATCACCGGGATCCATATTCCGATACATTTTCCGATCGTGTCTTTGGCGGTGTAACCGATGAACATTCCGAGGCATACCAACCAGTTGGCCCCGATCCCTTTCACGAAAATGGTCATAAAGTCCCGGTTTACCTTTGCTTCGGAATAATCATGCAAGTAGGAGTGCCAAGGATCACTATTGAACAGGCCCACGTTGGCCGACAGAATATACGCGATAAACTGTGCTCCCACGAAATTAAAGAGGTAAGAGAGCGTCAATAGTTGTATAACCTTGGGGAGGGTAATTTCTTTTTTCAACAGGGGGAAAGTAACTCCCGCGCAGTTGCTCGTAAAGAGATCCGCCCCGGTGATCGACACGATGATAAGTCCCACCGGAAAGAGGGCACCAGCAACAAATCGGACGATACCTGGATTGCTGTTCGCTACTTCCGGCATGCCTCCGGCAACGATCACAGTTAACAATCCACCAAACGCGATAAAAGCACCCCCTAAAATTGCCATCAATGCAAATTCAGGAAACGGGCGTTTCGACTTATTAATTGCTGTGATCCTAAAAGCGTCTGCAGCCTCTGTGGGAGTAAAATAGTTCACGATTCTATAACCTAAAACGTAACATTTTTTGAGGACACTGTGATTCTAAATGTAATGGATAATGCACTCCATTTAATTTCCTCCTAACCATGTTGTTAAAAACGTGTGCAAAGGTACAAAATTAAACTCAATTGGAGAAATATTTCTTTAATTAAATGCCAATAAAATGGATTCAATCGAGGCGAAACAGTTCATTCATTTCACACATAGCTTTAAAGGGAGCGTTTTCGTCGAAACCACCAAGATCACTCGCGTTTTCAATGGCATCATTCAGATAGGGTTTCAGTCGGGAGTAGATGTCTTTTCCTTGGCGCAAGTAATACTTCCGTGTTTTGTTGTAATTTTTAAGATACCTTCTTAGTTCGCTCAATACTTCGTGGTAATTTTTGTAATACTCTTTCGTCTTCACGAAATGCAGCAGAAACCAGAATTCCAAACAGGGATTATTGACGATCACCTGTATATTATCGAACTCATTGTATAGCTCTCGTCTTAACTCCATGAATTCCGTGAGCGGAGGGTGCTTTTCTTTGGGTGCCTCGTTGGTCTCTTTAACGATCACGTCCAGATCTACAATCCAGAACACTTTATCGTATTCGCTTCGTGCCAATTCACGCACCAGGAGGTATTGATCCTTGATTTTTTTCTTTTGTGGAATCTCCGGTTTAATATTAATACGTAGGTTTCTATCATGTTGTTCATGTTGTTTGAACATCTGCAGGTACCAGACTTCCGTTTCTCCTTCTACCACAAACGCGTAGGTCGGGATACGAAACCTGATCTTCTTATGTTGCCTCATGGATTATTCATTTATATCGATATAGTGATCTCCGGGGTTGGGAGTCGCTCCCAATTTGCCGCTTTTGTACGCGTTCAAGACATTGGTGCTATCTTTTACCACTGAACTGTCGAAGTCGGCAAGGGAGTACACCTCAGTTGCCGACTCTTTGTCCTTGTCGGTGAACCAGATCGCGTCATTTCGGAATATATCCTTGTTGTTTAATATTTCACGGTGATGGGTGGTTGCTATTACTTGCGATCGGTTCGCGTTTAATAAGAACGAGAGTAAAAAATGGATGTAAAGCTCAGGATGCAGCGAAGCTTCTAGTTCGTCCACCGGCAGGATTACCGGCTGTTTAATTAACTGGGCCAGTAGCCCGGCGAACCCGTAAAACCGTTTGGTGCCGTGCGATTCCAGCTCGAACGGGAGCGAAAAGCGATGCTCGTTTACGGTATGTTCCAGCTCCGGCCGGAGGGATGTGAGCCGTTTATCGGCAGGCAGTTTTAGTTGGGATGTAGAATCTTTCGAACGGTTCACTAAAAGGTCGATGAGTGCATCATCCAGCGAGCTCTCTTTTTCCTGGATCACGATATCGGAAATCTGGAAATCAGCTTTCTTTAGGATAGCAACCACGTCTTCTTTATCGATCTCGCCCGTGTTGATGCCGGAAGTAACGTATCGTTCCAGGTTCGTGTCTGTACGGACCATCGGCTTCAGGTGGAATTCAAACCATTCAATTACCTGTTTCAACTCCTTAAAATCGATATTCGTCTTCAGGTAACCCCCAAGCACTGTGTTGTTCCAAAGGGTGTTTGCCTCTAACACTTTTTCAAATGCTTTGTCAATTTTGATCTGGCTACCGAAAGTGATCTCGGTGAACTGGTTCTCTATGTTGGTCGTCCTTTTGTAGAGATTAGCCTTCTTTGGGTTATAAAACGAGAGTTCATCCCTTATAATTGCTTTCTTTGTAAACTCCACCTCGTATAGGTACTTGATATTCTCTTGGAGAAACTCGATGGATAATATCGAGTGCTGCCCGGGCGTATCTGAATCGAAGAGGAAAGGCTCGAATGCCAGCTCATCGGTCTTTTTATCCTTGGGGTACAGCACGATCTCTCGCAGGAAGTCCAGTGCTTTCAAGATTGTTGTTTTTCCCGAAGCATTCGGCCCGTATACCAGTGCCAGCTTCAGTAATCTCAGGCCATCAGTCTTGATCACGTACGCTTCTTCCAAGTGCTCAGTTTCATCCGCTTCAAACGAAATCGTCTGCTTGTGTTTTATAGATCCAAAATTCTGAATCGAGAAATTTATAATCATTTTAAGCTCTGTTTTTTCGTTTTACTCATTTGTCAAGGGTTATCTTCTACAAAAATAGTCTTTTATTTCCAAATAAACGTAGTTGCAGTTATTGCCTCAAAGTTTCTAATAATTAGGTGCCCAATACCTTCATGTGGACTTGATGCCGGACATGCGCGTGGTAAAGCCACGGGGATTAAACGCTGCATCAGATACAATTTTTGCTTCATAAAATTCCTCAAAAACATTGGAAAAACGGGGAGAGGCTCTACCTGTCGCGAATTTTTATGTACATTTGCACAATGTAACAGTCGCCTCGGCAATTGCTCAAGCAAGCTTGGCAGTGCGCTCGGCTTTATGTACATTCTTTAAACACACGATGAAGGAAAAGCTGTTTATATCCCTGCTTATCTGTAGCGTGTACGTGGCCTCTACTTGGTCGCAAGCACGAATAATTATGCCCGACTCGTCGCAAATAACGACGAGCCGCGACTCGCTCGATCTTCTCCCCCGTCAAATTCCCGGGGAGCACGACCATGAACATCCGCTGGATAGTGTTGACGAAGGGCAATTATCGCATTTAAACCACTTGATTCATGACCACGGTGCGGAAGCAGATTCGCTTCAGCAACTGGCTCGAATGATTCATTGGAAGATAGATCCTCGAACCGGGAACCGTTTGATTACCGACTCGGATACCGTGGTGCATAATTTCCAGCACTCTACGCTTACCGATGGATTATCCGTGGCGATGGGATATCTAGGTCCAATAGGCTCGCCGGCGATATCGAAAATATTTTGGGATCGTGATGAAACGGAGACGTTTATATTTAATAATGCATATTATCCTTACTTGAGAAAGCCGGAAGAATTACTCTTCGTGAATACACGAGTGCCATACTCGAGGATTAATTATTATCGCTCGGGTACGAACCAGACTAGGGAGGATTGGTTCGACGCGAGGTTGACATCCAACTTCGGGAAGAGCCTGAACGTGGGGTTCGACGTGGACCTAATCAATGCTCGGGGGTACTATAATTCCCAATCCACGCGACATAATAACTTTTCGCTTTTTGGTAACTACTTATCGGACCGAATTGAAGCGCACGCGTATATGAATATTGGGAAAATCAGTAATTTTGAGAACGGGGGAATTACCGACGAGATTTTTATTACCGATCCCGACGCGGTGCAACAACAGTTCAACACGAGGGATATCCCGGTGAAATTTACCAAGACCTGGAATACGCTTGGAAATAACCGTTTCTTTCTGTCGGGAAGATATAACCTGGGTTATTACGAGGCTGCTGAAGGAGATTCGATTCAACAGAGGACGAGACATTTTGTGCCAGTAGCAAGCGTGAGCTTTTCCTCCACCTATACTAGACAATTTCGTCGCTTCTTATCGCACGATACTACCCTGGTGGAAGTGGATGGGGTACCCATGCATCGGATCGACCAGTTTTATAATAACTTATACTATAACAGGGCAGTGGATGATAGCATTCATTACTCCTCATTTAAAAACAGCGTGGCGTTAAGCCTCCAAGAGGGATTTCAGGAGTGGGTAAAATTTGGCCTGTCAGCATTTCTTGAATACGACCTGCGCAATTATGCCATGCGAGATAGTATCGGGCCGGGGTATGGACAACATCGGGAAAGCGCGGTGACGATCGGGGGGATCTTGAATAAGCAACAGGGAGATAACCTGCTGTTTAATATTCGTGCAGATTTAGGAGTGCTGGGGGTTAACCTTGGCGAGTTCAGGGCAATGGGTGACGTGGAGACCGGGTTCGATATCGCCGGGAGACGAACCTCCCTATCCGCCGAAGCATATATCAAGAACTTACGGCCCAAATATCTACAAGAGAACTATTTTTCGAAATATTTTAAATGGAACAGGGAGTTGGGTGATACCCGCCGAGTATACGCGGGAGGAAAACTGCATATCCCATTTACCAATACAACTGTAAGCGCGGGGGTAGAAAATATTCAGAATCATATCTATTATAATAGCAAAAAAATCCTGACGCAAGAGAGTGAAAACGTGCAGGTACTAACCGCAAGGGTCGATCAAAATATAAAGTTGGGTGTTTTTAATTGGGATAACCAGGTGGTGTATCAGGCATCCAGTAACTTAGATGTCATTCCCGTGCCAACCTTGAGCGTGTACTCGAATATGTACCTGAAAGCGAAGATAGTGGATGTACTCACAATGCAAGTGGGAGTCGATGCACACTGGCATACCAAATATTTAGCTCCTGGTTACGAACCTGCATTGCTGCAGTTTTATAATCAGGATGAGAAGGAAATTGGGAATTATCCTATATCGACTATCTACGCGAATTTCCACTTACAACAAACACGCTTTTTCGTGATGTTTTACAACGCTGCATCGCAAGTAATAAAGCCGACGGAATATTTTTCATTACCCGGTTACCCCGTCAACCCGTTTATCTTCAAATTGGGTGTCTCTGTGAACCTGCATAACTGATTTTTTTGCCATGAAAATCCCCAAGAGACTTGTTATCTATTTGGTGTTATTGATTATTGCTATTGTAGCAATGGTTTGGATTTGGAGTGGACTGAATCGTGCCGCGAATAAGAGTGCTGAGTCACGGGATTTAATGGAGATAATGGAATCGAATGAATTGAACGTGGTAACCGATTATAACAGTATCGGTTATTTTGTTCAGGGTGATACGGTGAGAGGATTTCAATTGGAGATGATGAGGGCCTTGGAAAAAGAGTGGGGAATCAGGGTCAATTTGTTCCTTGAGAACAATCTTGAAGATAACTTGAAAGGCCTTCTGGAACAACGGTATGATCTGGTAGCGAGGAGTATACCTGTCAATACTGAGTTGAAAGAGCGCATCGCGTTTACCATCCCTATTGCATTGAACAAAGAGGTGCTGGTACAGCGAAAAGCTGAATATAACGACAGCATCCAACCTATCCGCAGACACCTTGATCTGGCAAAAAGAACAATACACGTGCCCAAAGACTCGCCAGCGATTCTCCGGATCAATAACCTTTCACACGAAATCGGAGATACCATTTTTATTGTCGAGGATCCTACTTACGAGGCAGAACAACTGGTTATGATGGTGGCAGCGGGAGATATCGATTTCACCGTGTGCGATGTGAAAGTAGCTTATAGATTGAGAAATGTTTTACCTGAAATTGATATTGAAACTGATATCAGCTTTACTCAGTTGGAAGCGTGGGCGGTACGATATGATTCACCGGTGTTTCTGGATAGCTTGAACAGCTGGCTTACCCGTTTTAAAACAACTAAAGAGTTCCGGGAACTGGAGAAAAGGTATTACTAATTATGGAGCGAAAAATCATGCTGCCCACATGGAGCGAGCAGCATGATTCAGAGCAGCATTATGGTGCGCCCAGTTACACTACGTTAGTGCACTTAAGGACGAGGAGGAGCGTTGCGGCGTCCCTGCCGGTTCGCATCACGGAAAGTTTTCTGCCTCTCTTCCCGCAACTGTTTCCATTGTTCCATTTTTTCTTTTCCAATGATTTTCTCCAACTCGGCATCGTTCTCGGCAACTGCCTTTTCACGAGCGGTTTGCATTTCTTGGCGACGGGCGTCACGATCCCCGCTTCCTCGTTCTCGATCAGCTCGGTGAGCCGCTACCTGCTCGGCACGTTTCGCGTCTTGCTTCTCGAACAACTCTTGTACCTTCTTGGCTTCCTCGGCTGTTAATTCCAGCTGTTTTGTCATCGCTTCCACCCGATCCTTAGCGGTCCATCTCTGCTCCACCCGCGCACCTTGTCGGGTATCTCTTCTACTTCTCGTGTTGTTCTGGGCTTCGAGTGTACCGCTCAACGTGAAAATGGCCACAAATGCCATTACTACCATTTTTTTCATATCATTTACAATTTAAAAGGTGAATAAATCGGATTACACTTTGTATATATGACACCCAAACGGGCGTGAAAGTTTAACGGTGCAATCATTTAATCGATCATTAAGTGGCATAAAAACAGTTAGATATGTAAATATTTTCGGCGTTAAGA
>CAYFMZ010000098.1:0-7048 GCA_964344275.1 uncultured Proteiniphilum sp.
GGTGCCTCCTGCCCCGTGGGGATGGGGGTGTCTTGTTCGGCCGACCGCAACATCAAGGCAAAGATCAATCGCGAAGGGATCTGGATCGAGAAAATGGAAGATAACCCAGCACGACTCATTCCCGAAGAGTTCCAGGAAGCCGGTGAAGGAGGAGGCGTGAAGATCGACCTGAACCGCCCAATGAGCGAGATTCGGGAGGAGCTATCAAAATACCCGGTTTCTACCCGCCTCTCGTTGAACGGTACGATTATCGTGGGAAGAGATATCGCCCATGCCAAACTGAAAGAACGTATTGATCGCGGAGAAGGTCTCCCACAGTATGTCAAAGATCATCCTATTTACTACGCGGGACCTGCCAAGACACCGGAAGGGTATGCTTCGGGATCGATGGGGCCGACTACCGCGGGCCGAATGGACTCTTATGTGGATCTCTTGCAATCACATGGCGGCAGTTTGGTTATGCTGGCCAAAGGGAACCGAAGCCAACAGGTGACCGACGCGTGCAAGAAATACGGGGGCTTCTATTTAGGCAGTATTGGTGGCCCGGCAGCCATTCTGGCACAGGAGAGTATCAAGAGCCTGGAGTGCGTGGAGTATCCCGAGCTGGGAATGGAGGCGATCTGGAAGATCGAGGTGGAAGATTTTCCGGCATTTATCCTTGTTGACGACAAGGGGAACGATTTCTTTGAAGTAGTGGCGCAACCGAATTGCCCGTTAGGGTAACCGGACACTTTTTCACGATTGTAACCCATCGATGAGGGTTTACTTGTAACAGTAATTTTAAAAATCAGCAGAATGAAGAGAGTACTTTTAATCACGATAGCCTTTTTCATCGTTTTGTCGACTGTAGAGGCACAAACCCGCGCCCAGATGACGCTCGAGAAAGGGTGGAGATTTACCCGGGAGGACGATCCCCGCTCCTCGGAGGTGAACTATAACGATAGCGAGTGGCAGATCGTTCGGGTGCCCCACGACTGGGCTATCTATGGGCCGTTCGATAAGAACAACGATATCCACCGCATGGCGATTGTACAGGATGGGCAGACCACGGCCATCGAGCACTACGGACGCACCGGGGGGCTACCTTTTACTGGTGCCGGGTGGTACCGTAACAATTTTTCGATTCCCAGCTTCACGTCGGGCAAAAAGGTGACCATCCAGTTCGACGGGGCGATGAGCAACGCGCGGGTCTACGTTAATGGGAAAGAGGCGGGGTACTGGCCCAACGGCTATAATACGTTCTATTTTGATATTACCGACTTGATCAACGAGGACGGGCAAAATAATACGCTGGCCGTGCGATTAGAGAATTTCGAGGAGCAGTCACGTTGGTACCCGGGCGCGGGACTGTACCGTAACGTGCATGTCATCACTACCAGCGAAGCGCATATCCCTGTCTGGGGAACCTATGTAACCACCCCCGAGGTGAACGATCGGTTCGCGCGGGTGAACGTGCGGACCAAGGTAGTGGCCCCGGGAGAGGGGAACTATAAGCTGGTGACAGAGATTGTGGACGGGGCGTCACACGTGGTGGCAACGGATGAAGTGGAGCTGACTCCTTACGACTTGGGTGAACTCTCGAGGGACCTGATCGTGGAGGCCCCCCTCTTGTGGGACGTGCTGCAGCCCAACCTGTACCAGGTGAACTCCAAGCTGTACGAGGATGGTGTGTTGGTGGACGAGTACACTACGCCCTTTGGTATTCGCATGATCGAGATCGTGGCGGATGAAGGATTCTTGATAAACGGGCGGTTGGTGAAGTTTCAGGGTGCATGCATGCACCACGATTTAGGCCCGTTGGGCGGGGCAGTGAACGAGACGGCGATCCGCCGACAATTCCGAATTTTGCAGGATATGGGGGTGAACGCCGTCCGTACTTCTCACAATATGCCGGCACCGGAGTACGTGCGCATCGCGGACGAGATGGGGATGATGCTGATGGTGGAGACGTTCGATGAGTGGGCGATTCCCAAGGTACGCAACGGCTACAACCGCTATTTCGACGAGTGGGCAGAGAAGGATCTGGTGAACGTGATCCATCACTACCGGAACAATCCCAGCGTGGTGATGTGGTGTATCGGCAATGAGGTAGAGGAACAGAGCAACCCGCGTGGTGCCCGAGTCGCTCGTTTCCTGCAGGATATCTGCCACAGGGAGGATCCTACGCGTCCCGTGACCAACGGCATGGACCGTCCCGATCACGTGTTTTCGAACCATATGGCCGCCATCATGGACGTACCGGGATTCAACTATCGCTCGTTTCGTTATCAAGAGGCATACGATAAGTTGCCCCAGCAACTGGTGCTGGGAAGCGAAACGACCTCCACGCTAAGCTCCAGAGGGGTATACAAGTTCCCGGTGGAACGGAAAGCAATGGCTATTTACGATGATCACCAAGCTTCGTCGTACGACGTGGAGCACGCGGGCTGGTCGAACCTCCCCGAGGATGATTTTATCCAGCACGACGACCTTCATTACACCATGGGCGAGTTTATCTGGACAGGGTTCGATTACCTGGGCGAGCCCACGCCCTATTACAGCGCGTGGCCCAGCCATAGTTCGCTCTTTGGGGCGGTGGACCTGGCAGGGATTCCGAAAGATCGGTTCTATCTCTATCGCAGCCACTGGAACAAAGAGGCGGAGACCTTGCATATCTTACCTCATTGGAATTGGGAGGGACGCGAAGGAGAGGTGACGCCCGTGTTCGTCTATACTAACTATCCCTCGGCCGAACTGTTTATTAACGGAAAGAGCCAGGGAGTGCGCGCCAAAGACCTTTCGGTGCCGCTGGACGATAGCTACACTGCCGAGGCCCAAAAAGGGTTTGAACGGCAAAAGAGGTACCGACTCATGTGGATGGATACACGTTACGAACCGGGAACGGTGAAGGTGGTGGCATACGACGAGGATGGAAACGCGGTGGCCGAGAAGGAGATCCGCACGGCTGGTAAACCACACCGACTGGTGCTGGAGGCGGATCGCGACGTGATTCAGGCGGACGGGAAAGACCTCTCGTTTATCACCGTGTCGGTGGTGGACCGGAACGGCAACCCTTGTCCCAACGTGAACGAGCTGGTTCGATTTAACGTGAAAGGAGCGGGTTCTTATCGCGCAGGTGCCAATGGCGACGCTACCAGCCTCGACCTGTTTCACCTACCGCAAATGCACCTGTTTAATGGTAAGCTGGTAGCCATAGTGGAGTCTTCCGAAACGCCGGGGACAATCACATTGGAGGCTACTGCCAAAGGATTGCGAAAGGCTAACATCACCATTCGAACGAAGTGACAACCCATACAGGATGAAAATATTAACGCTCCATCGAAAGGTGGAGCGTTTTTCGTACCTTTGCAGGGCTAATAGACAGATAGCAAGATGGCAAGAAAGAGAAAAAGACTCCCCTTGTTGGAGAATATTGAGATCACAGACACGGCCGCCGAAGGAAAAGCGGTAGCAAAGGTGGATGGCATGGCCGTTTTCGTGCCTTTTGCCGCACCGGGCGACCGGGTGGATATCCAGCTGACACGTAAAAAGAGAAGCTTCGCGGAGGGAAGGGCCGTGCGCTTCCACTCCTATTCCGACAAACGGGTGGAGCCCTTCTGTGATCATTTCGGGGTGTGCGGCGGCTGCAAGTGGCAGCATCTCCCGTACGATGAGCAATTGAAATTCAAACAGCAGCAGGTGCAGGACCACTTGGAACGGATCGGGAAGGTGGAGTTGCCTGAATTCTTGCCTATCTTGGGGGCACCTGAAACCACCTTTTACAGGAATAAATTGGAGTTTACCTTCTCTGATAAGCGATGGTTGACCGACGAGGAGATCGCATCGGGAAGGGAGTTCACGGATATGAATAGTCTCGGCTTCCATATCCCGGGCATGTTCGACAAGGTGTTGGATATCCACAAGTGCTGGCTGCAGGACGACCGATCGAACCAGATCCGAAACGGCATCCGAGATTTCTGCCTGCAAAACGGGCACTCTTTCTTCGATCTTCGTAAGCAAGAAGGGTTGATGCGGACGCTGATGATTCGCAACAGCTCCATAGGGGAGTGGATGGTGATCGTGGTATTTTACGAGGATGATACGGAGAAGCGGGAGAGGCTGATGGAGTTCATTGCCGCGGAGTTCCCATGGATTACTTCGTTGCAGTACGTGGTGAACCAAAAAGCGAACGACACGATCTTCGATCAAGAGGTGGTCGCCTGGAAGGGGCAGGATCACATCACGGAAGAGATGGAAGGGCTGCGATTCAAGATCGGACCGAAGTCGTTCTATCAGACCAACAGTGAACAGGCGTATCACTTGTACGAGGTGGCCCGGCGGTTTGCCCGTCTGGAAGGGAACGAACTGGTATACGACCTCTATACCGGGACGGGTACTATCGCCAACTTCATTGCTAAGGATGTTAAAAAAGTGATCGGGATCGAGTACGTGGAGGACGCGATTGCCGATGCACGAGAAAATTCAAAGGCGAACGGTATAGAGAATACTCTTTTCTTTGCCGGCGATATGAAAGACCTGCTAACCGACGATTTTATAGAGGAACATGGCCGTCCCGACGTGATTATTACCGACCCGCCCCGCGCCGGGATGCACGATGACGTGATAAACGTTATCCTTTCTGCAGAACCGAAGCGAATCGTGTACGTTAGTTGCAATCCGGCTACTCAGGCACGCGACCTGAGCTTGCTGGATAGTAAGTATATGGTGGAGGCAGTGCAGCCGGTGGATATGTTTCCCCACACGCATCACGTGGAGAACGTGGTGTTGCTGATCAGAAAATAATCTTAACTGGAATTTCAATTGAGATTGTAGACGATTCGTGAATATTATTATTAATTCAGCTTAATTCCTTAGTTGCGCGCATAAAATGTTCTCAATGGAAGTTATCTAACCGCTTGCACGGTATAGCCGAGATCACGTAATCCCTTGATCAATCCGTCGTCCCCGGGGAGGTGCATCGCACCTACCGCCACGAACGAGGCACTCTCCTCCATTATCGCGGGGAGCTGTGCGAGCCATTTCTCGTTGCGATCTTTATTCAGGGCATTTTTCTCTTCTTCCGTACTGGGGCAAGGGTCGTTGGGTACCTCTTTTTCGTACAGTGCCTGTAGCGCACCTACATCTTGCGCGTAGTAAGCACGCTGCAGTTCATCCATTTGATCTTTCAACAACTCGGGGTGCTTCACCATGCAGGCCAGAAGTTCAGCTTGACGCTCAAGTGTACCGGAGTTAAGGAGTACTTCGATTTGGTCTTCTGCCGTTTCCAATGCGACTACAGGGCGTGAACGTTTCATCGCTTCCTGTTGGAAGTGAAGGTCGATATTCTCCTCACCCGTCATGTCGGGATAAAATTTTTGGTAAAGAGTGATTGATATCAAGTTGGAGAGCATGGCCGGCTTCAGCTGTCCCAGTTGATTCAGACCCATGCCAAGCAGATCGGTTAAGGTGCTGTCGATCAACTGCACCTCTTCGGGCGGGAGCAGCGATTCATATGTCACACCTTGTGGCATCATGGCCGCCCCCATGATCTGCATCTGCATTGCTGCCATATTGCTCATGTCGAGTTCGCCCACCGTCTGTTCAGTCACCTCGAACGCGGTCACCACCTCGGGCACGGAATCAAGAAAAGAGATGGGCACCAGATGGTGCGTGCCAAAAAGGTAAGAAGTCTTCTTCAACCCGTTTCCCGAGATTTTCCACAATAGAGAAGTGTCTGGGGATGTCTCGACGTTTGTGCATGAAATTAAAAAAAGTAGGGCAATTATTCCCGGCATCTTTAAGCAGTTCATTTCAAAGTAATTTAATGAGTGTTTTTATAAAATCGTGAAATTTGTTTCATTGTATAGATCCTGGCTGTTTGGTATGCATCCAGACGTGTGTCCAAATAGTGATTATTGTAGTTCCATGAAATCAGTGGTTTGATTTTTTTCTTTCCCGATTCCCAAAAAATCAAACAGGAACCAAAAGATAGTGAAAGACGGCACGATGTCAGTCCCCGGGAGCAGTTCTTCGATAAAGGTAACCAACGAGGTGTATTTCCCTCTTTTATTGCCGAACATCTTGTAGCTAAGAGAGGCCGCAATGGGTGCCCATACCACGTCCAACACCGGCCCAATTACCGGTATCGCGGCAGATGACATCCCCACTAAGTCCAAAAGTACACACTGGGTGAGTTTCTTGTATTTATTGTCCATTACGGATTCTTATATTATAAAGCGAACGGTCGCGATCGGTTTGACCATTTCCAACAGGAAAGGTTTACTCGTCATACCTTTCAGGTCGCATCCGCCGTGTCCAACGGGGTGTAAACGCGTTGTCCTAACTCCTTATCCATCGTGTAAATACCGAACCCGTTATTCCCTATCAACTTCAGGCTATCGATCATACTTTGCGCCGTCTCTTCTTCTTCCACCTGTTCGCTTACAAACCACTGGAGCATATTTTCGGTCGCATAGTCGTTCTCTCCGCGAGCCAAGGCGACCAGGTCGTTGATCAATGAAGTGACGACTCTCTCATGCTTTAGCGTCTCTTCAAACGCGCTCAGTACCGATTTCCACGAAGTGTCTACCCGTTCAATAGGCATTAATTCTACTCTGTTCCCTTTCGCGACCAGATAATTTATTAGCTTTTGAGCGTGGTCTTGCTCCTCGTGAAACTGTACTTTAAACCAGTTGGCGAAACCGGGAAGGCCTTCGCTCCCGAAATGGGAGGACATAGATAGATAGAGGTAGGCCGACCAAAGTTCGGCGTTGATCTGTTTATTAATCGCTGTTTCTAATTTTTTGCTTACCATGGAAGTTATTTATTAATGGTGACCATATGCGAATAAAACGTTCCGAGACAAAAAATGTTTATATTATCACCCTTTATGCACCCGATCGTGTTACAAAAAAAGGGACTTCTGTGATTTTTAAATTAATTGTTATCTTTGTGAATTGAATTCATAAAACAATGCTTCTAAACCTGTAGTCAGGAAGAATCCTATTTTTAATTTTTTTCAAATGAATCTTCTAAGAGAAAAAATGATGAAATACGATGCCCCGCAACG
>CAYFMZ010000099.1:0-1759 GCA_964344275.1 uncultured Proteiniphilum sp.
TTGTTTACCAGGTAGTTTTCCAGTTTACCCATCGTAAGTCCCTTTTTTACAGTAACATGGTGGTTGTCGCCGAATGCGTAGGCCGTCTTCACTTCCGGGTGTTTCCTCAGTTCTTTAAGGAGCGCCGGCATACGCTCACCCTCCACCGACCACAATATTTCATCGTATCCCTCCGTGATGCCCTTCGGTGTGTCGGTCATCATAAACTGTCCCTCCTGCATCAGCGAGACGCGGGTACACCGGTTTGCCTCGTCCATGTACGCCGTAGACACCACGATGGTGATTCCCTGAGTGCTCAGCTTGTCCAATATCTCCCAGAACTCTTGCCTCGACACCGGATCCACCCCGGTGGTCGGTTCGTCCAGAAACAATACCTTTGGCCGGTGTACCAGCGCACAGCTTAATGCCAATTTCTGCTTCATCCCCCCGGAGAGTGCTCCCGCCCGTCTCTTCTTAAAAGGTTCAATCTGTCCGTAAATATCCTTTATCAGAGAATAGTTCTCTTCGACGGTCGTGTTAAACAACGTCGCGAAGAATTTCAAGTTCTCCTCCACAGTGAGGTCGTGGTACAACGAGAACCTGCCCGGCATATACCCAATAATCTGTCGAATGTGTCGAAAATCCTTCACTACATCGTGTCCGTCCACCTTCACCCGGGTGGTTCCCTCGTCCGGCAGGAGCAGCGACGTTAAAATTCGGAAGAGGGTCGATTTTCCCGCTCCGTCCGGGCCGATCACCCCGAAGAGCTCTCCCTCCTCAACCCTAAAAGAGAGTCCATCCAGTGCCTTGACCTTTCCCCTGTTCTTTCCTTGTCCTTTATGGAATGTTTTATGTAGGTTATCGACTTCAATCATCCGTTTTCGTTTTTTTAGAAGGTAACCTCGCCGTACATTCCAATCTTCAGGTATCCATCGTTTTCAACCGCTATCTTCATCGCGTACACCAGGTTGGCCCGTTCATCCTTTGTCTGTATCGTTTTGGGTGTGAACTCCGACTTATCGGAGATCCAGCTGATCCGTCCCTTGTACTCACGGCTACCCCCTTCGCCGTCATCCACCCGTACCGTCGCCTCATCGCCCAGCTTCACCTTCGCCAGCTGGTCGCTCGTCACGTACGCCCGTAGAAACATCCTCTCCGTGTCGGCTATCTTGAACAGCGGCGTGCCCATACCGGCCAGCTCCCCCGCCTCCGCGTACTTGTTCAGCACCGTTCCCGTGATGGGAGAGGCGACGCGTGTTTTATGCAATTGGTCTTCCAGTTGCGCGATCTGTATCTCCATCGCGGAGCTTTGCGCCGAAACCTGTACGCTGCTCTGCTCCAGCAATGTCTGATGAGCTTCCAGCTCACGCTCCAACACCTCCAGTTGCGATTCGATATCATCCCACTGTTTTTGGTTCGCCGCGTTCGCCTCGATCAACCGTTCTACCCGTTGTTTCTCCCTTCTCAGCGTGTTGATTCGCTCCTCGAGAGAGGCCGTCTGTTTTTGGATATCGGGACGTTGTGCCCGCACCCCCTTCGCGTTGGAGAGAAGGGCCAGTTTCTGTAAGTATAACTGCGTGCTGTCGATCGCTCCCACCAGTTGCCCTTCCTGCAGCTTTACGCCTTCCTCCACGTTCAGTGCCAGGATAAGCCCGTTCGCCTGCGAAGAGACCAGTATCTCGGTCGCCTCGAACGACCCTGTCGCGTCGTAATCACCTTCTCCATTGCTACACGAGAGAAGGACGACCGATAAAAGAAGTACTACCCACACGATTAGTCC
>CAYFMZ010000099.1:1859-3313 GCA_964344275.1 uncultured Proteiniphilum sp.
GTTTGAATCGAGTCGCTACTTTCGTTCGATCCAGTAATTTAAGTCGTTCAGGTAATGTTGGCCCAGCCGTCAAGTTTAATCTGATCGATACTTTCTGTAGAGTACAATTCCGTTGTGTCATATTGCTCTTTTTCAGTTTTATATACAAGATATGTAAACTTTTACTATTGGTTCACCGTGTTTTTTAGTGCATAGATTGCCATCAGGTACTGTATTTCGTGCAAGGTTCTCGCCTGTTTTGCCGCCTCCTCCGCGTGGATCTCCTTCATCAGGTCGGACACCGTCATCGTGCCATTCTCCACTTTCGCCTCTGCTGCCTCCCGTATGATTCGGTGATGGCGCACAATCTCATCGTCCTCCACCATCGTTTTCCTGTACTTCTCTATCTCGATTTGTTGGCGAGGAATCTCCATATTCAGTTGATAGAGGAACGTCTCCCTTCGGCTATTCAAATCCTGTTTTTGCAGGTCGATCATCCTCAGATCACTCTTTCTTGTATAGAGGTTGCTGAAGTTCCAAGTCATTCGCACCCCTCCGATAAAGTAAGGCGAGAACTCGTTGGTGAACATATTAAGCCCCGGTTTCCCGTAACCCCCTTGCGCGAACGCGCCGATCGTGGGCCGAATTCGCGCGTTAAGAACCGACCGCCTCGATTCGATCGCCTTCTCCTGCGCGTTAAACAGTTCCAGTTCCGGCCGACGGATGAGTAAAGCTGCCGCTAAGGTTGACGTTTCCATCTCTTCCAGTAAGGACTCTTCCGGCACCGGCTTCACGAA
This sequence comes from uncultured Proteiniphilum sp., assembly GCA_964344275.1. GTDB lineage: Bacteria > Bacteroidota > Bacteroidia > Bacteroidales > Dysgonomonadaceae > Proteiniphilum. Next base: position 2,636 of record CAYFMZ010000099.1, read on the forward strand.
CGTCATCCCCGGCGTTATCGGCCTTCCGGTCAGCACCGAAAGCACCCCCGTGTAAGCTTCGATGGACGACTCCAGCTGTACCCTTTGCTGTTTCGCTTTCAATTGTTCCACCTTCACGGCGCTAAGATCCGCCTCGTTCGCCAAACCATTCTCCACGTAAGCCATCACGTTCTCCAGGTTCCTTTGCAGCTCACTCTCCAAGATCTCCTGCTGTTGCAAGTTCGCCTTCATCAGCAAGATGCCAAAGTAGACCCCGTTCACCCGCTCCCGGATCCCGTACAGCTCCGTGTCGAGTTGCTTCTTCTCCACTTCCGCGGAAGCCTCCACTCCCCTTTTATTGGCCGCGATGCTGCCCCCGTCCCAGATCAGCTGGTTCAGTTCCGCCACAATCCGGTACTGATCCCTGTCCGGTACAGGGATTTCAATGGGCGGCAACCCATCCGGTAGCTCCACATCGAATCGTGTCACGTCCGACTGCCACGAAGCCTGCGCGTTGAGGTTCCCTTGGGGGAGATAGGCCCTGTTCGCGTTAGCCATCGTGAAGTCCCGTGTTCGTTCAATAATCTCGTACCTTGCCAAGGCCGGGTAATTCTCCCGTGCCAGCGCTTGGCACTCGTCGATCGTAACCACTTGTCCCGTTATCATCTGCGAGCACATTCCCATCAGCACTACAAAGAG
>CAYFMZ010000099.1:3413-5752 GCA_964344275.1 uncultured Proteiniphilum sp.
AGCAATACTTACTTGGCAGTATGTTTTTTAATAGCCGGCAGGATTTCCGAACCGATAAGCTCGATGTTTTTCCGGATCTTGTCCATAGGAACGCCGCCAAAATCCAACTGCGCGATGTAGCGTTGTTGGCCAAACTGCTCATGTTGGTACAGGATTTTATCAACGATCTGCTGGGGCGAACCCACGTTAATGATGCTTCGGGTATCGCGAGCTTGGGCGAACAACGGCTCCGGGAAGCCCCGGTTGTTGGTCACCTTCATCCCTTGATTGATATGGTGGTAATACTCGTTGATGGCCGTTTGGGAATCCTCGGCAGTATATAAGAACCCTGCCGTGGAAACGGGCAACGTGGTCGGGTCGTATCCGCTCTCCGCCGCCGCCTCCCTGTATAACTCCAAGGTCCGCTTGAACTGGTCGGTCATACCCCCCAAGTGCGCGAGGTACATCGGCACGCCTGCTTGGCCTGCCGCGATCGCGCTGGTAGGTGTTCCCCCCACAGCCCGCCAGATGGGCAGTTGACCCCTCAACGGGCGGGGTAGGACATGCGCGTCATTGAGCGGTGCCCTGAACTTTCCTTTCCACGTGACTCGCTCCTCTCGGTTTATCTGCAGCAATAGATCGAACTTCTCTTCAAAGAGTGCCTCGTAATCTCGCAAGTCGTATCCCAGTAGTTCAAAAAGCCCCACCCGGGAAGCTCGTCCCGCCACGATCTCGACCCGGCCATTGCTGAGCAGATCGATCGTGGCGAAATCTTCGAACACTCGTACCGGGTCGGACGTGCTGATGATAGTGGATCCGCTCGAGATGCCGATCTTAGACGTGGCCTGCGCGATAGCCGACAAGACCACGGCATGCCCTTGGGTGACGAAGTAGTCCTGGTGGCTTTCCCCCACCACGAACACGTCCATTCCCGCCTGTTCAGCAAGTCGAGCCATCTCCACGATCTCCTGTAAGCGCTGTTGCGCACTGATCCGCTCCCCTGTATAGGGATTTGGAAGGTGATCCCCCAAGGTATAGAGTCCAAACTCCAACCCCTTGGAAGGATCGAACTGAGGGATAAAATTGCTGTTTTTTATCATATTAAGAATTTCTCTACTTTACCCCGCCGCTTCCGCTTCTACCGGTTCTTGAACAGTTGAAGCCTCCGCGTTGTCCGAAGGGTTACCAATCACCCCCCGTATCCGGTCGTCGAACGCGCTCAAGGCCGCCTTAGCACCTTCGCCCATGGAGACGATAATCTGTTTGTAGGGCACCGTGGAGACATCCCCCGCGGCGTAAATCCCCGGCACGTTTGTCCGTGCGTGCGAGTCTATCACGATCTCCCCGTAAGGCGTCGTCTTCACCACATCTTTGAACGGGCCACTATTCGGGGCCAGTCCAATCTGCACGAACACCCCATCCAAGTCTATTACCCGCTCCTCGTCCGTTTCGCGGTCCTTCACCTTAACGCCCGTCACTTTCTCTCCGTTGGAGATCACCTCCGTGGTCTGCGAACTCAGGAACACCTCCACGTTGGGCAAGCTTTTAACTTTCTCCTGCAACACTTGATCCGCTTTCAGTTCATTCAAGAACTCGAACACCGTCACGTGCGTGGCAATTCCCGCCAAGTCGATGGCCGCTTCGATCCCCGAGTTTCCACCGCCCACCACGGCCACTTTTTTATCTTTATAGAAGGGTCCGTCGCAGTGCGTGCAAAACGCCACCCCCCGTCCTATAGACTCCGCCTCGCCCGGCACATTCAGTCGCCTCCATCCTGCACCGGTAGCGATAATCAATGCCGGAGCCGCGAACTTCTCTCCTCCTTGTACCGACACCACTTTTTGGGATCCTTCCAGGGTAACCGACTCCACGATCCGGTGCTCCAGCACATCAATCGAGTATTCGTCCATATGCTCCTTCAGGTCGGCCGCCAACCGCGTACCCGTCGTCTCCGGCACCGAAATCAGGTTTTTGATCTCTCCCGTTTCCGTAACCTGTCCCCCCACTTTATCGGCGAGGAGCACCACGTTAAGCCCTTTCCGCGCACTATAAATCGCTGCCGACACCCCTGCAGGGCCTCCGCCTGCCACGATCACGTCGTATTCTTTAGGCTTCTCGGCGGCACCGTTGTTCGCTCCCGCTTCCACCTCCACTTTGCCGTATTTGGCCTCCAGCTTGTTCAAGAGCTCACCAAAGCCCCCACGACCCACGTGCAGCAACTCACCATCAGCAAACACCGAAGGCACCCCTTGCAGGTCCTTAGCTTCCGCTTCTTCCTTGTAGATGCCCCCGTCCACCGCCTCGTGGGTGATATTCGGGTTGATCACCGCCATCGCGTTCAGAGCTTGAATCACGTCCGG
>CAYFMZ010000099.1:5852-6911 GCA_964344275.1 uncultured Proteiniphilum sp.
CGTTCAGCAGCTCCAGCAACTCCCCTTTTTTCGGATGACTATCGTTCACCGCGACGTCGAACGTGTACTGATGCTCGAGCCCCGCGAATATGGTTTTCAGTTGTTCTATTAATGCTGTATCTAACATAATTTTGTTTCATTAAGAGTGATTGATCAACTTCGCTTCTATTAAAAGGCGACGGGTAACCCGTGATTCTGTAGAGATTCGCGAGCTACCCGTCAACAGTTGATGTAAATTTAGATTTTTCCTACCAGGTCGATGCTCGGTTTCAGGGTCTCTTCCCCTTCTTGCCAGTTAGCCGGGCATACTTCCCCGTCGTGTGTAGCCACGAACTGAGCCGCTTTCACTTTACGTACCAGCTCCTCGGCGTTCCGTCCGATGCCGTTATCATGAATTTCGGCAATTTTGATCTTTCCCTCGGGATTCACCACGAAGGTTCCCCTGTAAGCCACGCCTTCGTCTTCGACCATCACGCCAAACGCACGTGTAAGGTGTCCGGTGGGGTCGGCCAACATCGGATATTTAATCTTGCGGATGCTCTCCGAAGCGTCGTGCCATGCCTTGTGGGTAAAGTGCTTGTCGGTACTTACCGAATACACTTCCACGCCCATCTTCTTCAGCTCTTCGTACTTCTCGGCCACGTCCACCAGCTCGGTAGGGCAGACGAAAGTAAAGTCAGCCGGGTAAAAGAAGAAAATAGCCCATTTTCCCAGCACGTCGTTATGTGTTACGGTTTTGAAATTCCCGTTATGATAAGCTTCAACTTTAAACTCTGTCAGTTGTGAATTGATAATAGGTGTCATAATTTCTCGTTATTTATTTTAGATATGTATTTGCTTTGTTCATGAATCGAGAACAACTTTTGTTGAGATACTTCATCCTGCCATTTCGCGCGCAATAGTGGTCATAAGGAAGATAATCTGCATTCAGAACTGTTTCTCGTTCTTTCTGATGCAAAGATACGAAAGATTTTATTTATAGAAATATTTCTTTAATTGATATTTCCTATGGCGTATTGAAGAAAGATAAGATATCTTTTAGTATACTGAAAGAAGTTG
>CAYFMZ010000100.1:0-2468 GCA_964344275.1 uncultured Proteiniphilum sp.
GATTTTACGGAAAATATATTTTTTAATTTATGACAAATCCAATTAGTACGCGTATTGAGCTGTCAGACGGACGCTCCATTACGCTGGAAACGGGGAAATTGGCGAAACAAGCCGCCGGGTCAGTGACTCTCAGAATGGGTGACACGTTCCTGCTGGCAACCGTTACCGCCGCAAAAGATGCCACCCCCGGAACCGATTTCATGCCTTTGCAAGTGGAATACAGGGAGAAGTTCGCCTCTTCAGGGCGTTTTCCGGGTGGTTTCATGAAGCGCGAAGGAAGGCCTTCGGATTCAGAGATATTGACCAGCCGGTTGATTGACCGTGCTCTACGCCCCCTCTTCCCGGATGATTATCACGCCGATGTGTTCGTGAACGTGATTCTATTTTCTTCCAACGGGGAAGATATGCCGGACGCCTTGGCAGGATTGGCCGCTTCAGCTGCATTGGCCGTATCGGATATACCGTTCAATGGACCGATATCGGAAGTACGCGTTGCTCGTATAGACGGGCAACTGGTCGTGAACCCTACCTTCAATGAACTGGAGAAAGCTGATATGGATATCATGGTGGGAGCTACCATAGACAACATCATGATGGTGGAAGGCGAAATGAACGAAGTGCCGGAAGCCGATTTGCTAGAAGCTATCAAATTCGCGCACGAAGCCATCAAGGTACAGTGCCAGGCTCAACTGGAACTATCCCAACTGGCCGGAACAACAGTAAAACGGGAATATAGCCACGAGGAGAACGACGAGGAACTTAAGAAATTGGTGTGGGAAAAATGCTACCAGCGTGCCTACGAGGTAGCCGCTTCGCGTAACCCCAATAAGCACCAACGTATAGAAGCATTTGAAGCAATCAAAGCCGACTTTCTAGAATTGATTCCTGAAGAGGAACAGGAGGAAAAAGGAGCTATGATATCCCGCTACTACCACGAGGTAGAGAAAGAGGCAATGCGCCGCAGCATCTTAGACGAAGGGAAACGATTGGATGGTCGAGAGACCAACGAGATTCGTCCCATCTGGGGAGAGGTAGACTTCATCCCTGGGCCACACGGATCGGCACTCTTTACACGAGGAGAAACCCAGTCGCTTACAACAGTAACCCTGGGCACGAAATTGGACGAAAAGATCGTGGACGATGCACTGGTACGCGGACACGACCGCTTCCTGCTCCACTATAATTTTCCACCTTTCTCTACCGGTGATGCCCGGCCACAAAGAGGAACCGGACGCCGCGAGATTGGACACGGGAACTTGGCGCACCGGGCACTCAAGCGAATGCTCCCCGAAGGTTACCCCTACGTGGTACGCGTGGTATCGGATATCCTGGAATCAAATGGATCCTCATCAATGGCTACTGTATGTGCAGGAACACTGGCACTTATGGATGCTGGGGTACCGATTAAAAGGCCGGTGAGCGGCATCGCCATGGGACTGATTTCCGAGAATAAAGGGCAAAACTACGCGGTTCTGTCCGACATACTGGGAGACGAAGATCACCTGGGCGACATGGACTTCAAGGTATGTGGTACCGAAAAAGGGATCACGGCCGCGCAAATGGATATCAAGGTAGACGGCCTCTCTTACGAGATTTTAGAGAAAGCACTCGCGCAAGCAAAAGAAGGACGTGAACATATCATGGGCAAGATGATGGAAACTATCTCCGAGCCAAGAGCGGACATGAAACCGCACGCTCCACGCATCGAAGTGATCGAGATACCGAAAGACTTTATCGGTGCCGTGATCGGGCCGGGAGGAAAAATCATCCAAGGAATACAAGAAGAAACGGGTGCCATCATCACCATCGAAGAGATTGAAAACAAGGGGCGTGTGGAAGTATCCGCTACCAACAAAGCTTCTATAGATGCGGCGATGAACAAGATCAAAGGCATCGTGGCTGTTCCCGAAGTGGGTGAAGTATACGATGCTACCGTCCGTTCAGTGATGCCATACGGGCTCTTCTGTGAGTTCCTGCCGGGTAAGGATGGATTGTTACATATCTCTGAAATCGATTGGAAACGATTAGAAAACGTGGAAGATGCCGGATTCAGGGAGGGAGATACCATTCAAGTGAAATTGATCGATATCGATCCACGTACCGGCAAGTTTAAACTTTCTAGAAAAGTACTGCTGGAACGCCCGGAAAGAAACGAAGGACATAGGCACGATGGGCCGAGAAGGGATCGTGACTAACCGCGTTCGATTCTAATTGTAAAAAGAAAGGGGCTGTCTCAAAATGTTGACAGCCCCTTTCTTTTGTGCGCGCCTCAACCATCGTACCTTCGCCGTACCATCTCTGGTTCCTCCTTATTAATTTATAAGGTGGATATAAGGAGGGTATAAGGAGGATATAAGGAGGCACCGGGCCAAGTACAGCGAAGGTAGCACGAAGGTAGCTCTTTTAAATCATCATAACTCTTTGATAAAAGAGAAAAAACATATATCTTTATATACCGTAATGAAATA
>CAYFMZ010000100.1:2568-6859 GCA_964344275.1 uncultured Proteiniphilum sp.
AAATAGTATAGCGCATGAACTATTTTCCTTAGTAAATTTCAATTCTATATTGTGTAACGTTGGATACCTTTTTTAGTGATCTAGAAGATTATATTCATAACCGTGAAGCATTATAGGATTATAGCCTCATCGATGATAAAATGATTAATTTTTAATGTAATTGAGAATTTGATGCTCCAACGGTTTATTTTTTGTAATTTTGTAACCTGAAATCTATTTTTTCGGATAAAACACACTTTAAAGGCGCACTTTTCGCTTAATTCGCAATCGGCCAAAGGTGCATGAACGAGGATATGAACAAACAACTACTACTGGGGGCCGAAGCCATCGCGCAATCGGCACTGGATGCAGGAATATCGGGGGTATATGCTTACCCGGGTACGCCCTCCACGGAAATTACTGAATTTATACAGCGATCGGCACGCGTTGAAAAACTGACCGTGCGGTCCGCGTGGGCCACGAACGAGAAGACCGCTTTCGAGGCCGCGCTGGGAATGTCGTACGCGGGCAAAAGAAGCTTGGTGTGCATGAAACACGTGGGGTTGAACGTGGCGGCGGACGCTTTCATGAACGCCTCCATCACGGGCGTGCACGGAGGACTCGTGGTGGTGGTGGCCGACGACCCGTCGATGCACTCTTCACAAAACGAACAGGATAGCCGTGTATACGGCAAGTTTGCCATGATTCCGGTACTGGAACCGGCTAACCAACAGGAGGCGTACGAGATGACGCGGCAGGGATTCGCTTTGTCGGAAGAGACGGGACTGCCGGTGATGCTCCGCGTACCCACACGGCTTGCGCACTCGAGGGCTCCCATCGAGCGGAGCGATAGGAAAGAACAAAACAAACTCCACCCCTCGCGAGAGAAAGGGAAATGGATACTGCTCCCCGCGAACGCGCGAAGGAACTACCAACAACTGCTGGATAAACAGGCGAAATTGGTCGCCCTGTCAGAAGCGTCGCCCTACACCCGCGTAATCGATTCAAAAGGAAAAAAAGGGGTGATCGCCTTCGGTATCGCCTACAACTACGTGATGGAGGCAATCACAACATTCAACCTGCCGGTGGCTGTGTTAAAAATAGCGCAATACCCGCTGCCCGAAAAACTCATTGCCGCGTTCACTAAACAATACCCCGATATCCTGATCGCGGAGGAGGGGTATCCCGTGTACGAGGAGCTGCTGAAAGGATACTTCGGCAATAAACAGTTCCGGGGGCGACTGGACGGGGCACTGCCGCGAACGGGGGAGCTATCTCCTAACTTGCTTGCAGAGGCATTAGGAGTGGATACCGGAAACGGGCGAGAGATTCCCGAAATCGTGAAAGGCAGGCCTCCTATGCTTTGCAGAGGTTGCAGCCACAGCGACCTGTTTGATGCCCTTAATAAGGCCATGGAATCGTATCCCGATCGCCACGTGTTCGGCGATATCGGATGTTACACGCTGGGAGCACTGCCGCCACACAACATTATCGACACATGCGTGGATATGGGGGCGGCCATCACCATGGCCAAAGGGGCGGCCGATGCAGGCATTCACCCGGCCGTGTGCGTGATCGGGGATTCTACTTTCACCCACTCGGGAATCACGGGGTTGTTAGACGCGGTGAACGACCGGACATCCCTTACCGTGATTATTTCCGATAACGGCACCACCGCGATGACGGGGGGACAAGATTCGGCGGGAACGGGACGGTTCCACGATATATGCAAAGGTGTAGGCGTGGAGGAGGAGCGGATCCGATCGATTGTTCCACTGAAGAAGAATTTCGATGAAAACGTCGCGGTGCTAAAGGAAGAGTTGGAATACGAGGGAGTTTCCGTGATTATCGCGCAACGCGAATGCGTTCAGACCGCGAAGAAGAGCCGAAGAAGAGAGAAGAGACAAAAAGAAGCCATGCAATAACTGCCGGTATCAAACACTCTTTACTGAAACAGACAAACGTAAACATGAACAAAAACATCATTATCGCGGGGGTCGGGGGACAGGGTATCCTCACCATTGCCGCGATCATCGATTTAGCAGCCATGGAATTGGGCTTACACGTGAAGCAGGCCGAAGTACACGGCATGAGCCAACGAGGCGGTGCCGTGGAGTCGCACCTCCGTATCTCGTCGCGAGAGATCTACTCGGACCTGATCCCCTTGGGCAAGGCAGACCTGATTCTTTCTATTGAACCCATGGAGGCGTTGCGATACCTTCCCTTCTTGTCGCCCGATGGGGTCGTGATCACTGCCAAAGAGCCGTATAAAAATATAAATGAATACCCGAATGAGGCGGATCTATGGCGTGCCATAAAGGAGTCGGGACAGCACCGGTTGATAGAGGCCGAATCGCTCGCGAAAGAGGCGGGCAGTGCACGTGCGTTCAACGTGGTGATGCTGGGGGCCGCTTCCTCCTACATCGGGATAGCGGAGGAGAAGCTGGAGAAGGCAATCGCCCGGTTTTTCAAACGAAAAGGAGAGGAGATAATCGACATGAATATTAACGCGTTCAGGCTGGGGAGAGAACATGCAACGAAAGAGTATGCAACAAGGGAATAAAATATGGAACCCCGAGAGGGAGTGCGCCGACAGGGAGCAGATGCAAAAATTGCAGAGCGAACAGCTAACCCGGATGATACAACGGATGTATGATCACGTGCCGTTTTACCGGGATAAATTGAAGGAGGCAGGAATCGAGCCGGGGGATATACGGAGCGTGGAGCAGCTGAAGATGCTTCCGTTCACGACGAAGGAGGACCTGAGGGAGAATTACCCGTTCGGACTGTTCACGGTGCCCCAAACTGAGGTGGTGCGGATTCACGCGTCGAGCGGCACCACGGGGAAACCGACGGTGGTGGGATACACCCAACAAGATATCGATACGTGGGCAGAGGTGGTGGCACGCAGCCTCGCCATGGCGGGGATTCACCGGGGCGACACCATCCAGGTGGCCTACGGGTACGGGCCCTTCACCGGGGGGCTGGGGTTGCATTACGGGGCGGAGAAGATCGGGGCGACGGTGATTCCCATCTCGAGCGGGAACACGAGGAAGCAGTTGCAGTTCATGACCGACTTTGATGCTACCGTGCTGGCATGTACCCCCTCTTACGCGGCGCACTTGGGGGAAAGCATCCTCAAAGAGGGAATTGAAACGAAAAAAATCAAACTCCACACGGGTGTCTTTGGCGCGGAACCTTGGACGGACGAGATGCGGCGAGAAATAGAAAAATTGTTGCACATTAAAGCGTACGACATCTACGGGTTGAGTGAGGTGATCGGCCCGGGGGTCTCGATGGAGTGCGACTGCCAGTGCGGGAACCACGTGTTCGAGGACCATTTCGTGCCGGAGGTAATCCATCCTGATACCTTGGAGGTACTCCCCGACGGGGAGATCGGTGAATTGGTGTTTACCACCATCAGCAAGGAGGCGATGCCATTGCTGCGTTACCGTACGCGCGACTTGACGCGGCTCTGCCGGAAGAAGTGCGACTGTGGACGAACGCTGGTGCGTATGGAGAAGTGCTTGGGGCGGACCGACGATATGTTGATCATCCGGGGTGTGAACGTGTTCCCCTCGCAAATTGAATCGGTACTGCTGGATATGTCGGAGACCACGCCGCATTACCAACTGATCGTGCGACGGGAGAATAACCTCGACACGCTGGAGGTGCGGGTGGAGATCGACGAACTGAACTGGTCGGACAGTATCCGTGAGCTGGAGGCGATCCGGGGCAGGGTGCACCACAACATTCGAAGTATGCTGGGAATCAGCGCGACGATCAAGCTGGTGGAGCCCAACAGCATCCAACGATCGGAAGGGAAGGCGCAACGGATCCTCGACTACCGGTAATAATGAGATATTCAAGTTTCGTATGTAATTATGAAATGTATGCAACTAAAACCTCCGTCTTATATAAAATCAAAAAAAACTAACACGATGCATATTCAACAATTGTCTGTTTTCTTGGAAGACCGTTCGGGACGACTTACCGAGTTGACCCGTATATTGGCGGAGAACGATATAAATATCACGGCGTTGAACCTGGCGGAGACGACCGATTACGGGATCGTTCGCATGGTGGTGGGCAGACCTGTGCTGGCCAAAGAGGCACTGGAAAAAGCGGGGTTCTCGATCGGGCTCACCGACGTGGCTTGTGTGAACATGGCGGATCATCCGGGCGCGCTGCATGGCGTGTTGAAAATTATTACCGACGCGGATATCAACGTGGATTACATGTACGCGTTCTCAAACAATGGCGTTGCCTTGGCGGTAATCCGGGCGAATAATATTCCCGAAGTGACGGAGTT
>CAYFMZ010000101.1:0-6843 GCA_964344275.1 uncultured Proteiniphilum sp.
ACAGGTTGCCCGATCGGAACAAGACCTGAAAAAAGAGGAGAACCTGGTGTGGGATACAGGAAACGTGCCTGCCAGTGAATCCGTGTTGATCCCCTACGAAGGGGAGACACTCGCTTCCAGAGGAGAGTACTATTGGAGAGTGAAAGCAACATCTAACGTGGGAGAATCCCCCTGGAGTGACACGGGGCACTGGTCCATGGCCTTCCTCAATGATACCGATTGGAAAGCAGAGTGGATCGGGGAAGACGTGATGGCGAATCCAGGCGAAACCGACACGGAAAACACTCGGCTGGCAGCACGCTACTTGAGGAAACCATTTGAAAGCTCACAGCGTGTGCAACGGGCGGTCCTCTATATTGCTGGACTGGGAGCGTATGAAGCATATATCAATGGAGAGCGGGTTTCAGACGATCTGCTAGCGCCGACGGTTTCCTGGTTCCCTGAAAGAGTTTATTATAATGTTCACGATGTAACATCGTTGATCCAAAGAAAAAATAACGTGCTTGGCGTGAAGCTCGGTAACGGTCGCTTTTTTGGAATGCGGGAATCAAGTACCCAAGTGTTTGGGCTTCCCCGGTTACTGGCCCAACTGGAGATAGAGTACACGGACGGGACTTCCACGATAATTACAAGCGATGAGTCGTGGAAAGTCACTTCCAATGGCCCCGTGATTGCCAATAACGAGTTCGACGGTGAAGAATATGATGCACGCAAAGAGATCACCGGATGGAATAAGACGGGCTATGACGATGCCGCTTGGAAATCGGTAGATAAGATGTCGGCTCCCATGGGAAAACTAACCTCCCAACCCAATCCCAATATCAAAGTACAAGACGAACTCACCCCCGTGAGTATCAAGGAATTATCCGACGGAAAGTATATCTTGGATATGGGACAAAATATGGTGGGCTGGATCACGATTAACGGGCTCAGAGGTAAATCAGGGCAACCCATTACAATGAGGTTTGCCGAGACTTTGAAGCCTGATGGGACTCTTTACATGGATAACCTGCGAGGTGCAAAAGTTACCGATATTTACACACCGGCAAAAGATGGGGCATTCAACTGGGAACCTTCGTTTGTTTTCCATGGATTCCGTTTCGTGGAAATCGATGGACTGGATTACCAACCACAACCCTCCAACTTCACGGGTAAGGTTATCTACGATGAGATGGAAACTACCGGGCAATTCGAAAGCTCAAATGAAACCATCAACCAGCTGGTACGAAACGCCTTCTGGGGTATTCGAGGAAACTACAGGGGAATGCCGACCGACTGCCCGCAAAGGGATGAGCGACAAGGATGGCTCGGCGACCGTGCTACCGGGTGCTTTGGAGAGGCTTTCCTGTTTAATAACGCGCTGCTCTATAGTAAATGGTTGCAAGATATCGAGGATTCACAAGGCAAAGAAGGAACTATTCATGAAGGAAGTATCTCGGTAGTATCGCCTCGCTACTGGACCATTTATAATGACGATGTGACCTGGCCGGCGGCTTACTTTTACGGGGCGAAGATGCTTTGGCACCAGTTTGGCGATACTCGCCCGATCAAGAAACACTATGCTTCCATGAAACGTTATTTGGAACGGGTGCAAGAGGTATCAATGGAGGACTATATCCTCACCAAAGATACCTATGGCGACTGGTGTATGCCTCCCGAATCGCAAGAGCTTATACACTCTCAAGACCCTTCACGAAAAACAGCCGGTCCGGTCTTGAGCACCACCATGTATTATAGCCTGCTGGAGCTTATGACACAATTCGCGACACTCACGGGGAACGAACAAGATATCGCGGGATTCGAAGAGCTGGCATCCAAAATCAGAGAGGCTTACAATGAAAAATTCTTTGACACGGAAACAGCACGCTACGATAACAATACCGTAACGGCTAACATCCTGTCGCTTCAACTAGGGCTGGTACCTGAAGGAAGAGAGACGGAGGTATTTGATAACATCGTGCAAAAAACGGAGGTCGATTTCAATGGCCACGTCAGCACTGGCGTTCTAGGTATTCAACAACTGATGCGAGGACTTACCGAACATGGGAACGTGGATCTCGCCTACAAGATCGCGACTAATCGCACCTACCCTAGCTGGGGATACATGTTCGATAACGGAGCTACTACCATTTGGGAACTATGGAACGGCGACACGGCCGACCCCGCTATGAACTCTGGCAACCACGTGATGCTACTGGGTGACGTGCTCATATGGCTCTACGAAGACTTGGCTGGCATAAAAAACTACCCAGGAAGCACGGCTTACAAGAAGCTGTGGATGGAACCCAAGTTTCCCGATGGACTCTCTCACGTGAACGCATCGTATGATTCACCCTACGGTGAAATCAGTAGCGAGTGGCGAAAAGAAAACGGTTCATTCAATTGGAACATCACTATCCCAGCGAACACATCGGCAATAGTGAAGCTACCGCACGACTTGAAGATCCAAACCCCAAGTGAAGAGGGAGTGAGAATTATAAACGAATCAGACGACTATATCGAATTCGAAATTGGCTCGGGCAGCTACCATTTTACCAATTAATCACCAGATCAATCTTCATCGGTAACGCAACCGTGCGAGGCATCCTTTACCAGTTTAGAGTACTTGTAGAGGATGCCTTTTGTTGCTTTTAGGCGGGGTTGTATCCAGGTGGCACGCCGACGAGCGATCTCCTCTTCAGAAACTTTCAGCTGGATGCGGTTATCTACGGCATCGATCTCGATGATATCATCGTCCTTTACGAGGCCTATCAATCCCCCTTCGAACGACTCGGGTGTGATATGCCCCACCACGAATCCGTGAGTTCCCCCACTGAAGCGGCCGTCGGTGATCAACGCCACCTTATTACCCAATCCCGCGCCAATAATAGCGGAGGTGGGTTTCAGCATCTCCGGCATACCGGGCGCACCTTTTGGCCCCTCGTTTTGGATAACCACCACGTCTCCCGCCTTGACACGACCCTCGGATATACCCGAGATAAGATCTTTCTCGCCATCAAAAACACGGGCCGGGCCTTCAAACCGCTCTCCCTCTTTGCCACTGATCTTGGCCACGCAACCCCTCTCCGCTAAGTTACCGTACAGGATCTGCAGATGGCCGGTAGACTTCAACGGTCTCTCAAGAGGGGCAATGATATCCTGCGTATCAAAATTCAAGTCCGGAACCTCTGCTAAATTCTCTGCTACCGTTTTTCCAGTTACTGTTAAGCAGCCACCATGCAACAGCCCTTTCTTCAGCAGGTATTTCATTACAGCGGGAACACCGCCCCTGGTATGAAGATCCTCCATCAGATACTTACCACTCGGTTTGAAGTCGGCAATAAGAGGCACTTTATCGCTGAACGCCTGAAAATCGTCGATCGACAATGCCACATCCACGCTCCGTGCCATGGCTAACAGGTGCAATACGGCGTTGGTACTCCCTCCCAACGCGATCACGATCGTGATCGCGTTCTCAAATGCTTCACGAGTCATAATATCTCGCGGTTTAATATCCTTCTCCAAGAGCAAGCGGATATATTTTCCTGCTTCGTGACACTCCTGCTTTTTATCGTCGCTGATAGCCGGGTTACTGCTGCTATAGGGCAGGCTCATTCCCATCGCCTCGATAGCAGCGGCCATGGTGTTTGCCGTGTACATGCCACCACAGGCACCCGGCCCAGGGCAGCTGCACTTTACGATCTGTTTAAACTCGTTCTCATCAATTTTACCGGCGATCTTCTCACCCAATGCCTCAAAGGCAGATACAATATTCAGGTCCCTACCCATGTATCGCCCGGGTGCGATGGTGCCCCCGTATACCATGATCGAGGGGCGGTTCAACCTCCCCATCGCGATCAATGAGCCGGGCATATTTTTGTCGCAGCCCGGAACAGCGATCAACGCGTCGTAATATTGAGCTCCACATACCGTCTCTATCGAGTCGGCAATCACCTCACGGCTCACCAAGGAGTAGCGCATCCCGTCGGTACCGTTGCTCATCCCGTCACTTACGCCAATAGTATGGAAAACAAACCCAGCCAGGTCGTTTTTCCACACTCCCTCCTTTATTTCAGTGGCCAGTTGGTTCAGGTGCATGTTACAGGGATTGCCATCGTACCCCATGCTTACAATACCCACCTGGGCTTTGGTTAAATCTTCCTCTGTTAAACCCAACGCGTAAAGCTGGGCTTGGGCCGCGGGCTGCGTGGGATCTTGCGTAATGGTCCTGGAATATTTGTTTAAATCTGCCATATCGAGCTTTTTTATAAATTGTAGAATTTGATTTATCCGGCACGATTTAGGCCGGAGAGTAACATCCTAACAGATAGTGCACGATTTTGTTTGAATCAATCTGCCTAAAACTTGTTACTGTGAGATATTTTCATTATGTTAGGGACGTAGTTTCGATATCAAAGGGTGCTCGATAATTATTATCACAAGAGTACACCGGACGATACGATCCACTTTGGTTGTAATTTTCTGACGGTTCGTTTTTTAACTCCTGTTTCGTCGCCTGCCTAAGTTGGCCATAATAGTACTCTAATTACCTACGGCCACTGTTCATTTTCTACTATTGTTACTAAAACTGTGTTTGTTATACCCTTACACATTTTATTTACCCTTATTCACTTTTTATCCATTTATTAATCATGAAGTTTAAGTATTTTATACCAGTTATCTTTCTGGCACTATTCGCGTGCGAAGGGGAAGATATTGATCCCTCGTTAGGAGCTAAAAGCATCAACCTTTTTGCCGAAATTGAGGGAGTAAAGACCAGGGTCATCAACTCCTCATGGGAAAAGGATGATGCCATTGGCGTTTTCATGTTGGAGGCCGGAGGTTCTCTACACTCGTCGTCCATCCGAGAAAATGTAAAGTATATCACAACGGGGAATTCCTCGTTTCAGCCCGCCAACGAGATGGAGGAGATTGTTTTCCCATTCAATGGGGCGGACGTCGACTTTATCGGCTACTACCCTTACCAAGAGAACATTTTCGATAACACCTACTCTATCGACCTGAGTAATCAGGCATCCCAGGCGCGCATCGATCTTCTCTATTCGAACAACGCGAAAAACCTGAACGAGAATAATCCCAATGTAGGGATGCAGTTTTCCCATCAGCTATCAAAAATTGTGCTCAATATCGAACACTACAGATCGAGAGATTTAAGCTCGCTTAACGTGATCATTACTAACGCGGGGACGCGTGCCTCGTTCGACTTGGCAACCGGCACCCTTCTACCTGCAACCGCACACGGCGATATCCTCTTCCGGATGGATACAAAAGGATCGTTTGCAGAAGCGATTTTACTGCCGGAGGCCGATCTAACCGATATGGAGCTCTGGTTTGTCATTGGCGATGAGGTAGAAGTGTACAACTTTTCATTGGAGGATGTGCTCGAGATCGATGCCTTTGCACCGGCTACTAAATACACCTACAACGTGACTCTTTTCACGGACGAAACCGCTCTTATCACGGAGGGAGTGATCTCTGCTTGGACGGAAGGGCCCTCGGCCGACGTGATAGCTAATCGCACCGACCTATCCCCTCCCATCATCAAGGGATCGAAAAAGGATCCGTTTACAGTGGCGGAGGTGCAATCCGGTATGGAACACCCCCAAGTATGGGTAGAGGGGTACATCGTGGGGTCGTTCACGAGCAGCACGATGAACAGCTTTGAACCTGGGGTTACTCCAGATACTAAAGCATCGAATCTGGCACTGGCCGACAGACCGGATGAAACCGACCGAGATAAGGTGATTCCGGTTCAGCTAAGTACTGGCACTTCGGTTAGGGAGGATTTAAACTTAGTGGATAACCCGGAGAGACTGAATAGCAAGGTAAAGATCAAAGGAGATATTGCTTCCTACTACTCGGTAATGGGGCTACGCGAAACTAAAGAGTACGTGTTCTCTGACCTGTAATCCACAAATCATAAAACGATGGTATACCAACCACAGAGAATAGTCTACTAACCGCATACAATAACCTATACCAACAATAGACGATAACCTACTAACAACAAACAGGAGAAATGCGAAAAGGGCATTTCTCCTGTTTTATCCTCTTCAAGTAATCCCTAAGGATTGCTTACTTGAACTCCCTCCACATCAGTAAAGCGCGGGCAATAGACTGCTCCACCAGTGGTCCCATGATGGCATACCCGGCCTCGTTGGGGTGTACCCCGTCCTCTGATAATTCCGCGGGAAGGCCGTTGCGCTCATCCACCATGGCAGAGAAGAAGTCGCAATAGACCGCCCCTTTCGTGGCAGCGTATTGCTGAACACGCTTATTTAACTCGGGGATCTTGTTCGCGGGGTCTTTCCCTTCACTCCAAGGGTATTCGTGCGCGGGAAGCACCGAACACAATACCACCTGTATACCGTGCGCCTGCGCCAGTTCTGTCATGGAGCGAATGTTGTCTTCGATCATCTCCAAGGTGGATGGCCCGGTATTACCGGCAATATCGTTCGTACCGGCCAAGATCACCACTACCTTGGGCCACAGATTGAGCACATCCTGACGAAACCGAAGCAACATCTGAGGCGTGGTTTGGCCTCCAATGCCCCGGTTTATATAGGGTTTATTCTCGAAGAAAGAGGGCACCTTCTCTATCCATCCTTGGGTGATGGAATTCCCCATGAAAACCACCCGGTCTTCGCATGTCCGGGCAGGCCCTAACTTTTCGTTAGCCTCTCTGAAACGATTAAGGTTTGCCCAGTCTTGGGCTTCAGCAATTACAATACCACTCATCATCAATGCCAATGTGAGAAACAATTTTTTCATTTTTATCATCCTATTACTTAAGTTTCGCGTGCATCAATTATTACAATCACAGCTTATCCAACCAAAGACAAG
>CAYFMZ010000102.1:0-1579 GCA_964344275.1 uncultured Proteiniphilum sp.
ACTCAAATCCTGTCACAAGGAGTTTCGTCTTATTCCACCGGTGCGGCTTCTTATAAAAAAGCAGATATGCAAACAGAGACTCTCTTTTGCAATCTGCTTTTTCTTTTTTATAAACGACCGTGGAGCAGTTCACTGCAGCCGTCCAGCGGAATATCTCACTGGAATAGCAAAGTGCAGCCGGTTCAGTGGGGCGGTTCTGAGTGCAGCAGGCCAGCGAAGTGGCTTAGCGCGTCACTCCAGCGGATTTTCAAATAAGAGACTACTTAACAACACAGTTTTTAATTAAAAGCATGGGCAGAATCAAACAATATTGGGAACTTTTTCTGGTATTTTTTAAAATTGGTGCCTTCACCTTCGGTGGTGGCTACGCCATGATCCCCCTTATTCGTAACGAGGTTGTCGGCAAGAAAAACTGGCTCGAGGACAATGAGTTCATGGATATGCTGGCACTGGCCCAATCCATGCCCGGTCCCATTTCATTAAACACCGCTATCTTCGTCGGTCGTAAGCGACTGGGGTTTCGAGGCAGCCTTGCCACGAGCGCGGGCATCATCCTCCCCTCTTTTATTCTTATCCTGACCATAGCCATGGTCTTTACCCAATTCAAAGACAATCCCGTGGTAGAAAG
The DNA here is from genome assembly GCA_964344275.1 of uncultured Proteiniphilum sp. Taxonomy (GTDB): domain Bacteria; phylum Bacteroidota; class Bacteroidia; order Bacteroidales; family Dysgonomonadaceae; genus Proteiniphilum. The sequence continues at coordinate 629 of CAYFMZ010000102.1, forward strand.
GGTTTTTAAAGGCATCCGCCCCGCCGTGGTAGCCCTTATCGCTGCCCCGCTATTGGGCCTGGGCAAATCGGCCGGCGTGAAACTCACCAATCTCTGGATACCGGTCACAGTAGCCCTGCTGGTATGGCTTCTCAACGTATCACCCGTCTATATCATTCTCGCGTCCATCCTTCTTGGGATCCTCCACTATATTTACTTGAAACGAATTACTAAAAAGAAGCATGGAACTGATTGATCTTTACCTGGCACTATTCCTGTCGTTCCTCAAGATCGGGTTGTTCGGTTTCGGGGGCGGCTACGCCATGTTACCGCTTATACAGCGTGAGGTGGTGGATCTGCATGGATGGATTTCGGTGAGCGACTTCACCGATATCGTGGCCATTTCGCAAACCACGCCAGGGCCTATCGCCTTTAATTCGGCCACCTACATTGGCTACACGGCCGTCACGGAAATGGGTTATTCATCGGGTTATGCCATCTTAGGTTCTGCCATGTGCACCCTCGCGGTAAGCATCCCGTCGTTGATCCTGATGACCATCGTTACCGTCTCTTTCTTCCGCCTCAAGAACAATCCTTGGATGCAAGCGTCCCTCTCGGTGCTCAAGCCAGCCATCATCGGTTTAATCGCTTCAGCGGCTCTTTTGCTAATGAACGACTATAACTTTGTAGACTACAAAAGCTGGATTATTTTTGGTGCGGTATTGATTGCTTCGTTAAAGAAAGTGGATCCTATTTTATTAATCGTGCTATCGGGTGTCGCGGGCTTCTTCCTTTATCCTGCCTAATTCATCTTTTCAAGGGTATTTATTCTTAATTCAAGATTCACAGGTAAAATTTACAGCTAATAGATCTCGAATATTAGTTGTATACATTTCGACATAAATTTGTGAAACTTGAATCCTTAATCTTATTCCTTCGTGCTTTTTTGATAAGCGAGACGCTCGGAACCGT
>CAYFMZ010000102.1:1679-4249 GCA_964344275.1 uncultured Proteiniphilum sp.
GTCGCCGAAGACTTTTTAGTCGCCGCTCCTTTTTTGGCCGGTTTATCCTTATCCGACTCCTCGATGATCTGCATGCACTCCTCCAGCGTCAGCGCGCTCGGGTCCATCTTCTTCGGGATCTTGTAGTTCGATTTCTTGTACGCGATATAAGGCCCGTATCGTCCGTTCAACACTTGAAGATCGGGCTCCGCATCGAATGTCTGGATAATCTTTTCCCTATCTTTTTTCTCTTTTGCCTCGATCAGCTCGATCGCCTCGTCCAGTTCTATCTCCAGCGGATCCGCTCCCTTGGGAAGGGAGACAAATTTACCGTCGTGCCGCACGTACGGTCCGAACCGACCTACCCCGATCACCACCTCTTTCTCCCGGAACTGTCCGACCGTACGAGGAAGTTCAAACAACTTCAGCGTCTCCTCTAAGGTAATGGTTTCGATGGACTGCGACTTCTGCAACGAAGCAAAAAGCGGTTTCTCCTCTTCTTCCTGCGTTCCAATCTGCGCCATGGGCCCATAACGCCCGATCTTCACCGACACCTGCCGTCCCGTCTTGGGATCGGTTCCCAACACCCGTTCACCCGCCTTGTGCTCGGTCCGCATCTGGGAGATCTCCTCCACCTTGGGATGAAACAGGTCGTAGAATTCAGCGATTGATTGATTCCATTGGGCTTTCCCCTCGGCAATCTTATCGAAGTTCTTCTCCACCCGGGCGGTAAAATTAAAGTCGACGATCGACGGGAAATACTCCACCAGGAAGTCGTTCACGACGATGCCAATATCCGTGGGAATCAGCTTATTCTTATCGGCTCCCGCCATCTCTTTTTTATCGGCATCTTTTATCGTTCCCTTCTTGAGGGTGAGGATATTGTACGTGCGTTCCACTCCCTCCACGTTCCCTTTCTCCACGTACTCGCGGTTGATGATGGTTGAGATAGTGGGGGCATACGTGGAGGGGCGGCCAATACCCAGCTCCTCCATCTTGCGAACCAGTGCCGCTTCCGTGTACCTTGGGGGACGCTGCGTGAACCGCTCCGTGGCGGTTGTCTCCTGCATGGCCAGTACCTCCCCTTCTTTCATGGGCGGGAGCATCCCCTCCTCCTTTTCCCCATTCTCGTCGTCCGTTCCCTCTAAGTATACCCGCAAGAAACCGTCGAACTTGATCACTTCACCGTTCGCCACGAACTTCCCTTCGCTATTCGAAATACCGATATTAGCGGTCGTGCGCTCCAGCTCGGCATCCGCCATCTGCGAAGCGATGGTACGCTTCCAGATTAGTTCGTAGAGTCGTTTCTCCTGTGCCGTACCCTCCACCTGATGCTGGTTCATGTAGGTAGGCCTTATCGCCTCGTGCGCCTCTTGAGCCCCTTTCGACTTAGTGGAATACTGACGCACCTTATGGTACTTCTCGCCGTACTGCTCCACGATCTCGCTTTTTGCCGTACCGATGGCCAAACCAGACAGGTTCACCGAGTCGGTACGCATGTAGGTGATCTTCCCCGATTCATAGAGTCGTTGCGCCACCATCATGGTCTGCCCCACGGAGAAGCCCAGCTTGCGCGATGCTTCCTGCTGCAGGGTGGAAGTTGTGAACGGGGCGGCCGGTGTTTTCTTTGCCGGTCGCGTATTGACCTCATCGATGGTGAACGTGGAAGTTTTCAGTTTCTCCAGCAGAGCCAGTGCCTCCTCTTTGGTTTTGAGTCGCTTGTTATACTCCGCCTTGATCTCGTACAACTGTCCCTCATCCTCTTTCGTGAAGATGGCCACGATGCGGTACGCGGCTTCCGTCTGGAATTGTTGGATCTCCCGTTCCCGCTCCACGATCAATCTCACCGCGACCGACTGTACCCGTCCCGCGGAGAGCGCCGGTTTAATCTTTCTCCAGAGCACGGGCGACAGCTCGAAGCCCACGATACGATCCAGCACCCGTCGCGCCTGTTGCGCGTCCACCAGGTTCTGATCGATGGAGCGAGGATTCTTTACCGCTTCCTGAATGGCATCTTTGGTGATCTCATGAAAAACAATGCGCTTGGTATTCTCTTTTTTCAAATCCAGCGCATCGAAAAGATGCCACGAAATGGCTTCCCCCTCCCGGTCCTCGTCCGAAGCCAGCCATACCGTATCGGCCTTTTTAGCAGCCGACTTCAATTCGGCCACCACCTTCTTCTTATCGGCAGGAACCTCGTAGATAGGTGTGAAGTCGTTTTCAATATCGATGCTAAAATCTTTTTTCTTCAGGTCGCGGATATGCCCGTAGCTGGACATGACATGAAAATCCTTTCCAAGAAATTTTTCAATGGTCTTTGCCTTCGCGGGCGACTCGACGATAACCAGGTTCTTTTCCATTCAGATGCTCTTTCTTTTATTCAATTCGGTATCATTGCTTTTGCTGTTCCCATTCTACTACAAAATAGCGCAGAGTAAAACTCACGCAACGTGTCGGCATAAAAACACCTCTGCTCGTTCGTATTACATGAAACAGCCCGCAATTTTTGTGCAAAAGTAGTAATTTTGAATTAGGAACAACAATTTTTTAAGAAATTCCTTGTTTCTTAAGTTTTTTTGGCGAGATATTGA
>CAYFMZ010000102.1:4349-6811 GCA_964344275.1 uncultured Proteiniphilum sp.
TTGCAGCCGCATGCGGCAGGATTCGGTAAAATCTTGCGTCCACTTCACCTCGTCGAACTGCTTCAGCACCCGCATCACCTCGTTCAACAACGGGTATTCAAAATGAATATCGATGAAATCGTCCACCGTCTTCTCCACCACTTCGGCATTAGCGATGGCATCCGCTGCCGCCTCCTTATACGCCTTGATTAGTCCCCCCGTTCCCAGGAGCGTCCCCCCGAAATAACGCACCACGGCAATCAGCACATCCGTCAGTTCTGCCGAATTAATCTGTCCCAGGATAGGCCTTCCCGCCGTACCCGACGGCTCCCCGTCGTCGTTCGCACGGAACTCCTCCCTCTCCCACCCCAGCATGTAGGCCCAGCAGACATGCCGCGCATCGTGATACTTCACACGCAACTCCTCCACCAGCCCCAACGCCTCGTCGGCACTCTTCACCGGGTAAATATAAGAGATAAACTTGCTTTTCTTCTCGTTGATGTACCCCTCCGCGGGTGTCACTACCGTTTTGTACGTGTCGTCCATGGAACAAAAATACAAAAAATAAAACAGGAACCAGTGCCACCTTATCTAAAACCGCGTGGTATGATTTGATATCACTTTGTTTACAAATATATTCCCGCTCACATCCTTATCATAAATGAGATACCACAAGGTGTAATTATTGCGTCTATAACGGTGGATATATTCTCCATAGCGTGAATGTTCTACAAATCGAGTAGTAAAATGAAAATTCAGGTTTGTTATTTCATAGCATTGATCAAGAATATCATCAATGTAGCGTTCTACGTAATCAATAGAAAGTTCAATTTTTCTCCATTGGAGCATTCCTGTATAGATTAATTCTAAATCCGAATATACCTGTTCATGAATGTAAACCATGTTTTCCCAAGAAGATCCTTGCCTTTTTTTTAGCCTCAATCCTGAACTCTTCTACCGGTACATAACCTTTAGGGGATATTGTATTTGAGGATTTAGTAATATATTCTTGTTGTGTTTCATTTAACACTTTGTCTTCAAAGGTTACTATCTCGGGGAAACCTTTGAGATAATCTATAATTTGTTTTCCTTCCAAGGTATCAATATCTATTAGAACATTAACTTTCATATATTTATCCTCCTTTCAGAAGCAAAGATACATTATTCGTATGAAATATCAAATCATTCTTGATAAGTTGTTTGTCCTCTCATTTTTCTGATAAATCAACAAAAAGCATAATTATAAAAATCGGATTAGCCCGAAATCTGTCGTTCTCGTCGCAACGGGTGATTTCTTGACTTATTGAAAATCATTTGTCCATTGTCGACACCCTTTCTCAACTTCGCCCGCTCCTCTTCGGGCAATAACGTCACCCGCTTGCACTCGTCGGAACAACACCCGTTCATCTCCGCGGCGCACTTCTCACACTGGATAAACAGGAGATGGCACCCCTCGTTCTTGCAGTTCGTATGCGTATCACACGGTTGGCCGCATTGGTGGCAACGGGCGATCACATCCTCCGTGATTCGCTCCCCTAATCGTTCGTCAAACACAAAATTCTTCCCGATAAACTTCATCGGCAGGTTCTCCTCCCGTGCCTTACGAGCGTACTCGATGATTCCCCCCTCCACGTGATACACGTTTTTGAACCCGTTATGAAGCAGGTACGCGCTCGCCTTCTCGCATCGGATACCGCCCGTGCAATACATCACGATATTTTTATCCTTATGCTCCTGAAGCATATCCACCGCCATGGGTAGCTGCTCCCGGAACGTATCGGAAGGCACCTCGATCGCGTTCTCGAAGTGCCCCACCTCGTACTCGTAATGGTTACGCATATCCACCACGATGGTGCCAGCCTGCTCCGTGAGCGTGTTATACTCACGTGCCGAGAGGTACTTCCCTGTTCTGGAAGGATCGAACGATGGATCCTCGATACCATCCGCCACCACCTTGTCCCGCACCTTCATCCGCAGCACCCAAAACGATTTACCGTCATCGTCCAGTGCCACGTTCAGCCGTACGCCGTTCAGCTTCGGGTCGGCACCGTACAAGGTAGTACGGAAAGCATCCAAGTTACTCTCGGGCACGGAGATTTGCCCGTTAATCCCTTCCCTTGCGATATAGACTCGGCCGAACACCTTTAGGGTATCGAATTGGGCGTATAGATTGTCCCGGAACTGTTTCGGATCGACAATTTGAAAGTATTTGTAGAATGATATAGTTATGCGCGGCTCCGTTTCTTGCAACATCCGCGCTTTAAGTTCCCTGTTTGAAATTCGATTATAAAGTACCGCCATGATTATTCACGTTAAACTAAAAAATGCACATCAGTATACAACAAGAAAAGCGGTTGTTTGGTTTAAATTGCTGTCGTTTCGATAGCGAAAAAGAGCAGAAGGGTTTAATAATTTTCGTTCAACCAGGCAGCTAAAAATTTAAGGAGGATTGATTAGCTTAGCCATGTTGATGCAAGATGATG
>CAYFMZ010000103.1:0-2709 GCA_964344275.1 uncultured Proteiniphilum sp.
CTGAACATCGATCACGGCATCGTGGAGACCATGGCCCACCTTTCCGGCGCGCAGTACGTGGAACCCAACGTATCCTTTGTATTGGATATCGGGGGACAAGATATGAAGTCGATCTTCATCAAGGAGGGGGTGATTTCGAATATCGAGTTGAACGAAGCCTGCTCCTCCGGATGCGGGTCGTTCCTACAAAACTCCGCCTCGTCGATGAACCTCAGCCTGTCCGAATTCACCGAGGCAGCCTGCCTCGCCAAGTACCCGGGCGACCTGGGTTCGCGGTGCACGGTATTCATGAACTCGAAGGTAAAACAGCTGTTGCGTCAGAACGCCACGCTGGGCGATATTGCCGCCGGCCTCTCCTACTCCGTCGTCAAGAATTGCCTTTTTAAGGTGCTCAAGATATCTAACCTCAACACGTTGGGCGACCACATCGTGGTGCAGGGCGGAACCTTCCGTAACGACGCGGTGTACCGCGCCTTGGAACTGCTATCTAAGAAGTCGGTCAGTTCCACCGACTACCCGGAACTGATGGGTTCACTGGGTGCCGCGCTTTACGCTCAAAAAGAGTGGCAGGCGAACCAAGTGAAATCGACGTTCGCCGGGCTCGATGCGCTGCCCGAGGTGGACCATATCAACACCCGAGAGCTGCAATGCAAGGGGTGCACCAACACCTGCTCCATCCTTCGCTTCAAGTTTGATAACGGGAACATCTGCTATGCCGGGAACAAGTGCGAGAAAGTGTTTTATAACAAGGCTACGGCACCCAAGAAGGGATACAACGCGTTCGACGAAAAGAACCGGATTTTATTCGATCGAGAGGGCCGTGCTGAAGTAAAGCCGGCAAGTCACCTCGAACAGCGTATTGTTGCCACTCCAAACACCACCAGAACGAACGGATCGGGAAAAATCACCAATGTACCAGCGATAACCGCAGAGAGGGAAGAGAAAGTCACGAATGGAACGGAGAAAATTGCAAGCGGATCAGACAAAATAACACGAGAAACAGAAAAAACCACCAACGGGGCGGAAAGACCACTAAGAATCGGCATTCCCCGGGTATTGAATATTTTCGAGCATTACCCCTTCTGGCATACCCTTTTCACGGAGTGTAGCATCGAAGTGGTGCTCTCCCCCGAATCGAACACCTCCCTCTATCAAAAAGGGGTCGGTTGCATCATGTCGGACAACATCTGCTTCCCCGCTAAGCTGGTGCACGGCCATATCCTCGCGCTCGTGGATCAGGGAGTCGACCGTATCTTCTACCCGATGATTATCAAGGACAGGAAAGAGTTCCAATCGGCCTCCAACTCCTACAACTGTCCCGTTATTTGCGGGTACCCGGACGTGGTGCGCAGCTCCATGGAGCCGGCTGAAAAATACGGTGTTCCGTACGATAAGCCCGTGTTGACCTTCAGCAACGAAAAACACCTCGAGAGCAGGTGCTTCAACTACCTATCGTCGTTGGGAATAACCAAGCCCGTGTTCGAAAAGGCATTTAAGCAAGCCAAGGAGGAGAGCAACCGCACGCACGACCAACTGACTCACTCTCAAAAGGAGCGGTTTGACCAAGCGGTGCGTGAAAACAGGCTGGTGTTTATCGTGGCAGGTCGGCCCTACCACGCCGATCCGCTGGTGCAACAGAAGGTGGGGCAAATACTTACCGATATGGGCGCGCACGTGTTCACGGACGACCTGTTCCGGGGGACCGACAACAGAGAGCTTACCGAGCTGAATATTGTCACCCAATGGCCCTACCCCAACCGGGTGGTCAAGGCCGCGCTGGAAGTAGCGAGGCTCCCTATGAACGTGCAACTCATCCAACTCAACTCGTTCGGTTGCGGTCCCGACTCCTTTTTTATGGACGAGATTGGAACAATTTTGGAACGTTCCGGAAAAAACCATACCATCCTGCGCATTGATGAGATAGCCAGTCCCGGCTCCGTCAGATTACGGATGCGCTCGCTGATCGAGTCGCTGAAGGTACGGAAGACGGATCAACCCTCCGAAATAAAACCGTTCGAAAAATACCCGGCCAGTTACACGAAGGAAGACCGAAGAAAAACAATTCTGGCCCCTTGGCTGGCCGATCATCTCTCCCCCTATCTCCCGGCACTCGGAGAATTAGCGGGCTACAAGATCGTCAACCTTCCCCGAACCAACAAAACCTCGGCGGAAGCGGGACTGGTGTACGGGCACAATGAAGTGTGCTATCCCTCCACCCTTGTCCTGGGAGACATCATCACGGCGTTACAATCGGGGAACTATGACCTTGACGATGTGGTAGTGGCCATCACGCAGACGGGAGGACAGTGCAGGGCGACGAACTACTTGGCTCAAATAAAGTACGGGATGGAGAGCGCGGAATTCTCGCGTATACCCATATTGGTGTTTTCGACAGGAAAAGTCTTCCAAAACGATCAATCGGGATTTAAAATACCGATACTGAAAATCCTAAACATCACCATCTACACGATCCTGTATGCCGACGCGCTTTACGAGATGTACAACAGCACCGTTTCACGGGAAACAAAGAAGGGAGCCACGAAAAAATTATTCGACTTCTACGTGGAACGGGGAACTGAAGCCATCCGGGCGAACGACTGCAAGATGATGCTCTCGTTTTTGGAGCAGGCGGTGGCCGATTTCAACCTCGTGCCGGTTCATCACCGCGAGGTTCCCAAGGTGGGGGTCATCGGCGAAATCTACGTGAGG
>CAYFMZ010000103.1:2809-6667 GCA_964344275.1 uncultured Proteiniphilum sp.
CTGCAGAACCGATTGCACTTCCTGATTGATTAATTATTCAGAAACGACTGTCCAGTCGCTCATAATGTAATTCGCTAAAGTGTGAGCACTTCCTGATTGATTAATCGTTGCAGTACAAAAAATAGGCTGGTGATCCTACAGAGAATGATTTCAATCAAAATAAGATCGTTCATTACGCGATCAACAAGAACAGGAAACAGGTAGCTTTAATATGCAAATACAAACCTAATAAGCGAACTCTTGAAGCAATTCCAGTGTATCTCCTTTATCTTCTAATTCGAAGATCTTGGCACGCTCCTCTCCGCCCGGCGAATTGGGACGATGAAAGGTGATACACAACCGGTTGTCGAACGTCCGAAAGATCATCCCATGCCCTCCGTCGCTCGTGAAGATCGGCTTTTCTTGTTGTCTCCATGGACCCGCTACTTTTCCGGTGACCGATTCCGCGATACCGATCGCGTACTCCCCGTTCATGAAGCTGGACCAGATCATCAACAGCTTACCCGTCTTCGTGCGATAGAGAAAACAACCATCGGTGACGTACGACCGGATGCCAAGTTCGTCGTGCATGGAACCCGTCGACCATTCGGCCTCGGATGCATGAAAAAGGGTCAGCCTCTCTCCCACCGGGGCCGACAAGTCGGGCGTAAGTTCCACCAGCACCATGCTCCCATCCACTATCTCCACCCATTCGTGGCAATAGATCATATAAGGGCGTCCATCCTCCACCCACAATGTGCCGTCCAGTGCCATCTGATCCATCGGGGTATGTGGAACCTTATCAAAGGGTTGAAAGGGTCCTTCGGGTGTATCGGCCACGAATACCTGCGTACCTCGAAAAGTATATTTTGGCCATCCATCCTGCTTTTTTTTCCACTCGATATCCGAGTTCAGCGTGGCGAACAGGTAGTATTTGCCATTGTAAGCATGCACCTCGGGCGCCCAAACGGGACCGGTTATCCAGTTATCATCCGGCACGGTAAACACCTGCACCGGCCCCTCCCACTCCGAGAGGTTCTTGCTTTTGTACACTTCCACACCGCCCAGTACCTTTCCGTTACGGTGAACCGTCGCGGATTTATACATGTAGTAATACCCGCTTTCCTCGTGGGGCATAATATAGGGATCACGGATATTGATATCCGATAACTTTTTCATGGTTTGTCCACTCGACGAGCATATTGCTGTACAGAGAAAAGATAGAAATAACCACACCTTCAATCTAAAATTCATATTCATAGATCCTATTTTAATTAACCAATAATTTCCATGTAATTCTCTCGGGCTAAACAGCATCCCCTCGCCTACAAATACATTCCACCAGGTGGTCGTTCACCATCCCGGTGGCTTGCAGGTGCGCGTAGCAGATGGTAGAGCCAAAGAACTTGAAGCCTCTCTTCTTCATGTCCCGGCTCATTGCGTCCGACTCCGAGGAGGTGGCCGGCACCTCGTTCAGTGATTTAAAATGATTCACGATGGGTTGCCTGTCTGGGAAGAACGAAGCCGTGTAGTCGTAAAAGCAGTCAAATTCCTCTTGAATCCGGATAAATAGTTTCGCGTTGCTGATGGCCGATTTAATCTTCAGTCGGTTCCTGATGATCCCATCAAACTGCATCAGCCGCTCCACATCCCCCTCGGTCATCCGGGCTACTTTCTCCACGTCGAAACCGTGAAACGCTTCGCGATACCCCTCCCTTTTTCTCAAGATCGTGATCCAGCTGAGCCCTGCCTGCGCCCCCTCCAGGATCAGGAACTCGAACAGCTTCTTATCGTCGGTCACCAGCCTGCCCCACTCCTCGTCGTGGTACCGCACGTACAATTCATCCGTCCCGCACCAACCGCACCGACCCTTTATGATGTCTTCCATATTCGTAATTTTTCCAAAGATACAAATTCACAATGAAAGTTAATGGATTTTCTCATGAAATAGTTGGACGGTTCGGTTCAGAATCCCTATCTTTGCCCTTGAATTAAAAAGTACTCCAATGAGAATAAACAATTAATAGTTTGTCGGTTCCCTTAAACCGATGATTTTAGAAGAAGCGCGTCTTTATAAAAATCACTTTATTAGAGTCGATTTTCAGGAACACTGCTTCTTTTCGGTTTAACTCGATTCCTCCTTGGAATCACTATTAATTGTTTCAATGAGTATTATCGCAAGCGGTATATCCTTTCGCTATTTCAATCAACCTATTTTATTTGAATTGGTCAATTTTTCTGTCCCTCAAGGCCAGAAAGTATCCTTGATCGGCAACAACGGGGTGGGAAAATCGACCTTCTTACAACTGTTGGCGGGCATCCTCCCATCCACCTCGGGTAGCGTTGTCGCATCGTCCCCACCCTACTACATCCCTCAGCGAATCGATGATAACAAACAGACCATCGCGGAAGCCCTTGGTGTGGACAAGAAGATCGGTGCGCTTCACGCGATCCTTGGAGGGTCGGTCGACCCGATGCATTACGACACCCTGAACGACGATTGGGATATCGAACAGCGGTGCTATTCGGCGTTAAGTCACTGGGAATTGCGCAATGCACCCCTTGATACTCCCTTATCCGAGTTGAGCGGGGGAGAAAAAACGAAAGTCTTGCTGGCCGGGGTAACGTTACATGACCCTGGTATCGTGCTGCTGGACGAGCCGACCAATCATCTCGACCTCGCGGCACGGGAAAAATTGTACCAGTACATCTCCCACACGAGAGCAACGCTGGTGATCGTTAGTCACGACATTACGCTCCTCAACCTACTGGACACCACCTACGAACTCAGTCACCACGGGATTACGTTGTACGGTGGGAACTATGACTTTTACCAGGAGCAAAAAGAGATCGAAGATCGAGCCCTCGAACAGCGAATAGATGCGGAACAGGTAGCATTGCGATCGGCACGGAAAAAGGCACAAGAAGTGCGCGAGCGACAAGAGAAAAGAGCATCACGCGGCGAAAAGAGCAAGCAAAAGGGGGGCGCCGCACGCATTGTGTTGAACGCACGGGGCAACCTTGCCGAAAACAGCTCCGCGAAATTGAAAGATAAACACGCGGAGATCATCGACGGCTCTCGAAAGCGGTTGTTGGAGCTAAAAGAAAAGCAAACGCAAGACAGCATGCTTAAGTTGAACTTTGAAGATGCGCGGTTGCATGATGGGAAAATATTGATCACGGCTAAAGGGGTAAATTTCGGGTACGATGAAGGGCCACTGCTATGGGATAAGCCTGTGGATATAGAGATCCGGAGCGGGGAAAGGGTACACGTGCGGGGGGACAACGGGAGCGGCAAGACCACGCTGATCAAGCTTCTGCTTGGCGAGCTGGCACCTACCCGTGGTACAGTGGTTCGGTCGGATTTCTCGTATGTATACCTGGATCAGGAGTACAAACAAGTGAACCAGCCCGTGACCGTATTGGAGTTGGCGGAGCGGCACAACGTGAACAACTTGGCGGATCACGAGATAAAGTTGCGGCTCAACCGCGCGCTCTTTCCCCACGAGAGCTGGAATAAGAGTTGCCAAACATTGAGCGGCGGGGAACGCATGCGCCTTTATCTCTGCTGCCTGATGATCTCCAACCACGTGCCGGATATTTTCGTGTTGGACGAGCCGACGAACAATTTGGATATATCCAGTCTCTCCATCCTGACACGCACAATCAAGGACTATCAAGGAACCGTGCTGGTCATCTCGCACGATCTGCATTTTACCCGTGAAATAGGGATTACAAGGAGATTCGAAACCGTTATGCTACCTCTTTCTAAACGGAAAACTTAAAACATAACTACAATACATCTTAAACAGCATGTTTATTGCAATCATATCTGTAATAAAGACGCATTCGTGGCATTATTACAGTTGCGTTTATAAT
>CAYFMZ010000104.1:0-6651 GCA_964344275.1 uncultured Proteiniphilum sp.
CCTTCCTCCACTGATATTTTTCCTTGTTTTACCGAGCTCATTACCCACGTTTCTACCGTGCGCACCAACTTCTTGGGGCTGTATTGCGCGTACTCCAGCACTTCGGCCACCGACTCACCGTCAATCACTTGATCAATCTTGTAGCCCGTTTCGCTGGTAGACACGTGCACCACGTTGGTATCCCCGAACAGGTTGTGCAGGTCGCCCAGTATCTCTTGGTACGCGCCCACTAAGAAAACGCCAATGTAGTAGGGTTCGTTTTTCTTGATCGAGTGAACGGGAAGGTAGGTCGAACGAAATCCATCCTGCGAAGCGAAGTTGTTTATCTTCCCGTCGGAATCGCACGTGATGTCCTGTAGCGTGGCCGTCCGGTCGGGTCGCTCTTCCAAGCGATCGATCGGGATGATGGGGAATACCTGATCGATCGCCCACGAGTCGGGGAGCGATTGAAACAGCGAGAAGTTGCAGAAGTATTTATCGGGCAGCAAGGTACCCAGCTGACGAAGCTCCTCTGGCGCGTGTTTGGCCCGGTTGCTGGTGATGTTAATCTGCCGCGCGATGGAAAAGTAGAGCTGCTCCACTTGCGCGCGCGTCTTCAGGTCGAGCATCCCCAAGCTGAACAGGTCGAGCGACTCCTCCCGTATCTGTTGCGCGTCGTGCCACGACTCCAGCATGCGCGGCTGCGTGAGGGAATCCCATATTTTGTAGAGCTCTTTTACCAGCTCGTGGTCGTCCTCCTGAATGTCCTGGTCATTGGGCCACTCGGGGAGCGTGGCGGTCTCCAGCACCTCGAACACCAATACCGAGTGATGCGCCGTGAGCGCGCGTCCCGACTCGGTGATGATGTTAGGATGAGGCAGGTCGTTCTTGTTGGCCGCGTCCACGAAGGTCGCCAGCGAGTCGTTCACGTACTCTTGGATAGAGTAGTTGATGCTGTTTTCGGTAAACGAGGAACGCGTGCCGTCGTAATCCACGCCCAATCCCCCACCGATATCCACCAGTTCGATGTTGAAGCCCATCGCGTGGAGCTGCACGTAAAATTGTGCCGCTTCACGAAGGGCCGTTTTGATGCGTCGTATCTTGGTAATCTGGCTGCCAATATGAAAATGGATCAACCGGAAACAGTCGCTCATCTTGTTTTTCTGGAGAATCTCCATCGCCTCCAGCAACTCGCTCGAGTTGAGGCCGAACTTGCTGGCGTCGCCTCCCGACTCTTCCCACTTGCCGCTGCCGGAGCTGGCCAGCTTTACCCTGATTCCCAGGTTGGGCCGTACCTTCAGCCGCTTCGCTATCTCGATGATGAGCGACAGCTCGTTCAGTTTTTCCACCACGATAAATACCTGCTTGCCCATCTTCTTTGCCAGCAGTGCCAGCTCCAAGTAGCTTTCGTCCTTGTAACCATTGCAGACAATAAGCGAGTTGCTCTCCGTGTTGATCGCGAGCACGGCATGTAGTTCGGGTTTAGAGCCTGCCTCCAAGCCAATATTAAATCGCTTCCCACTGGCCACGATCTCCTCCACCACCTGCCGCATCTGGTTTACTTTAATGGGATAAACGATGTAGTTTTTGGCCTTGTACTCGTACTCCTTCGCCGCGATGGCAAAGCTGTTTGATATCTTCTCGATCCGGTTATCCAGTATTTCGGGGAATCGAAGCAATACCGGGGCAACCACGTCACGTAGGTAAAGCTCCCGCATCAAGTCGCTCAAGTCCACGCCGTTCTCTCCCTGTTTACGGGGGGTGACTTGCACGTGGCCCTTATCGTTAATGGAGAAATACCCGTTCCCCCAACCGTTAATGTTATAAAGTTCTTCCGAATCTTCAATACGCCATTTTCTCATTTCAGCAGACACATTTAAAAGGTGATACCAAAACCGATTTACATATAGATTTATACACAGAATCGAGCTGCAAAAATACTCATTAATTTTATCATTTGAGAGGGTGCCGCTTAAAACCGGGACGAAAACTTCTTGCTTTCGCGTCATTTCAAAGGTTGTCCACTGATTATAACGTTTTTTAATGGTGACTATGCAACATTTCCATCACAAGGAACATCTATTATATATAGGTCGGCTGCTAAATTCTGACAAAACAGATTGTTTAAGTAAATAAATCGTTTAAGAATCCTATAAGAAAACAGATCGTTTAAGAAAATAAATCCTATAAGAAATGAAGCGTATGAAACCCACTTTCAATTTTTTCTTTTTCATAACGGCGGTCAGCGCGTTAATGGCTGCCTCGTGCGATAAAAACAACCATGATATCCCCAAGGGGGAGCTTCCTGATCCCATCCGGATCGAGTTGCGGGCGGCTGAACAAGAGATGATCGGTGCAGATCAAGCTTTCGCGTTCGAATTCTTCGAGAACGTCTACTTGGAAGAGGCGAAGGACGACGACGCCAACTTCATGGTATCCCCGCTGAGCCTAAGCATGGCATTGGCGATGACCGGCAACGGTGCCATGGGGGAGACCAAAACGGCCATACTCGAAGCGTTGAAACTGAACGGCTACGACGACACGGAGATCAACGCGTATTACAAGAAGCTGAAAGAGGCCCTGTTGAAGACCGACCCTTCCACCCGGATCTCCATCGCCAACGCCATCTTTACCAATAAATTCGTCGAGGTACACACGAAGTTTATCGAGACCAACAAATCCTACTACGACGCCACCGTCCAGCCGGTCGAGTTTGGCAACGCTAAAACCGTGGACATCATAAACGGTTGGGCATCGGATAACACCAACGGGCTCATCGAAAAGGTGATCGACCAGACCAACTCGATGGATCTGATGTACCTTCTCAACGCCATTTACTTCAAGGGAATATGGAGCAGCGAATTCGATCCAAAGAATACTTCCCCGAAGCCATTTACCCGGGAGGACGGGAGTCGAGCCGATGTGGATATGATGCACCAGACCGCGAAATTCAATTACGCCGAAGACGAAACCCTTCAACTGGTGCAGCTCCCGTACGGGAACCAAGCCTTTAGCATGATGGTGCTCTTGCCTAAAGAGGGGAAAAACTTGAGCGAGCTGGTGTCGGCAACCCGCGGAGAGGGATACTGGACCGGGCTTCAGTCGAATCTTAAAGAAGCCGAAGTGGTGCTCTCTTTGCCCAAGTTCAAGACCGAGTATAGCAAGGGGTTGAACAATCTGCTTGTCAAAATGGGGATGGGCCTTGCTTTCACGGATGCAGCCGATTTCTCCGGAATGTCTGATCAGGCCGCGAAGATCGATTTCGTGAAACAGGATACCTACATCAGCACCGATGAAAAAGGGACCGAGGCGGCGGCGGTCACTACTATTGGAATGGTGTTGACCTCAATGCCCATGGAGCCGCAACGAGTGGTCTTTAATGCCAATCGCCCGTTCATCTATATTATCCAAGAAAACTCAACCGGTGCCATCCTTTTCATGGGGGCTGTAAAGAATTTCGATTAAGCATTAATCCTTGTTTTTTTATCTTACTGATAAACAGCATAGTTTGACAAAATGGACAACTTTCTCTCTGTTTGAAAATATTAAACATTTAATAATCAATACTATAAAATTTACTTAAGAAAATTTCACATACGTTGTTGATAACCTTTTGTGATAATGTTTGGCAATTCAGGAAACTTTCTATAAAATTGCAAAACCAAAACCTGTCTGAAGATGGATCGCGACACAGCTTGTAATACAGCGATTCATTGTAAAGTTCGGTTTACCATTATATTCATTGTTTAATTAACAACGTTGCTGATGAAAAAGAAGAGATACACTTTCGACGAAGCTTATAACGCCTCGCTGGATTATTTCCAAGGCGATGAGCTGGCGGCCAAAGTGTGGGTGAGCAAGTACGCTCTAAAAGACAGCCAGGGGGAGATCTACGAGAAGACGCCCGAGGACATGCACTGGAGGTTAGCCAAAGAGGTGGCCCGGATCGAGAAAAAATACGCCAACCCGCTGAGCGAACAGGAGCTGTTCGACCTGTTCGACCGGTTCCGCTATATTATCCCGCAGGGGAGCCCCATGACCGGTATCGGGAACGATTACCAAGTGGCATCGCTGTCGAACTGCTTCGTGATCGGGATGGAAGGGAATGCCGATTCGTACGGCGCGATCATCCGTATCGATGAGGAGCAGGTGCAGCTGATGAAGCGGCGCGGCGGGGTAGGGCACGACCTCTCGCACATCCGGCCCAAGGGGTCGCCCGTGAAGAACTCGGCCCTCACCTCTACGGGGTTGGTCCCGTTCATGGAGCGTTACTCCAATTCCACCCGCGAGGTGGCGCAAGACGGACGCCGGGGCGCGCTGATGTTGAGCGTATCGATAAAACATCCCGACTCCGAGGATTTTATCGATGCCAAGATGGAGCAGGGAAAGGTGACCGGCGCGAATATCTCGGTGAAGATCGATGATGCCTTCATGGAGGCGGTTTCTGATGGGAAACCTTACGTGCAGCAGTTCCCCATCGATGCGGCCAATCCCAAGTACGACAAGTCCATCGACGCCAAAGCGCTATGGAACAAAATAGTGCATAACGCGTGGCGTTCGGCCGAGCCTGGGGTACTCTTCTGGGACACCATCATCCGGGAGTCGGTGCCCGATTGCTATGCCGACCTTGGCTTCAGGACCGTGTCGACCAACCCGTGCGGCGAGATCCCCCTTTGTACGTACGATAGCTGCCGCCTGTTGGCAATCAACCTTTATTCCTACGTGGTGAATCCTTTCAAGGAGGATGCTTATTTCGATTTTGAACTCTTCGGAAAGCATGTGCAACTGGCGCAGCGCATCATGGACGATATCGTGGACTTGGAGTCGGAGAAGATCGATATGATCTTAGAGAAGATCGAGGCGGATCCCGAATCCGAAGAGGTTAAATCTGCCGAGCGCAACCTATGGAAGAAAATTCAACGGAAGACCATGCAAGGCCGTCGCACCGGCGTGGGCATCACCGCCGAGGGCGATATGCTGGCCGCCCTGGGCATCCGGTACGGGTCGGATGAAGGAAACGACTTTTCGGAAAAAGTACACCGCACCGTGGCACTCAACGCCTATGCCTCCTCCGTGGAGATGGCCAAAGAGCGCGGTGCTTTCGAGATTTATGACGCGGAACGAGAGAAAAACAATCCCTTTATAAATCGCATTAAAGAGGCTGACCCCGAGCTGTATAAGAAGATGGTGAAATACGGAAGGCGCAACATTGCTCTCCTCACCATCGCCCCCACCGGGACCACCAGCTTGATGTCGCAAACCACCTCCGGAATTGAACCGGTGTTCATGCCCGTCTACACGCGCCGCCGCAAGGTGAACCCCAACGACAAGGACGTGAAGATCGATTTCGTGGACGAAAATGGCGATTCGTGGGAAGAGTACACCGTGTTCCACCACAAGTTCGTCACCTGGATGGAAGCCAACGGGCACGCCACTACCAAGAAGTATAGCGCGCAGGAGATCAACGAACTGGTCGCTCAGTCGCCCTATTACAAGGCGACTTCGGGCGACGTGGACTGGCTCCAGAAGGTGAAGATGCAGGGAAGGGTGCAGAAGTGGGTAGACCACTCCATCAGCGTCACCATCAACCTGCCGGAGGATGTGAGCGAAGAGTTGGTCGGCGAACTCTACATGGAAGCGTGGAAGAGCGGTTGCAAGGGCTGTACCGTGTACCGCGAGGGGTCGCGTGCCGGCGTGCTTATATCCAACGGCGATGCCAATAAAGAAGAGGATGATGACGATTGCTTCGAGCTCCCGCAAGTGGTTACCTCCCGCCCCGTGGAACTGGATGCCGACGTGATCAAGTTCCAGAACAACAAGGAGAAGTGGATCGCCTTTATCGGTTTGCTCAACGGCAGGCCCTACGAGATCTTTACCGGTCTCCATGACGAGGACGACGGCATCATGGTACCCAAGAACGTCACCAAGGGCAAGATCATCAAGGCCTACGACAACGACGGCACCAAGCATTACGATTTTCAGTTCCAGAACCGGCGCGGCTACAAGGTCACCATAGAGGGGCTGGACGGAAAGTTCAATCCCGAGTTCTGGAACTACGCGAAGCTTATCTCCGGCGTGCTCCGTTACGGTATGCCCATCGATCAGGTGATTAAGCTGGTATCGGGACTTGAGCTCGACAGCGAGACCATCAACACCTGGAAGAACGGGGTAGAGCGCGCGCTCAAGCGTTACCTGCCCAACGAGACCGAGGCTAAAGGCCAAAAGTGTCCCGTCTGCAACCAAGAAGCATTGGTCTACGAGGAGGGGTGCCTCAAGTGCCGCAACTGCGGTGCTTCCAAGTGCTGATCCCTCTTTGATCCTGTAACGGTCCCTTGCCGGTGCAAACCGGTCGGCCGTTCCCGGTTGTTAACTTCCTACCGGGATCCTCTGCTAACAAAAACAGCGACGCCGATAAAGGTGTCGCTGTTTCTGTTTAATTTTCAAGGCTTCAGTTTCCAAATTTTATCTGCAGCCGGTAAATACTCCGGAAGCGCGGCCGATCCGTACCACGTGAAAATCTCGTAATCGTCCCCTCCCAATTTCTCGGCCAGCGATTTGTCGTAATTCGAATTAGAATCCATCGCGGCCTGCTGGTTTTTTGATACTTCTTCAATCCGGTCAACAACCACTTTAAATTCTTTGTTGTCCGAGTAATACGTTTTTACCCTGGGA
>CAYFMZ010000105.1:0-6622 GCA_964344275.1 uncultured Proteiniphilum sp.
TTTTAACCGACCCGTTGTCGACGTACAGGCTCCCTGACAAATAACTCTCTTCGCTCAAACAGCTTGTCAGGTGACGCCTGTTTTATCGAACGGGTACCCCGGTTATAAGCTGAGACGCTCTTAAATCAATCACACCACCATATTATTAATTCAATTTATTGTAGTAGGTCTCCCAAGGTTTTTTCCAGCTCTTCTCCCCGTAGGTTCTTTGCCACAATGATCCCCTGATCGTTGATCAGGTAATTCGACGGGATGGCTCGGATACCGTACAGTTTTGCCGGTTCGCTATCCCAATGGAGCAGGTCGGACGTATGCGTCCACGTCAGGTTATCCTTCTCGATCGCTTCCAGCCATTTCTCCCGGCTCTTGTCGAGCGATACCGAGAAGATATCGAGTCCCCGCTCATTGTACTTCTCGTACGCCGCCACCTTTCCAGGGCTGGAACGCCGACAAGGCCCGCACCAAGATGCCCAGAAGTCGAGTAGCACGTACCTGCCCGGTGAGAGTTGTTCCGAGAATTGCACCGGATTCCCTTCTGTATTGTTCACCGTGAAATCGGGCGCGGGTTTACCAATGGACACCACCTCCAAAGTAGCCGCTACCTCCTTTAGAACTTCCACGTAGGGAGTACTATGGAGCGAGGGATCCAGCAGCTGGATGTTTGATTTGATCTCCTCGGGCGATAACCGGTAGGAGAAATCGCGGTAAAGGGCATAAGCTGACACCAACGAGGCCGGGTGTTCCCGGATAAACGAGTCGATCTGCACGTGTCGCCGCGACCTATACTCCGCGTACAAGTTGTGCAGTTCGGATCCCTCGATGGTGGTGTTGCGGTAATAATTGGACGAATCGAGCACCACGGTGGCCGGGTTCTCGTCCAGGAAGACCAAGAACGACCCCTTCGTTGTATCGAGCGTTAAGCCATAGATCTCGGGCAACTCCACCTCTTTCGAGAAGTGAAATTCGCCGTTGTTGATAGCCGCGGAGTCTATCACGAAGAACGTTTTGTTACGGAACTTCTGTAAGTAGACGGTACCTTCCGAAACATCTTTGACCGATCCTTCGAGGGATAGTCCCCCGGATTCTTTGGTATTGCACGCGTAGCCCAGCACCAAAGCAATAACTGCTATTACTAATAAATTCTTTTTCATATGATTATTTTATTTTATAATGATGATTTCCAACCGTTGTCTCTTGCCGTAGCAAGTTCTCCATGTATGCCTTTTTCACCTGCATTCGCGATTCCTCCAAATGTATATGTTTCGATACCTATTAGGTCAAGTTGCACTTGAGGTACCGGAAACTGAGTGGGGGTGCCCCCTTGTAGTAGGTCGTGCCGGCGCATGAAGGTGAAGGGCACGAAAGTCCCTCCCGCGCCGTCAATTTCGATCGCGTATTCGTAATGCAAAGCGGCTTGTAACTCTTCTTGAGTAGCACCAGTATTGGGCAATTGCCCTTTTGCTTTGCGCGAGGCACTTGACGCATTCAGCTCTGCCGCTGCTGCAGGATAATCTTTTAGCCAGAACTTTGCCTCCGCGCGTAATAAACGGAGTTCTTCCGAGAGAAAATAAGGGTTGATCGCTCCCTCCACGTTCAGGGTAGATCGTTGAGGGTGCATCCATCTTGAGCGAATATAGTTGCTGAACAATCCCCGTCCTCTCGCTTCCAGCAAAATCCCGAAGTTCGTCGTGTAGGTGAAATAGTCGTAAAACCGTTGATCGTCGGTCTCTATCGGGGGCAGAATTACCGTGTTGTCGACCGGGTAAGTGAGGGGAGTAGAATTGTTTTTATCTGCCAAGTAGGGAATTTTGATGTCGACAGGTACATAGGAAGCTCCTCCATACGGTCTCTCCAGCACATCGATCAGCGCGTTGTAGTAGCCGCCCGAAACCGTGGGAATCATGAAATCGTTCGTGAACCCTTTCGTGGCGTAATCAAGCACTTTGTTCCAGTGCGAATCTCCCAATGCTTCCGCTTCTTCCTTATCTCTTGCCACGGACGACAAGATACGTGCTGCCATGGAGTGGGTCAGTTTGGTAAGCTCGTCCCGGGTGATGGTTACCCCGTTCAGAAAGTCGAATTTCACGCCAGGCGTTTCCTCCACGAGTACCAGCATCTTATCAAGATGAGAGATGCCGTTCTCGATAAGCTCTTTGTACGAGTGCGGGAAATCTCGCGTGGTCAGTGATACATCATCCACGATGATTCCTCTGTCGTATATCACGCCTAAATAGCCCTGTGCTACCCCTTTCGCGTAGTAGGCGCCGATCAAGCAATCAGCCGTACGGTCGTTTCCCGCCTCGTCGTAAATGGTAATTCCTTGGTTCTCGATTATATCGATCACCTTGGTGGCATCCAGATTGGCTTGATAAAAGTTGGAATAAATTTCACGTACCGCCGCGTTTCCCCGGTAAGCGGAGTTGTTGTTCATTCGCAGTCGCGGCTCGTTCGCGAAGTCCCACCACGACTGGCTGCCGTTGGTATTCGTGGACTGGTCTGCCCATAGGCTGAAGTGAGAACCGCCCGCGTTGCTGGTGGTAGTGCGGAACGTGGTTTGTATGCTGCTCGTCGTAAGTACGTAACCGATGCTTTTTATTTTCTGTATAGCCTCTTCGTTGGTCAACGTGGAAGGGTCATCAAAATTGATGGATTCGCACGAAATGAGCAACATGGCTATAGCTATAAAGTGTATGAACTTTTTCATCTTTGTAATCAAAAATTAAGTGTTAGTTTCCCGGAAATAATCCGATATGAAGGATAGTTGAATTCGTCTCGAGCGATTCCATCCACGTTTACGCCTTGAAAATCTGTCCAAATAAAAAGGTTCCGGCCTATGAGCGAGATGTTCGCGTTCTGAATCCATTTCTGAAGGCCAATTTTTTCGGCAGGAATTTTATAAGATAGTGAAAGCTCCCTAAGTGCCAGGTGAGTAGTACTCTCTACCCAGTAGTCGGTTACCTGCGACGCGTTGAAAACCTGTGTGGTGAAGTTCAACGGCTTACCTGCCAAAGCGGATTGATCAGAGAACTCGGAACGGTACACGTACGTGAGGTACTGCGCCGTCTCGTTGAACTTCTCGCCCCCCTGCTGCCAATCAATCACGCCATAAAGCGTGAAAGGGCCAAAGGTGAAGGTATTCGTGAAACCCACGATGAAATCGGGCGATGCTTCGCCGATGATCTTTGAATTACCGGTGGCCGGGTTCAAGTAAAACACGGGAGCCTCGTTAGCGGTACCTAAGGCCGCTTTTTCGACTACCACGCCGAATTCGTTCACCGCGTAGTCGTCCACCCGTTTAGTGCCATCGCCGGCGTTGGTAACATACCCCGATTGGTCGGTGGTAAGTTGAGAAAGATCCGAGAAAATGCTGTACCCGTAGATAGCCGTCGTGCTCGCGCCCACAGACTTACGGAAGCCGTTTTGCGTGAACTCCGGCACGTCGCCTAACGAAGTGATTTTGCTCCGTACCCGGCTAAACGCGATGCCCGAGCTCCACGAGAAGTTCCGTTGTTCCACGATACGCCCATGGACCTCGAGTTCCAACGAGTTGGATTTCACTGCTCCCAGATTGTCATAAATATTTGCTGAACCGGAGATGGGAGCGAAAGCAGGCACAGAAATAAAATCGTTCGTACTGTTCGAGAAGGCGTAATTAAACTGGATGTTCAACCGGTTGAAGAGGATCGCGTCGAACCCGATCTCGGTCTCTTCGGTTACCGCTCGCTTCAAGTCGGTATTGTCGTTCTGCGTGTAACTCACTCCTCCTGAATTGGAAATGGTGACTTTGCTGTCTTTCGCTCCGAAAGGAGGCAGACTACCTGCTTGGCCGTACGCTACCCGCAGCTTTAATTCAGTGACCGGGTCCAAGTTGATATCTTCTGTCAGCCGATATCCCGCCGATACCCGAGGGAAAAACGCGGTACCCACGTCGCGTCCGAAGCGTGAGCTTTGGTCCAAGCGCCCGAGCACATCCACGAAAATTTTCTCTTTCCAAGCAGCTTTCGCGTTGAGGAAATAACCGTAATTAACGGTTTGAGACCATAGCGAAGAGATATTTCTCGTGCTCGGCTCGGTCACATCGAGGCTTTTCACAGGTGCCGTGAGGTTCCGTCCCGACGCGCTGGAACCGGTGAGTTGTGTAAACTCATACACGTATTTCGCGGCCAAGCCCCAGACAATATGCCCGGTAGTGCGGTTGTAATTTAACTGCAGCTGGCCGTTTTTGGTGATGTTCCGTTGATTTGTTAGGCTATAATTCCCGTTATTCAATTCCAAATTGGGTGTGATGGTCCGGTAACCTATCGGGTAATACTCCTCCGCGTTGTAGTAATTATTTTGGAGTGACGCGGAAGCCTCGGCATCCAAGTGTTCTGTAATCCGGTACCTCAACTTCCCTCCCAAGAGGAGGTTTTCGGTCTGGTAGCTGTACTCTTGGTGAGCAAGCCGGTAAAGGGGATTGGTCCATTGTTGTCCCGATAGATCGCTTCCTTCGGGAAAAAACACGTACCTCCCTTCCTCGTCCTTTTCAGACAAATTAATGTGAGGCTCCACCAGTAGCGTGGAGTATAGCAACCCTTCCGATCGGGACGAAACAGCCTGGGAGGGGTTATTCGCGTGAGAGTACTGAATAGTAATATCCGCGGATAACTTGGGCGACACTCTATAGCCGAGGTTAAACAGTAGGTTCTGTTTTGTATCCGCGTCCACCGCGTCAGAGATTCCCCCTTTGTATTGATTCTGTGCAGAGAGGTAAGCGGTGTGGTTATCCCCGTTGACCGCTACCGCTGCCGAATTGGTATAGTAACTGTTCCTGCCGAGTATGTTTTCCGTGTTGTCATGGAATCGCTGGTAAGGATGGAGGTTCACCGAGAAGCCGTTTTCCTTGTAATCGATCACCCGGGCACCGTCTACCAGGAGGAACGAACCATCCGGGTTCACTTTATAGTGGTGATACTTTGACACGGGGGGTAGCAGTAGGATATCGGTGAAACCGACCTCGTTATCGATCACGACGTCCACTTTCCGGTCTTTCCTCCCTTTCTTTGTAAGCACCTGTATAATACCTCCTTCTCCCCTCGTGCCATATAGTGCAGAAGCAGCGGCTCCTTTAACAACCTCGATGGATTCGATGTCGTTGGGGTTGATATCGGCCAGTCGTAAACCGGTGACAAATCCATCCACCACGATGAGGGGTTCGATATCGCCCGCCACCGATTTGGAACCTCTTAAGTAAACTGAGGCGCCTTGGTTTCCCCCCGATTGGTCTATCCGTAATCCTGCTACTTTACCTCGCAATGAAGTAGAGGCATCGGTAGCCGGAACAGTGTTGATCAGCTCATTGTCTATTTTAGTGAGCGCGAAAGGCAGTGTCTTTCTTGAGGTACCTTGGGCCACCCCGGTAACCACGATCTCTCCTAAGATATTTGCCTCTTCCGAAAGCACCACGTGAATACCCTCGCTCGCGTCATACACGTCAATCTCCTGTGTTCTGAATCCCAAGAAGCTGACAGAGAGGGTCAATGGAAGCGATTGGTCGGTGGTGAAGTTAAACTCCCCGTCGATATCGGTGGCCGTACCCTCGATAGTGCCCAAGATAGCCACGCTTACCCCCGGGAGTGGTTCGTTGTTTCTATCCACTACCGTGCCGTGCAACGTTTGTTGAGCGTAAGTGCCTAAGGAGCATGCAATAAGAGTTAAAAAAGCGTAAAGCTCTTTTCTTAGCGAGCGGAACAGCCGTGTGTTCCTGAAAATAAATGATATATTTGTCATATTCTAATTCGTTTAGAAATAGGCGCTCCCAAGTCCGACTGCAAATTGACTAATGGGAGCGCTTATCTTTTTAATGCCTCAGAACTTCTCGGTGTAATGCGGTTCTGAAATCTCTTTAAGTTGCGCGGACAGGATCTCCGCCTCTGTTTGAAGGAAACCAAACGCGTGATTGAATTTTTGCCCTTCCGATAAAACCCAGTGTAGAAACTCCTTTGTCGCGGCATTATCGCTCTGGTAAACGAATCCTATATGCTGCACGGGAATAAGCGGGATCGATTCGTTCTCTAAGAGCTCAATTGTTTTGTCGGCATCCGCCTCTTGGAGTACTTCATGCTGGCTTCGCTTTAGATCCAGCGGGAGCAGCGCGATGTCACTTTTTAATCGCCTCGTCTCCAAGTCGAAAATGTAATTTAGCGAGTTGAAGGCAGCGCTTGTTTGGTCTTTCTGCACCGCGTTGATCAAGAAGATGTCGTCGCCTGATATCTTCCTTCCCTTGATGTCCGCTGGGGAATACCCGAAATGAGACGCGAAGAGCCCGGCGAATGAATCGGCATTGTTTCCCGAGTAAATCGTGACTTCGTGGTCCCCCGACGAATTGTCAGTGACGTCGATCTGCCCATCCAAGAAGAAAAAATCCTGCAGACGTTTGCTGTTTAACTTTTTCTTGTTTAACTCACTCAAGAGGGGATTGCTCACGTTGACAATCGGGAGCAAGGCGTACCGGCCGGTGTAGGCTATCGTATGACCAGTTCCCTTGGTATCGGCAGCGTCTTCCGCCCCTACAAGCTGTAAATCGACCCCCTCGTCTGTTGCTTGGGTTGAAACGGAGATGTTTACCCCCGGGTTTATTTTT
>CAYFMZ010000106.1:0-1529 GCA_964344275.1 uncultured Proteiniphilum sp.
AGTGCCGTGTTGGTACCTACTAAAATCCCCTGCACTTGAGTTCGGAATTTATGAACGATGCTGTGTGTTAGGCTGTTGGATATTTGAGTAGGCTTTTCTTCGCGTGATGCCCGGTGACGATCCATAAAGCCGTCTCTGCTTTGTGCCCACTTCAAGATCACGTAGGGCCTGGAGTAGAGCTGGTTGGTAAAGAATATCTTGTTTATTTCTCGTGCTTCCTCTTCAAGTACGCCCACGATCACTTCGATGCCTTGCTCTCTCATCAGCTGAACTCCTTTTCCCGACACTTTGGGGTTAGGGTCCTGGATGGCCACCACTACCTTGGGTATTTTTTTCGAGATAATCAGGTCCACGCATGGCGGTGTCCTGCCATGATGTGCACAGGGTTCCAGTGAGATATAAAGGGTACAAAAAGGCAGCAATGTCGGGTCCTTCACCGCGGTAATGGCATTTACCTCGGCGTGGGCTTCCCCGTAATACCTGTGAAACCCTTCACCGATGATTTTATTGTTATGTACTACCACAGCTCCCACGATAGGATTAGGCTTGGTGAATCCTTCACCCTTTCGGGCCAGCTGGAAACATCGCTGCATAAACTCTTTATGTAACGTCATTTTTTTTTAACTTTGTACTTTCAAACGTCCTCTGTTTCAACAAAAGGTACGTCGTTGTAGGACATCATCTCAATATTTTCAGGCAATGATCACGCAACACATGCGCCCCGAGCAAAAAGTCGCACAGTATATCAGAAACGAACTGGGCAACCTGTATTCCCCATCAGAGACCATGGCACTTTCTCGCCTGATCCTGGAGGATCTACAGGAAGAGATGCCTGCATTGTTATTCCCAGACAAAATTAATCATTTATCTGGGTTTGACACGAGAAATAGGTTAAAAGGGATCATCGAACGACTAAAAAAGGGAGAACCAGTCCAGTACATATTGGGGAAAACGGAGTTTCATGGGTTGATATTTAGGGTTACTCCAGACGTCCTGATTCCGCGTCCCGAAACAGAGGAGCTGGTGGAGTGGGTATTGGAAGAAGCTTCATCAGATAAATTTTCATTGCTTGATATTGGCACCGGTAGTGGCTGTATCGCGGTTACATTAGCCAAGAAACTTCCTTTGAGTAAGGTGGATGGCTGTGATATTTCTGAAAGAGCCCTTTCGATCGCGACATTAAATGCTCGGGATAACGGGGTTGATGTACACTATTTTACACAGGATATATTTAGCCCTTTTCTCGGAGATAGATTCTACGATGTGGTGATAAGTAATCCTCCCTATGTGCTGGATTCAGAGAAAGCAGAGATGGAAAGGAATGTGCTTGAGTTTGAGCCGTCCCAAGCACTCTTTGTGCCTGATGATTCTCCGCTGATATTTTATGAAAGGATTGCTGACCTTGCGTGTGAGATCCTTAATAAGCAAGGAAAACTCTACTTTGAAATCAATCGGGAGAGGGGCGACGAGATAGGCGAGATGCTTCTATATAAAGGGTATAGCGATGTGGTTGTAAAAAATGATATTTC
>CAYFMZ010000106.1:1629-6596 GCA_964344275.1 uncultured Proteiniphilum sp.
GCGAGATGCTTCTATATAAAGGGTATAGCGATGTGGTTGTAAAAAATGATATTTCAGGTAGCCCTCGTATGATAAGAGCGATAAAACCAGATCGTGCCTATTTCATCTAACGGGTCCCCATAAAATATTTATTGACCTCGTTTTTAGCTGTAGGTGTAATAATTGACACATGCGAAACTTAGATTAATAATCAAACCAATGAGAAAAATGGAAAAAATAGTTTCTGCTACGCAGGCTTATGAGCGGATGAAGCGAACTTGTGCGAGAAAAGAGTGTTGCACGTTTGATATCCGTGGAAAACTCTCGCGGTGGGACCTTTCTGAAGAAGCAATGGAGGCAATTATTAGTGAGCTCAAAGAGAAGAAATTCATTGATGAAGAGCGCTTCATCCGAAGTTTTATCAACGATAAACTACAGTTCAACAAGTGGGGTAGGAAAAAGATAGAGGCTGCATTGCTTCAAAAGCAGCTGCCACGAGAGGCCATCGAGAGGGCATTCTCTGAATATTCCGATAGGGAGCTATCTCGATCGCTGCCGGTCCTGCTCAAGAAAAGATGGACGACCGTTACGGGAAACTCCTCGTTTGAAAGGAAATCTAAGTTGATACGCTATGCTTTGGGAAGAGGGTTTACTATGGAGGAAATTAATCATTATCTGGGGGAGATTAATTTGAAAGACGTGAGTGGTGAGGGTGATTATGAATAGCTCTTTGGTGAAAGAATTGGCTTTTCTTTTTTATCCTCGCGTATGTGTTATTTGTGGAGAGGAGCTACTGGAAAAAGAGGAGGGGGCTTGTTTGAAATGTCTCTTCCAGTTGCCTCGTACGCGCAATTATTTGGTAGAGGAGAACTCCATGGAAAAACTGATGGCTGCTCGGCTTCCTTTCGTGCGAATGGCCTCATATTGCATCTATTCGAAGGGAGGCATGATGCCGCCTTTGATTCATCAATTGAAATATCATGGAAAGAGGGAGATTGGTATACTTTTGGGGAGATTGTTTGGGTACGATTTATTGGATAGTGAGTTTTTAAATCCAGTCAATTTGATCGTCCCTGTTCCGTTGCATGCCGATAAAGAGAAGGTGAGGGGATATAATCAAGCAGAAATGATCGCGCTTGGTTTGTCTGAAGCTACCTCTCTGCCGGTCTCGACAGGCAACTTGATCCGGGTGATCTCCAATCCCACTCAAACGCGACGAACAAAAACGCAACGATGGGAGAACGTGAAAGGTGTTTTTGATGTAATTGACGATACCCTATTCGAAGGGAGGCATATATTGCTAGTAGATGATGTGATCACCACCGGCTCCACGATAGAGGCTTGTGGTGTGGCATTACAAAAGTGTAAGGGATCCAAAATCAGTGTTGCTACATTGGGACAGGTTCTTTAACGCTGTTTTTTCGGATTTACATACGGTGGCACAATTAAAAAGCGTATTTTCGCGCTTGCATACGCGGTTCGATTCATCCATCCTTGGTTCGATCAATCGCTGATCATACGAAATTCAATACGCGTGAGAGTAAACTTACCACGGCTGATAAATATCTTGTTCGTGAGTCTTGACTCTCGTGTTTAAATATCCAAATTATATGAAACGAGTACATAAGTTAACTGCTGAAAAGCTTTTGGGCATCAAAGCCGTAAAACTGCAACCCTCGAACCCTTTCACTTGGGCGTCCGGATGGAAGTCGCCTATCTATTGCGATAACCGTAAGTTGATGTCTTACCCATCCGTCCGTGATTTCGTGAAAGTGGAGTTTTCCCGGTTAATCCTAGAAAAGTATCCTCGCACAGACGCGATCGCGGGGGTTGCGACTGGGGCAATTGCACCAGGGGCGATAGTGGCTGACCTGCTTGGTTTGCCCTTTGTTTACGTCCGTTCCACTCCAAAGGGACATGGGTTGGAAAATCTAATCGAGGGCGACTTGAAGCCGAAACAAAAGGTGGTTGTGATTGAAGACTTGGTCTCCACGGGGGGGAGTAGCTTGAAAGCGGTAGAGGCAATTCGTCGTGATGGGTCGGACGTACTTGGTATGCTGGCGGTGTTTACCTATGGTTTTACCCATTCCGTGAAAAGTCTGCACGACGCTAGAGTGGAACTTACCACGCTGTGTGATTACGATGCTATTTTGGATGAAGCGTTAGCCACCGACTATATCGATGAGTCGGAACTGCATACTTTACAAGATTGGCGGAACGATCCCGAAAATTGGGGGCAAGACTTGAAAAAAAGTAGGAAATGACAGAATATGTAGGTGATATAAAGACTATACCTCATAGCGACAGGGATATTTTTAGAGTCCTCTCTGATCTTCAAAACTTGGAGAAAGCAAAAGAGTTTTTGCCGGGGGATAAAATTAGTGATTTCTCGTTCAACTCGGATACTGTTTCGTTTCGAGTAGACCCGGTAGGAAAAGTGAGTTTTCGAGTTATGGAGCGAGAACCGGACAAGCTGGTGAAATTTAAATCAGAACGGCTTCCTTTTGATATATTCCTCTGGATACAACTTGTTTCTAAGGCAGACAAGGATACACGGATGAAGATCACGGTTAAAGCCGACCTTAATCCCTTTATAAAGGGAATGGTAGATAAGCCATTACGAGAAGTAGTGGAGAAGATTTCAGAAGCTCTCGCTCGGTTGCCGTACGATAGGTTGTAGCCCTCGTATCCTACATTTGGCTATAACTTTGGCCTCTATAGTTCGATTATAGTCTTCACGTATCTACGTGAGATATGGCCTCTATTGGCGGGATATGGCTTCCCGCCTTGTTATGAGAGTGATAATTAGTGTGGGTACTCTATTTTCATTTTCACCTGTTCATCTTTTTTCATATCCACTTGGATAAACCCCTCTTCAATTGGAAGTGCTTTTTTGCCTTTTGTAACGGATGTTGCTCCCTCGGGAACTTTCAACTTGAAGGTGTTCGTGCGGCTCGCAGTGAGGGTTATCTCCGTGACTTGGTTGTTTATCCATGAAGCACTCACTTCCGCTCCCCCTCGCGCACGAAGCCCTTTAAAGTTTCCTTCTGTCCAATTGTCGGGCAATGCTGGCAACAGGTGAATGTATCCATCATGACTCTGTATAAGCATCTCCGCGATGCCCGCGGTGCCCCCGAAGTTCCCGTCTATCTGGAACGGCGGATGAGCGCAGAAGAGGTTGGGATATGTTCCTCCCCCACGACTCATTTGCATCTCGCTATCATACACCGGTTCCAGCAGGCTCTTCAATAGCTTGTAAGCCCGGTTGCCATCGTGCAGGCGGGCCCAGAAGTTCACTTTCCACGCGCGGGACCATCCCGTGCCGGCGTCGCCTCTTCGTTCGAGGGTTTCACGTGCTGCCGCCGCTAAATCGGGCGTGCTCACGGGCGATATCTGGTTCGAGGGGTGTAGCCCGTAAAGGTGCGAAACGTGGCGGTGTCGCGGGTCTTGTTCTTCGTAATCTTCCAGCCACTCCTGGAGGTATCCGTCGGGACTGATCTGCATGGGAGGGATCTTTGGGAGTGCTTCTTTTACCCGTCGCGTGGTTTCATCTTCGATTCCCAGTATCTCCGCCGCCGAAAGAATATTAGTGAACAGCTCGTTGATGATCTGTACATCCATCGTCGGCCCCATGCAAACATACACTGGGTGGCTGCTTCCTGGAAGATAAAACGCGTTCTCGGGCGAGGAAGAAGGAGCCGTCACCAACCAGCCGTTTGTAGGCTCTTCGATCATACTGCTCAGGAAGAAGTCGGCCGCCCCAGTCAGCACGGGGAATATCGAACCAAGGTACTCCTCGTCACCCGAGAAGGCATAATGCTCCCACAGGTGCGCGCATAGCCAAGCTCCCCCTGTGTTGGTGGCTCCCCAGGAAGCGTGTTCTCCCGGTGCCGTGAAATGCCACGGGTTGGTCATCATATGAGCCACCCACCCGTCCGCCTCGTAGAAGGTGGCTGCCGTTTTTTCTCCTGATGGAACGAGGGAGCGAGTAAGGTCGATCAACGGGGTGTGGAGTTCCGGGAGGTTGCATACCTCCGCTGGCCAGTAGTTCATCTGTACGTTGATATTCAAGTGATAATCCCCGTTCCAGGGAGTCTGCACCTGGTTGGCCCACAGGCCCTGGAGGTTCAGCGGAAGGCTGTTTTCGCGCGTGCCGCTGATCATCAAGTAACGCCCATACTGGAAATAGAGCGCCGCGAACGCCGGGTCGTCGTCACCTTGAAAGAGAGACAACCGCTTGTCAGTCGCCGTCGCGTTGTCCTGCTCCCCTAAGTACAGTCCCACCCGGTTGAACTTCTCTTGGTACGCCTCCGTGTGGTTTTCTTTAAGTCGTTTAAATCTTGTGTTTCGTGCTTCGGCGAGCAACCTCTCAGCGATCGCCGTGTGCCTCTTGTCCAGCATATCGGTAGCGGTAGAGATAAAGATCACGGCCTCGTCCGCCTCCGACACTTTAAATGAGCCATCTACCGCGGTGAGTAGACCACCGCGGTTCACCACCTCCATTCGGGTGGTATAGCGCACCCCTTGCTCCCCATTACGACCGTCGTTGAGTTGCCCTTCCATGATGAGGGTTTCCCCTTCGGTCCATATGGACGCTCGCTCCGGGCGGGACAATCCCGCTTCAAAAGAGATCGAACGCTTCTTGTCGGCACTCATCCGTATAATCAACACATCGTTGGCATGCGAAGCGAAATACTCCCGCTTATAGGTGGTGCCATCCTTGCTAAACCGTGTGGTAGCAATAGCGTTGTTCAGCGACAGCGAGCGATCGTACCCCGTAACGTTATCCTCCTCCATCAAATCTTCTCCCGCTGATATATGTTCTCCCAATGAAAACCGGTGGACAAGAGTAAGTTCTCCTACAGCTTGGAACGCGCCGTATGGTGCATCTTTCCCGTTACCGAACGCCGAGCCTAGGCCGCCACAGCGAAAATGGCGGTACATCATCTCCTGTGCTTCCAAGTTTTTCCCCTCCAGCAGCCGCCGCT
>CAYFMZ010000107.1:0-6588 GCA_964344275.1 uncultured Proteiniphilum sp.
GTGGAGCCTATTGCCGACTACTTTCATCAGACCGTTGAAAGTTATATTCACGACTTAATTCCCAATATCGAGAAGCACTTGAACGCGTTTATTGCAGTGAGTGGGTCTGATAACGAGGAATTGATCATGCTTCGAAGCCTTTTCCTGAAATTCAAGAATCGAATGACGCGCCAACTACAGAAAACCGATAGCTACGACGATGATTTTCCGGATGACCTGCTGCACGATCTTAAAAATATCCTTATCAAACACCTTTCTGCCGAGTATAATCAAAACTTGTGCCACGCTGTAATCTTCTCGCTCCACTCACTCGAAAAAGATCTTGAAGCGCATAATCGGCTGATGGATAAAGTGCTGCGTCCTAAAATAAACGAGTTGGACTCGACGGGAATAGAACAGCTGCAACATTCCATGGCGATTGAGCAGCCGACGAAAAGCGACGAGAAAATGTACCCCCTTACAAACCGTGAAACAGAGATACTACGGCTTATCGTGCAGGGGAATATCAATAAAGAGATCGCGGAAAGATTGAACATCAGCCTCAACACGGTGCTTACGCACCGCAAAAATATAATCGCTAAAACGGGTATCAAAACTGTTTCGGGACTCACTTTTTATAGTATCCGTAACGGTTTGATTTCCATGTAATCTTACTAATAATTCAATTAACAAATGAGTAAAAACAGTTTCCTTCATATACCGCTCACCAACTGGGGAGAGGTGCGTGAACAACAGTACGATGTGGCCATCCTCCCTTGGGGAGCGGTGGAGCCGCACAACTACCATCTTCCTTATTTAACGGACTGTATCCTATCGTACGAGATCGCGGGAGATGCCGCGGAAATCGCGTACCGACAGGGGGTTACTTGTATGGTGCTGCCGCCCGTTTTCCTTGGCTCGCAAAACGCGGGACAATGGAATAAACCGTTTTGTATACATACCCGAAGCGAAACGCAGAAAGCAATCCTTGAGGATATCGTCACATCGCTTCATGGACAGGGGTTCCGGAAGATGGTGATCGTGAACGGACACGGGGGAAACAGCTTTAAATCCTATATACGGGACCTGGCGATGACACGGCCCGATTTTAAAATCGTGGTGGTGGATTGGTTTACGGTGCTTCCCAAGGAGGGCTACTTCGAGGAGGATCCCGACGATCATGCCGGCGAGCAGGAGACCTCGGTGATGCTTCACTATCACCCAGAGCTTGTATCCATGGAACGGGCAGGGGAAGGTGCTACTATTCCGGGTAAGATCCCCTCTTTGGAAGACAGAGTTGGTTGGATGCCTCGGCACTGGGACGAGGTGTCGCCGGATACCGGAATTGGAAATCCTAAAAAATCCACCGCGGAAAAGGGGAGGCGGTACGCTGAAGCAGTGGCTAATAAAATCGCGCAACTGCTTGTTGAACTGCGCTAAATATCGTATTTTTGCTTCCCTAAATCGGTCGATCCGTAACGTTGGATAGCGAGTGCGAGGCCGGTAAGGTTCGTGGGTTATCAAAATAGCAGAGAAAAACTTCAAAATAATAAATAATTTACAAACTATGAGTAATCAGAGAGAGAAACTTTTCACCGATTTTCCTCCTGTATCCACGGATGAGTGGATGGAAGTGGTCACACGTGACCTCAAGGGAGCCGATTTCCAAAAGAGATTGGTGTGGAAAACCGACGAAGGGTTTAACGTGAATCCTTTCTATCGCGCGGAAGATATCAAGGGGTTCCCAGCGGTAGATAACCTGCCGGGGCAGTTCCCTTACGTGCGAAGCACCCGGGAGGATAACACCTGGTACGTGCGTCAGGAGATCAACGTGAAAGATTTTTCCGACGCTAACAAGAAGGCGCGGGCCCTGTTGAAGAGGGGTATTACATCCTTCGGGTTCCGGCTGCCTAAGAACGAACTTACAGCGGAAAATTTACAACTGCTTCTTGGGGGTATCGCACCCGATAAGGTGGAGCTGAACTTCAGCACCTGTATCTCCCGGACAATCGACTTGGCGAAGCTGGTGGTGCAATATATCCAGTCGCTTAACCTTAACGTGATGGAGTGCGTCGGATCGATAGAGTTCGATCCATTCCGGAAGATCTTGAAAAAAGGGATCGATGAGCCCCAGTGGCTTGATAAGGCGGTGGAGATTGCGAAGATTACCGCGCCGCTGCCTCGCTATCGCGCGTTCACCATCACGGGCAACCGGATGAACGACGCGGGAGCGTACAGCTACCAAGAGCTGGGCTACAGCTTGTCGTACGGCAACCAAGTACTGGAAGGGCTTATCGAACGAGGATTGGACCCGCAGATGGCGGCCAAAAAGATCAAGTTTCAATTTGGAGTGGGATCCAACTACTTCATGGAGATCGCCAAGTTCCGGGCTGCACGCTGGCTTTGGGCCGAGATCGTGAACGCGTACAAGCCACCTTGTCCACACGATTGCGATAACAAGGCGGAAGATGGTACCTGCCGTTGCGCCGCGAAGATGAATATTCACGCGATCACCTCTCGATTTAACCAAACACTTTACGATCCGTATGTCAACCTGTTACGTACGCAAACCGAAGCGATGTCGGCCGTCCTGGGATCCGTGGACTCGCTCACCGTGCGCCCGTTCGACGAAACGTTCGAAACACCGACCGCCTTTGCCGAACGCATCGCGGTTAACCAGCAACTGCTGCTGAAAGAGGAAGCGCACTTCGATAAAGTAACGGATCCCTCGTCGGGTTCTTATTATATAGAAACGCTCACCTCTTCCCTCGCGCAACAAGCGTGGTCGCTCTTCTTGGAAACGGAAGAAACCGGGTTCTACGAGGCACTGAAAGCAGGCACGGTACAGGATGCCATTAATGGCTCTTCCGATGCACGCTTCCAAGCGCTTTCCAGTAGAAGGGAAGTGCTGCTTGGCACCAATCAATATCCCAATTTTAACGAGAAGATGAGCGATAAAATAGAGGGAGAAGGTGCTACCGGAACGGGATGTGGTTGCAGCCATAGCGATGCCTCTACTCCTTTGAAAAAGTTAAACACTAAGCGCTTAGCTGATGATTTTAACGACTTGCGCCTGGCGACCGAACGGGGTGAAAAACGCCCCAAGGTGTTTATGCTTACCATTGGCAACCTGGCAATGCGGTTGGCTCGCGCGCAATTCTCGAGTAACTTCTTTGCTTCGGCGGGTTACGAGATTATCGACAACTTGGGCTTCAACACCGTGGCCGAGGGGGTGAAGACAGCGCGAGAAAATGGAGCCGACGTGGTGGTACTTTGCTCGAGCGACGAGGAGTACGAGACCTACGCGCCCGAGGCGTACGACCTGCTTAACGATGGCAACGAGCTGTTCGTGGTAGCCGGTGCACCGGCCAGTATGGAGCAACTTAAAGCGCACGGCATCGAACATTTCGTTCACGTGCGGAGCAACGTGTTAGAAACATTGAAAATATTTAACAAGAAGCTTTTGTCGTGAGATAACAAGCTACTACTCTCACCCTAACAATATATATTATGGATGGAGGAGGAAAATTAAAAAGATGGATTTTGGTCGCCCAACCGTGGGCACTTCCCGCGTCGGCTTCGCCAGCACTGATTGGCCTGTCGTACGCGTTCTACTTGTGCTCGACCGGTTCTGTCCCCGAAATTAATTGGGTCTATGGCCTGATCGCCTTCTTTGGTGCCCTTATATTTCACTTGTCGGGAAATATCCTAGGCGATTACCACGACTACATGAGTGGGGTCGACGTGAAAGAGAAAACCGGTCCCCCGAGACCGCTTGTCCTGGGAATGTTAAAACCCCGGCAAGTACTTATTTACGGGTACACGGTGCTCACGATAGGGGTGTTGATCGGCCTTTACCTGTTGATCAATACCGGGCTGCCACTGTTATTCATAGGTATCGTAGGCGTGATCAGCGCAACACTCTACTACAAGTTCAAGTACATCGCGTTAGGCGACGTATTGATATTTATTTGTTACGGACTCGCCATCTCGTTGGGGATGGTGTACGTGATGACGGGCCAACTCGTGTGGTCGACACTGCTTGTCACTACCCCCGCGGGCTTGCTTATCGTGGCTATCCTGCATGCCAACAACACCCGCGATATGCTGCAAGATAAAGCGGCGGGTATTCGCACGCAGGCGATGAACTTGGGCCTGGAAGGGTCTCAAATCACCTATCAAACATTGCTGTTGGTTACCTATATGCTGGTGGCTATTTTGGTGATGATCAATATGATGAGTCCCTATACCTTCCTGGTGTTGCTGAGTTTTCCGATAGCAATGAAAAATATCAAGCTGATGAAAAAGGCCACGATGGAGGACTTGGGCATCATTCGGTTCTTGGATACCCATACCGCGCAGCTGGTGTTAATATTCAGCCTGCTACAGGTAGCCGGAAACATTATTGCCGCGCTCGTGTAAATTCATCTTTATTCCACCCATCCACGCGGCCGCGATATTCGGCCGTGCCAGTAAGAAAAAATTAAAACATCAATAAATGAAACCAGATTTTAAAGGTATCGATATTCAATCCGAAGGCTTCTACTCTACCAACGTGGACGAGTGGGCCGATCAAAAAGGAATTAAAGCGGATTGGCTCACGCCGGAACAGATTCCCGTGAAGCCGGTCTACACCAAAGAGGACCTTGAAGGCATGGAGCACCTGAACTATGCCGCGGGGATCCCGCCCTACCTACGCGGGCCCTATTCTACCATGTACGTGATGCGCCCGTGGACCATCCGTCAATACGCCGGGTTCTCCACCGCCGAAGAGTCCAACGCGTTTTACCGCCGCAACCTGGCCGCGGGACAAAAAGGGCTCTCCGTGGCGTTCGACCTGCCTACTCACCGCGGCTACGACGCCGATAACGAGCGGGTAGTGGGCGACGTGGGAAAAGCCGGTGTTTCGATATGCTCCGTGGAGGACATGAAAATCTTGTTCGACGGCATCCCGCTCAACAAGATGTCGGTCTCGATGACGATGAACGGCGCGGTATTGCCCGTGCTCGCGTTCTATATCGTGGCCGCGCAAGAGCAAGGGGCCAAGCTGGAAGAGATGGCCGGAACCATCCAGAACGATATCCTCAAAGAGTTCATGGTGCGGAACACCTATATCTATCCCCCGAAGTTCTCGATGAAGATCATCGCGGATATCTTCGAGTACACCTCGCGCAACATGCCCAAGTTCAACTCCATCTCTATCTCGGGCTACCACATGCAGGAGGCTGGGGCTACTGCCGATATCGAGTTGGCGTACACGCTGGCCGATGGCATCGAGTACCTCCGCGCGGGCATCGACGCGGGCATTCCCGTGGATAAGTTCGCGCCGCGGCTCTCCTTCTTCTGGGCCATCGGCATGAACCACTTCATGGAGATCGCCAAGATGCGTGCCGGGCGCCTGTTATGGGCCAAGATCGTGAAGAGCTTTGGTGCAGAGAACCCCAAGTCGATGGCACTGCGGACGCACTCGCAGACCTCCGGCTGGTCGCTCACCGAACAGGACCCGTTCAACAACGTGGGGCGTACCGCCATCGAGGCGATGGCCGCCGCGCTCGGACACACCCAGTCGCTCCACACCAACGCCTTGGACGAAGCCATCGCGTTGCCGACCGACTTCTCGGCTCGCATCGCGCGCAACACGCAGATCTATATTCAGGAAGAGACCAAGATCACCAAGCAGGTCGATCCTTGGGCGGGTTCCCACTACGTGGAGTCGCTCACCCAAGAGCTGGTCGATAAGGCGTGGACACTCATTCAGGAGATCGAAGAACTGGGCGGCATGGCCAAGGCGATCGAGACCGGCATCCCCAAGATGCGGATCGAAGAGGCGGCGGCTCGCGCACAAGCACGGATCGACTCCGGCGTGCAGGCCATTATCGGCGTGAACCGCTACCGCTTGGAGCAGGAAGATCCGATCGATATCTTGGATATTGATAATACTGAAGTACGAAAGCAGCAGGTAGCCCGTCTCGAGAAACTGAGAGCCGGTCGCGATAACGAGGCGGTACAAAAGGCACTCGACGCCATCACCCGTTGCGTGGAGACTAAGGAGGGTAACCTCCTGGAACTTTCGGTAGAGGCCGCTCGTGCCCGTGCCACGTTGGGAGAGATTTCCGACGCGTGCGAGAAAGTAGTGGGACGTTATAATGCAGTAATCAGAACAATTTCAGGCGTGTATTCATCCGAATCAAAAGGAGACACGACGCTCGACGAAGCGCGTGCACTCACCGATCAGTTTGCCCAGAAAGAAGGGCGTAGGCCCCGTATCATGGTGGCCAAGATGGGGCAGGACGGCCACGACCGTGGTGCCAAGGTGGTAGCCACGGGGTATGCCGACTGCGGCTTCGACGTGGACATGGGACCGTTGTTCCAGACCCCGGCAGAAGCAGCTCGCCAAGCCGTGGAGAACGACGTGCACGTGTTGGGTGTATCTTCCCTCGCGGCCGGCCATAAAACGTTGGTACCGCAAGTGATCGAAGAGTTGGAACGGTTGGGCCGTCCCGACATCGTGGTCATTGCCGGGGGAGTAATCCCCGCGCAGGACTACGACTTCTTGTACCGTGCCGGTGTAGCCGCCATCTTCGGGCCGGGTAGCTCCGTCACCAAGTC
>CAYFMZ010000108.1:0-6526 GCA_964344275.1 uncultured Proteiniphilum sp.
AACAAGTGGGTGCATATAGCCGGAATCACTGGGTGCATATCACCGGAATATCCAGTGAGAACAAAATCAGGATTGAGTTGATTTACCGCATCGATGGCCATTTGAAAACCTTTTGGCGCATTCATATCGGGCCGTATATGGATATCCGTCATAAATACAAACTCAAAAGACGATTGAGCCGAATCTAAATGAGCCTGTGCGTTTAACATGGTTGCCATGACCCATGTCATTGATAATAGGAAGATAGTTATATTATTCATAGTACATTTATGTAAGAATTTTATATCACATGCATCGTTTACAGGTAGATCCACGACAACCGTTCCGAGAGTTCAAAGGTAATTAGTTAATCGATTAATCAAGCATACAAATTTATGTTTTGCAACATACTCTTATGAAAAAATGTTTGAAGTTTTACAGAGCTAAAGATACGTCTAATAGCGAAAAAATAGAAAGTATTACACGTTAAACCTAAAATGCACGATATCTCCATCTTGCACTTCGTATTCTTTTCCTTCGACATACATTTTTCCTGCTTCCTTAACCGCGTTTTCGGCACCGTAGGAAATGTAGTCCGCGTACTTGATAACCTCTGCACGGATAAAACCTTTTTCAAAATCTGTATGAATAACGCCCGCGCATTGGGGTGCCTTCCATCCCTTTTGAAAAGTCCATGCACGTACTTCTTGTACCCCACATGTAAAAAAGGTTTGCAAATTCAACAAACGATAAGCCGCTTTAATAAGCCTATTCACTCCGGACTCCTCAAGGCCAATCTCGTTTAGAAATAGGGTACGTTCTTCGTACGTTTCGAACTCCGCGATCTCGGATTCAATTTTAGCAGCCACGATCAGAATTTGTGCGTCTTCATTTTTTACAGCCTCTTTGACAGCTTCCACGTGCCGGTTTCCGGTCACAGCACTTGATTCTTCAACGTTACAGACGTATAACACTGGCTTGGAAGTGAGGAGGTAAAGGTCGTTCACCGCTTTTATCTCATCTTTCGTATCAAAAGGCACCGTTCGTGCCGACTCCCCTCGTAAAAGAGCGTCTTGTATCTTCGAGTAGACTTCGTGTAGTAATTTAGCCTCTTTATCACCACCGGTCTTAGCTTGTTTTTCTACTTTTGATATTCGATTTTCTATAGTTTCGAGATCTTTCAACTGTAATTCTGTATCAATAATCTCTTTATCACGTACCGGATCGATCGTGTCATCCACGTGTGTAACATTTTCGTCCTCAAAACAACGCAGGACGTGCAATATTGCATCGGTCTCACGAATGTTCGCGAGAAATTTATTACCTAGACCTTCTCCCTTGCTGGCTCCTTTTACTAAACCAGCAATATCCACTATTTCTACAGTCGTAGGAAACACGCGTTGTGGCTTTACAAGCTCGGCCAAGCGATTCAGCCGTTCGTCTGGAACCGTTATAACCCCCACGTTGGGTTCGATAGTACAGAACGGAAAATTTGCTGCTTGAGCTTTCGCGTTCGATAAACAATTGAATAAAGTGGATTTCCCCACGTTGGGAAGTCCCACTATACCGCATCTTAAAGCCATGAAAGTAGAATTTTAATTTTGACAGAGGATTGCAAAAAAACTAAAACAATCATTTTTGCGGCTGCAAAGGTACAACTTAATTATTCTACTTACAAACCATGCTTGGTCGATAACTCCAGCATCCGTTCAATCGGTTTTACCGCCTTTATCCTGGTTTCTTCATCCACGAAAATCTCGGGCCGTTCGTTTTTTAGGCAAAGGTACAGCTTCTCCAGCGTGTTCATCTTCATATAAAAGCACTCGTTACATGCACATGTGGAGTCCTCCGGGGGAGCAGGAATAAATTCTTTATTGGGATTTTCACGTTGCATTTGATGCAAGATACCTGCCTCCGTGGCCACTATAAATTGTTTATTATCCGATTGAGTGGCAAATTTTAAAATTGAAGAGGTGGAGCCCACGTGATCGGCAATTTGCAACAAGTAGCCCGGACATTCGGGATGAGCCAGCAATAGGGCAGAAGG
The DNA here is from genome assembly GCA_964344275.1 of uncultured Proteiniphilum sp. Lineage (GTDB taxonomy): Bacteria > Bacteroidota > Bacteroidia > Bacteroidales > Dysgonomonadaceae > Proteiniphilum. Next base: position 2,027 of record CAYFMZ010000108.1, read on the forward strand.
GTATTCCTTTTTTAATTCGAGGATACGTTCCAGAGAAAACTGTTCGTGAACATGGCACACTCCATCCCACAACAGCATATTTCTACCCGTGAGTTTATTGATATAATCTCCCAAGTTTTTATCGGGTCCGAATATAATTTTTTCATCTTCCGGCAACGACTCTACAATGACCTTAGCGTTGGTGGAGGTAACCACAATATCGGTCAGTGCTTTCACCGCGGCAGTGGTATTCACGTAAGAGATCACTGTATGATCCGGATGCGCGTGAACAAATGCCCCAAACTCATCAGCCGGGCAACTTTCTGCCAACGAACAACCCGCTTTCATGTCCGGAATAAACACGCGTTTACCGGGACTAAGAATTTTAGCTGTCTCACCCATAAAATGCACGCCACACAATACTATAATCTCAGCGGTGGTTTTGGCAGCCCATTGAGCAAGTGCGAGGCTATCCCCTACAAAATCAGCTATATCCTGAATTTCAGACTCCTGGTAGTAATGCGCGAGGATAATGGCGTTCTTCTCCTTTTTCAGGGCGACTATATTTTGAATCAATTCTTCTTTCGACATATTTATAATTATATTTTTTCAATTTTAAAAACACAATGATGATGATTATAGACTGTTGAAAGTGTCGATTAGTTTATCCGTAAAAACTTGCAGAATACGTTATTAAAAGTAGAGCTGTGCTTATCAAAACTTATCAACAATTCAATTTATTTATTTACCATTGAAATAGAGGTAATTATAAATGTTATCATAAACAGTTTAGAAACGGCAAAGTTAATAACTTATTTCTTTTTTGTTACTTTTTTCCTGTTGAAAATAAGAGGAGAGAAGAAGGATAAGAAGAAACAATTTATTTTGGTTATTAGTAAAGTTTGCATACCGGATCAGATTTTTTAATTATCAAATTAGTTTTTCAGATTCTTCGCGCATTTCATGCACAACTTATCAACAAATGAAAAACAGTGCCGAGAAATCTTTTAAATATCTAAAATATAATCCATTCTTACTTTCTTGCACTTTTTTAGAACAAACTTTTTCGTACATTTGTAAAATGCAAGATGCGTTTCGGCAATCCTCAAGCAAGCTTGACATTGCTCTCAACTTTTCATTGCATGATATAATGGAGGATGCTTATTTTTAGCCATCAGGTAATCGTAAACATTGAAATAAGGTGCAGAGACTATTCGATATACCCCTCTTTTTTACGCTGCTTACCCTGATAAGCGGTTGTGCATCGGCGGTAAAAATTTCGTCCGTGGTTGAAAAAGACCACGGTGGCGATTTTCTATTAAAGTGGGAAGTAAGCCCCGATCAAGAGGGTACCATTGATATTTACTCCTCTCTTTCCGATAGTTCTCTCACGGACTTCACCCCAATAACCACGGCGCAAATTACCGATCAAGTCTTGCGTTTGAACCCCACGGGTTCAGGTCTCCGCGAATATTTCATACTACGTACCGCGGGAGTACATTCGGGGGTCGTGGCTAACCGGGTGATCGATATGAACAATATCAAAAATTTCAGGGATATAGGTGGCTACTTTACCACGGATAATTATCAAGTAAAATGGGGCGAAATTTATCGTTCCGCGGATTTGAGTAACGCCACGTTATATGATCAAGAACGAATTCGGCGATTAAATATACGAACTGTAATCGATTTTCGTTCGGAGGCGGCTGCCATACGATATCCTATTCTTCTCCACCCCTCTATTCGAAAAATATCGCTTCCGTTGGCCCCGATGGATGCTGAAAAATTGGACGAGCAAATTGACGACAACGATTTTAACCGCAGCGATGCCATTCGTTACGTGCAGGAATCATACGTGGATATTGTTGAAAATCACAAAGAGCAATTTGGAGAACTGTTCGACCTACTGACGAACGACAGTAACTATCCGATTTTATTGGCCGGATCCTTGGGGAAGGATGGGGTAGGGATTGCTACCTATTTTATTCTTCACGTCTTGGGAGTTGCTCCTGCCACGATTGAACAGGACTACTTGTTATCCAACCAGCTTATTGACCCGGCAAAATCAAAAATAGAAGCACAAAACTTATCAGAACCACTGCAGGAAGCGGTCACTGCCATGTTATCCGTTAACCGGGCTTACCTTAATTACGCGATAGAGCATATTAATCAAACTTACGGATCTGTAGACAATTATTTGGAAAAAGAGCTTCGGGTAACCAGTGGAAAAAGGAATCTATTAAGAAAATATCTTCTCTACCCCTTTTAAATTGCTTATTTGATTCTATTTTCTCGTTTTTACTGAAAGAGAATTGATCATAAGAATCAGTAATTCAATTTATTTTCATACCTTTGCGCCCGATTTGAGGATTTAGGTTATTCTCCTCCATTTCATACGATTATTTCATTTTACATTATGTGTAGGGAACGTGCGATAATCATATTGATGGGTATAGTGATTTACATGCTCGTTTCATACAAACAAACCGTGTTTGAGTTTTTTCTTCCCTTATTGTAATAATGTGTGGAGCAAGGAGAAATGTCAAGACGCACACATTATACATTAAAGCAATGAACACATTTGAAGAACTGGGGATCATAGCCCCCATACAACAAGCCATCCGTGAATTAGGTTTCGAGCATCCCATGCCTGTCCAAAGCGCGGTAATTCCCGAACTTCTGGCCCATACGCGTGATATTATCGCGTTGGCGCAAACTGGGACGGGTAAGACTGCCGCGTTCGGGATTCCCGCCATTCAACAGGTCGACACGGACGACCGTGTACCGCAAACATTAATTTTATGCCCCACGAGGGAGCTTTGCCTGCAGATTGCCGGCGACTTGACCGATTTTTCAACCTACGTGGAAGATATCAAAATATTGCCTGTCTACGGGGGATCAAGTATCGATAGCCAAATCAGATCGCTTAAGCGAGGTGTCCATATCATCGTGGCCACGCCCGGGAGACTAATCGACTTGATTAACCGGGGGACGGTCTCCCTTGGAAAAGTTCATACCGTGGTGCTTGACGAGGCGGACGAGATGCTGAACATGGGGTTCTCCGAAGATTTAGACGAGATCCTATCGCACCTCCCCGTGGAGAGGAGCATGTTGCTTTTCTCGGCCACCATGCCAAAAGAGATCGGCAAAATCACTCGGAAATACATGAAAGAGCCGATGGAGATCACCATCGGACGGAAAAACGAGAGCACCAGCAGCGTACGCCACGTTTATTATATGATGCATGCTAAAGATAAATACCTCGCGTTGAAACGGGTGGTGGACTATTACCCAAATATCTACGGGATTGTCTTTTGCCGCACCCGAAAGGAGACCCAAGAGATCGCGGACAACCTGATGAAGGATGGGTACGATGCCGACGCGCTACACGGCGACCTTTCCCAGGCGCAACGCGACCACGTGATGAACAAGTTCAGGAACCATAACCTGCAACTGCTGGTAGCCACGGACGTGGCGGCCCGAGGGATCGACGTGGATAGCATATCGCACATTATCAACTACGGGCTCCCCGATGATAATGAAGTGTATACCCATCGCAGTGGCCGTACGGGTAGAGCCGGGAAAACGGGTACCTCTATCTCGCTTATCCACTTGAAAGAGAAGGGGAAGGTTGCCCGGATCGAGAAGGAGATCAACAAGAAGTTCGAGAAACGGTCGCTTCCCTCCGGCGATGAAATCTGCGAAAAACAGCTGTTCAACTTCGTGGACCAGATCGAGAAAGTGAAGGTCAACGAAGAGGAGATCGAACGGCTATTGCCCGCTATATTCCGTAAACTGGAATGGCTCGAAAAAGAGGATATTATAAAGCGGATGGTATCCCTCGAGTTTAACCGGTTGATTGAATATTACCAACAAGCGGAAGAGATCATTGAACCGGACGATTCCCGTGCAGGCCGCGACAAGGGCCTTTTCTCCCGTAAGTCGAGGGATGAGAAAGGGCCCCGTCAACCGGAGAGAGGATATGCCCGACTATTCATTAACGTGGGAAAAGTGGACGGGCTAAACCCGGCCATCCTCATGGGATTCATCAACGATCACGTCAAGGGGAAAGTCCCGGTAGGAAAGATCGACCTGCTCAAAAGCTTCTCCTTCTTTGAAGTGCCCGAAGGCATGGCGGGGAACGTGATACGATCGTTCAAGGGGATGTACCTTGAAGATCGTAAACTGGTGGTAAGGCCGGCGGACGAACAGGAAAAGAAACCCTCGTGGAAAGGAAAGTCGAAAAAGAGCAAACGCGGCAAGCAGCGAAAATAAATTCGATCAACGGGTTGATGCAAGCGAAACTCATGTGATACGCCCCACGAACTTAACTTATATGTAACGAAATCTTAACCGAAATGTAACGGAACCGTAACGGGTCTGTAACATTTAAAATTGACCTTTGTGCCGTAGTTTTAATTGAAGAAATTTGTGGCACAACGACTGAATGTAACCCTTTTACTTATAACGTGAGTTCGGGATAAAAAAAGCACAAAAAAAGTTGTGATACAGGGAGATTGT
>CAYFMZ010000109.1:0-6439 GCA_964344275.1 uncultured Proteiniphilum sp.
AATTACTAATTATTCATTGTTAATTACTAATTATTGATTGATTAACTACCAGCTTGCTTTCTTCACCCCTGGAATCAGTCCCTGTGATGCCATTTCGCGAAACACGATACGTGAAACACCAAATTGGCGCATATACCCTTTTGGCCGGCCGGTAATCTTGCAACGATTGTGCAAGCGTACCGGAGAAGCATTCTTCGGGATGCTCTGAAGTGCTTCGTAATCTCCTTCAGCGAGATACTTGGCTCTCTTCTCGGCATAACGGGCAACCATCTTGGCTCTTTTCACCTCGCGGGCTTTCATTGATTCTTTTGCCATTATCTATTGATTTTCTTGTTTTGTCTTAAACGGTAATCCAAACTCTCTCAAAAGGGCATAGCCCTCCTCGTCGGTCTTGGCACTAGTCACGAACGTTATGTTCATTCCTAACAACCGGGAGATATTATCGATGTTGATTTCAGGAAAAATAATTTGCTCCTCGATCCCCATCGTGTAGTTTCCACGACCGTCTAATTTGCCCCCGATACCTCGGAAGTCACGAATACGAGGAAGTGCCACGCGGACCAGTCTTTCCAAAAATTCATACATTTTATCGTGCCGCAACGTTACACGTACGCCAACGGGCATTTTTTTACGTAACTTAAAGTTCGAGATATCCTTGCGTGAAATAGTCTGTACGGCCTTTTGGCCAGTGATAGCGGTCAGCTCGTTGATGGCCGTTTCGATGATTTTTTTATCGGCCACGGCTATTCCCAACCCTTGGTTGATCACGATTTTCTCCAAACGAGGAGCCTGCATCACCGAGGTGTAGTTAAACTCTTTGACCAACGCGGATACGATACGCTCTTTATAATCTTTCTTTAAACTAACTTCGTATGTTGTTGTACTCATTTAATTTCCTCCCCAGATTTTTTAGCGTAACGAACTAATTTTCCTTTGCTGTCTAACTTCCTTCCAACGCGGGTAGGCTTGCCTGTTTTAGGATCTACCGGGTTCAGTTTAGAGAGATGGATGGATGCTTCCTTTTTCTCGATCCCCCCGTTCGGGTTCTGCGCGTTGGGTTTTGTATGTTTCGAGACGATATTCACGCCTTCCACCACTGCACGGTTCTGTTTGACCAGTACCGATAGCACGCGGCCGGTCTTTCCTTTGTCTTCTCCGGAATTCACGTATACCGTATCGCCTTTCCTTATATGTAATTTACTCATTGCCTGTGATTGCTTAATAGATTATAATACTTCCGGAGCCAATGAAACAATTTTCATGTTCGTCGTGCGAAGTTCGCGAGCAACCGGTCCAAAAATACGGCTTCCCCTTAACTCGCCGGCATTGTTCAGCAAAACGCACGCGTTATCGTCGAAACGAATGTAGGAACCGTCGGCGCGACGAATCTCTTTTTTAGTGCGAACAATAATTGCTCGTGTTATAGCACCTTTCTTAATATCACTCGAAGGAATCGTACTCTTTACAGAGACCACGATGATATCCCCTACCGACGCGTAACGTCTTCTTGTTCCGCCCAGTACTCGGATGCAGAGCACCTCTTTTGCACCGCTGTTGTCGGTAACTGCTAATCTTGATTCTTGTTGTATCATCTTACTTGGCCCTTTCCATTACTTCAACCACTCTCCATCGCTTTGTTTTACTCAAAGGACGGGTTTCCATTATACGCACTGTATCACCGATGTTACAGTCGTTCTTCTCATCATGGGCGTGAAATTTCCTCGTTTTATTAACGAATTTCCCATATATAGGGTGTTTCTCTTTCCATTTTACAGCAACGGTGACGGTTTTATCCATCTTATTACTGAAAACGACCCCGATTCTTTCTTTCCTTAAATTTCTCGTTTCCATATACGTCTAGTTATTCTGCTTTTCTCAACTCTCTTGCTCTCAGCTCGGTGTGGATACGTGCGATATTTCTACGCTTCTCTTTTATCGAACCGGAATTATCGAGGGGTGTGATGGTGTGGTTAATACTCAACTGGTTTAGCTCCAACACCTCGGCATCCAATCTCTCTTTTAGATCTTTATCGGACAGTTCTCTTAATTCTTCTTGCTTCTTCATTACGATTCGTTCGCTAATGTTTTTTGCTTCGTGCCGCGTGAACGCGTTACGATTTTTGTTCGTGATTATAGTCTCTTCTCACAACAAACTTGGTGGTCACGGGCAACTTCTGGGCTGCCAGTCGCAACGCTTCTTTGGCCACGTCGTATGACACGCCCTCTATTTCAAAAATTATTCTTCCAGGCGTTACAGGTGCCACGAATCCTTCGGGGTTACCCTTTCCTTTACCCATACGTACCTCGGCAGGTTTTTTGGTAATTGGCTTATCTGGAAAAATGCGTACCCAAACCTGTCCTTGACGTTGCATGTAGCGTGTCACGGCGATACGGGCAGCTTCGATCTGGTTTCCAGTGATCCATTTGGATTGCAATGATTTGATGCCAAATGAACCAAATGCCAGCTCGTTACCACGTCCGGCATTGCCTTTCATCCGGCCCTTTTGCTGTCTTCTGAATCTTGTTTTCTTTGGTTGTAACATTATTCTTTTCGATTAAGCGTTTTTACTTCTTCTACGTCTGCCGCCTCTACCGCCTTCTGAACGGCCTCCCCCACGACCACCGCCACCGTGCGGACGATTATCCTTGGAGCTCGCGAACGAGGGAGCAAGATCTTTCTTGCCGTAGATCTCACCGCGGCAGATCCATACCTTTACACCGATCAATCCCACTTTCGTGAGGGCCTCTCCTTGCGCGTAGTCAATATCGGCACGGAAAGTGTGTAATGGGGTCCTACCCTCTTTATACATCTCCGAACGTGCCATCTCTGCACCGTTCAGACGGCCGGATACTTGGATCTTGATACCTTCGGCACCCATACGCATAGTGGAGGCAATGGCCATTTTCACTGCCCGACGGTAAGCGATCTTACCTTCAATCTGGCGAGCCACGTTATTCGCCACGATCACGGCATCTAGTTCCGGTTTCTTTATCTCGAATATATTGATCTGTATATCTTTATCGGTAAGTTTCATCAACTCTTCCTTGAGCTTATCCACTTCTTGACCACCCTTACCGATAATGATTCCCGGGCGGGCAGTACAAATTGTGATAGTCACCAGCTTCAAGGTACGCTCGATGATGATGCGAGAGACGCTTGCTTTGGAAAGACGGGCATTGAGGTATGCACGTATCTTGCTATCTTCTAGCAAAGTATCGCCATAATCATTTCCGCCGTACCAGTTAGAGTCCCATCCTTTGACGATCCCTAAACGATTTGATATCGGATTTACTTTTTGTCCCATCTTTGTTAGTTTTGTTCTTGTTCTTCGTTGTTTAATCTATCCACCACGATGGTCACGTGGTTGGATCGCTTGCGAATCCGGTGTCCACGACCTTGCGGAGCGGGACGCAGCCTCTTTAGCATGGTTCCCTCATCCACGGAGATTGTCTTTATAAATAATTCGCCTGACTCGGCTTTACGCTCGTTTTTCTGTTCCCAGTTGGCTATCGCCGAAAGCAATAATTTTTCAACTCTAGCCGATGCCTCTTTGTTGGAAAACTTCAAAACGCCCAGCGCTTGGAATACCTCCATGCCGCGTACCATATCTGCCACGTAACGCATTTTGCGCGGGGAAGTCGGAACGTTCCTCAGCACTGCAAAAGAGATCTCTTTGCGCTCTTCTTTTCTTTTTTCAGCTGATATTCTTTTTCTAGCACTCATGTCTTTTTTGTTTATCTTTATTCTCGTTCAGCGCCCGATCTTATTTCTTTCTATTTCCAGCGTGGCCCCTGAATGTACGGGTAACCGCGAATTCGCCCAACTTATGACCCACCATGTTCTCGGTAATGTACACCGGGATGAATTTATTGCCGTTATGCACGGCGATGGTGTGTCCCACGAAATCTGGTGATATCATAGAGGCGCGTGCCCACGTCTTGATCACGGTTTTTTTACCGCCCTCGTTCATGGCACTGACCTTCTTTTCCAGCTTGAGATTGATATAAGGACCTTTTTTTAATGATCTGCTCATAGTTGTTTAATATTAATCAGATTACTTCTTCTTTCTTCTTTCCACGATGTACTTAGAAGAATGTTTTTTAGGAGCTCTTGTTTTCAAGCCCTTTGAATACAAGCCTTGGGGCGATCTTGGGTGTCCTCCTGACGCTTTCCCTTCACCACCACCCATCGGGTGATCCACTGGGTTTTTCACCACACCACGGGTGCGGGGACGACGTCCGAGCCAACGAGAACGACCGGCTTTACCTGATTGTTCCAGAGCATGGTCCGAATTACCAACACTACCAATTGTAGCTTTACATGAAGAGAGAATCTTGCGGACTTCTCCCGAGGGCATCTTGATAATCGCGTACTTATCTTCGCGAGATACCAGCTGGGCAAAAGTACCGGCTGAGCGTGCCATCTTAGCTCCTTGGCCGGGACGTAGTTCGATGTTATGAATTACCGTTCCGATAGGAATAACCGCTAAGGGCAGCGCATTTCCAACTTCAGGGGCTGCTTGAGGCCCCGACATCACTGTGGCTCCGGTCTTCAGACCATTGGGAGCCAATATATAGGTCTTGGCACCGTCGGCATAATAGAGCAACGCGATACGCGCCGAGCGATTGGGATCGTACTCTATGCTCTTGACAACGGCAGGAATACCTTCTTTTGTTCTCTTGAAGTCGATAACTCTGAAGCGTCTTTTGTGTCCTCCTCCAACATTAGGGACAGTCATCTTGCCCCGGTTGTTACGGCCACCACTCGCTGCCTTACCAACTACAAGGGATTTCTCCGGTGCATTTGCAGTGATATTATCAAATGAACCGATAATCTTGTGTCTTTGCCCCGGCGTAGTGGGCTTTAGTTTACGTATTGCCATTCCTTATTAAATATTGCTAAATAAATCGATTGTCTCACCTTCTCTCAAGGTGACGATTGCTTTCTTATACGATGAAGTGCGTCCTTCAACGACGCCCGACTTGGTATAGCGGCTTCTTTTCTTGCCATCGTATCTCATCGTGTTCACGCTCTCCACGTGAACGTTGTACAAGGCCTCAACGGCCTGCTTGATCTGCACCTTGTTCGCGGAAGGCACCACGATGAAACCGTAACGGTTTTCGTACTTATCCGTTAGCTCGGTTTGCTTCTCGGTGAATATGGGTTTAACAAGTACACTCATTTTGTTCCTCCTTGCGCGTTAAATAAGTTGTCAATTGCGGCCACGGACGACTCTGTAATCACCAGATTAGTGCAATCCATGATCTTGTATGTATTTATATCCGAGGCAGTTATAATATTAACTTTTCCCAAATTTCGAGCCGACAAATATACGTTTTTATTTTGATTTGGCAAAACGAAAAGTAGCTTTTTATCAGCTAGTTGCAAATTATTCATGAGCTCTACCATGCTCTTCGTTTTGGGTGTATCAAACTCGAAGTCTTCCACTACCACGATCGCGTTGTTCTTTGCTTTGAGCGAAAGTGCTGATCTTCGGGCAAGGGCTTTTGTTTTCTTGTTCACCTTGAAACCATAATCCCTTGGTTTGGGGCCGAATGCCCTTCCACCACCTACCAGCAGAGGCGATTTGATATCACCGCGACGCGCGCCACCACTTCCCTTCTGACGGATCACCTTGCGGGTACTCCCCGTGATCTCGTTTCTCTCTTTTGTTTTATGCGTTCCTTGACGCTGATTGGCAAGGTACTGTTTTACATCCAGCCAGATAACATGTTCGTTTGGTTCAATCCCGAAAATGGAATCATCGAGTGCCACCTTCTTATCTGTTACCTCTCCCTTGATATTATAAATAGTTAATTCCATTTTATTTCTCAATTATTACGATTGAACCTTTTGCTCCCGGAACGGATCCCTTTAACAGGAGAAGATTGTGTTCCGGAATCACTTTAATCACCTGAAGGTTCTGAACCGTTACACGTTCATTGCCCATCTGGCCAGCCATTCTCATACCTTTAAGCACCCTCGAAGGAGTAGAAGACATACCTATTGATCCGGGTGATCTTTTAACACCGCCCTGACCGTGTGTTGTTTCGGCCGAACCGGAAAAACCGTGGCGCTTAACTACACCTTGAAATCCTTTTCCTTTCGAGGTTCCCACCACGTCCACGTAAACGGTACCTTCAAAAATATCAACACCGATTTCGGAGCCTGCTTTGAAATCGTCTCCAAATCCTTTGAACTCGGCCAAGTGTCTCTTTGGTGTTACCCCGGCTTTTTTGAAGTGCCCTTTTTCAGCATTGGTGGTATGTTTGTCTTTTTTATCTACAAACCCTATCTGAATAGCATCGTAACCGTCATTCTCAACGGTTTTCACCTGAGTAACCACGCAAGGACCTGCTTCGATAACAGTGCATGGAATGTTTTTTCCCTCGGCACTGAAAACGGATGTCATTCCGATTTTTTTTCCTAATAATCCTG
>CAYFMZ010000110.1:0-4347 GCA_964344275.1 uncultured Proteiniphilum sp.
AACTTCGTTGCAGTTTATAGGTATTTTTATAATCGTGTTGGCTGGATTTTTTATTGAACCTACCACTTCCACCGCAGTCATCGAGCAAACCACGGCAAATGGGTTATCTTCGAGTTCCTCCATTAGTTTAGCACTTATTTTCGTGCTGCTTACTTTTGGAGGGTGGAACGAAGCGGCTTATATATCATCCGAATTGAGAACCGGAAGTAGAAATATGGCACTTGTGCTTATTTTCAGCATATTGATAATTACCGTGATCTACCTCCTTATTAACATGGCATACCTGAAGGTGCTGGGACTCGAGGGAATGGCAGTATCCGACGCGGTAGGCGTTGACATGATGAGGGCCACCTTGGGTGAAAAGGGAGTGGTATTAATAGGTGTATTGGTCTCCCTCTCCGCACTGACATCCTTGAACACCACGATTTTCACGGGAGCACGTTCCAACTACGCGTTGGGGAAAGATTTTCGCCCCCTCGCTTTCTTGGGAAAGTGGAACGGTGAGAAATCTGCCCCGGTGAACTCGCTTATTTTGCAAGGTTTAATCGCGACGGCTTTAATTATTTTCGGTGCCTTCACTTGGAACGGTTTCGAGTCGATGGTCGATTTCACCGCACCCGTCTTCTGGTTTTTCTTTTTATGTTCCGGGCTGAGTCTTTTCGTTTTAAGGCGTAAAAAACCCGAAGTTAAACGCCCCTTCAAAGTACCATTGTATCCTCTAACACCCCTGCTTTTCGTGGTATTTTGCACGTACATGCTCTACTCGAGCCTTTCTGTTACGGGTGTGGGAGCACTTGTGGGAGTAGGCGTACTGCTCACGGGATTAATTTTCCTCCTATTCTCGCGGAGTAGCAAGAGATTGAGAAAATAAGGCGGCAAGGCTGCTTAAGCGAATGACCCATAATATTATAACGGGGAACGGTGAACCAACTCCCGAAACGATTGTTAAAAGAATTGTGATGATTCGATCAAATCAACACCCGTGCTACACGTTATCATAAACTATAAATATAAGCCGTATGAAACATTTATGTAATTCTCTGAAATCGATGAAGTATGTAATTGCTTTATCTTTCCTTTTAGGAAGTTTACAATTGAGCGCGCAGCAAATCGTACTGGACGTGCCTTACGTGCCAACGCCCACGAAAGTGGTGGAGGGTATGCTGGAATTGGCTAAAGTGAACAAAAACGACGTGGTCTTTGATTTAGGTTGTGGCGATGGGCGCATTATCATCACCGCTGCCAAAAAGTATGGTGCCACTGGCATCGGGGTTGATCTTAACCCGGAAAGGATCAAGGAAGCCAATCAGAACGCTATCGAAGCAGGAGTAGAAGATAAGGTGACCTTTCACGAGGGCGATCTTTTCAAATTCGATTTCAGCAAAGCCAACGTGCTCACTCTTTATCTCCTTCCCGACGTGAACCTGAAATTAAAACCCAAGATCCTCGAAGAGATGAAACCCGGAAGCCGCGTAGTTTCGCATGCTTTCGATATGGGGAATTGGAAACCGGATCAACGAATTTCCGTTGATGGAAAAACGGTCTATCTCTGGATCGTCCCCGAGAGAGAAAAATAATATACGCCTTCTTCTATTGAATCCATATTAATCCAATTCTATCACGTGATACCCTGCAAATAGTGCCTCCTCTTTGCCGGAATAAAAATTAAGATGTACTTTTGTACTCGAAAACATTTTATTCCGATGCAAATAATAGATTTCCTTGTCCGTTCTAACGAGGCTCTCAACGATCAGAATCACCTGATAAAGGTTACACCCGCCGACAGGGGTGAACTCCCTAAAATGTTCCCGGGCCAGTTCGTGCAGGTTTGGGTGAAGGACGCTCCTCGGGTATTTTTACGACGGCCCATCTCTATCAATTTCGTGGATTACGAGAAGAATGAATTGTGGTTACTGATTCAACGAGTAGGAGAAGGAACACGCAGTATTTGCGAAGTAGAGGCCGGCGAGTCAATCAACTTGATTTATCCCTTAGGGAACTCGTTCACTATCCCTTCCGAAAAAGGACGATTCCTGCTGATCGGAGGAGGGGTTGGAACCGCCCCCTTGTTATTCATGGGAAGGGAGTTAAACCAAAAGCAGCATCATGTTGACTTTCTTCTGGGCGGACGATCGAAAAAAGATATTTTACAGCGGGATCATTTCGAACAATATGGAACTTTGTATTGCACTACGGAAGATGGATCGTTAGGAGAGAAAGGCTTCGTGACCCACCATTCAATATTGCAAAATAATCACTACGATTTTATTTTCACATGCGGCCCACGCCCCATGATGGTAGCCGTTGCAAAATACGCGCACGAGAAAGGAATCCCCTGTGAGGTATCTCTCGAAAACCTGATGGCTTGCGGGTTTGGCGCGTGTCTCTGCTGCATCGAAAAAACCACCCGGGGGAATATTTGTAGCTGCACCGAAGGACCCGTATTTAACACGAATATACTCACATGGCTAGATTAGAAGTACATATAGGAGAACTTACACTGAAGAATCCCGTGACCACTGCCTCCGGCACGTTCGGCTACGGTACGGAGTATACGGATTTTATGGACCTGGGGCAACTTGGGGGCATTTTCGTGAAAGGGACTACTTTGGAACCCCGCCAAGGAAACGATTACCCGCGGATGGCAGAAACTCCTTCGGGAATGCTCAATTCGGTAGGGCTTCAGAATAAAGGGGTAGATTACTTTGTAGAACAACTCTACCCGGTAATAAAGGAGTACGACACCCATATGATGGTGAATGTTTCAGGGTCTACCGTGGAAGATTATGTAGCCTGCGCGGAAAAGTTGGCCGATCTGGATAAGATGCCTGCCATCGAACTGAATATATCCTGCCCCAACGTGAAAGAGGGAGGAATGGCATTTGGCACCTCCTGCCGTTCGGCCGCTGAGGTGACACGTGAAGTACGTAAAGTATTCCCGAAAACATTGATCGTAAAGTTATCGCCTAATGTAACCGATATCACCGAGATCGCGCGGGCAGTAGAAGGGGAAGGAGCCGACGCGCTGTCGCTCGTGAACACCTTTCTGGGAATGGCCATCGACGTGGAAAAAAGGCGTCCCTTACTTTCAACGGTTACCGGTGGGCTATCCGGCCCCTGCATTAAACCAATTGCCGTACGTATGGTATGGCAGGTGTTTCAGGCTGTACGTGTTCCTATCATCGGGATGGGAGGAATTTGTACTTGGCAGGACGCTATCGAGTTTATCCTTGCCGGTGCCGCTGCCATACAGGTGGGTACCTACAACTTTATCGATCCTACCGCGCCAATCAAAATTTTAGAGGGTATCAACGATTACCTTGATCGGCACGGCTTTGCTTCGGTAAACGATCTCGTGGGGCAAATGCACCCCTCTCTATCAGGTAAACAAACCGAACTTTAATCTCTCATGCACCTCGTTTTATTACTTCTGTTAATAAGAGCCCCTCATTAATATATAAAAACTTATCAGTGAATTTTAACCACTGTATCGGGTAGGTATTATATATCTACCAATATTAAATTTGATTATTATTCATGCAAATATGCTGATTAGTGTTTGTTTTTTAACTTTAATGCTGTCATATTGCAGTTTTTACACCCATTTCGTTTGACAAAATGAGAAAATGATATTATCTTCGCGGGATTAAAAAGTATATTAGTACACATCGCCATGTCGAAATTAGAAATTCCTGTCGATTACGCGCCATTGCTTAATCTGAAGCAGACTGAATTAGGAATTAAAAGCATCAAAGATTTTTTTCAAGTCAATCTTGCTTCCGAGCTCCGTTTGCGCCGGGTAACCGCCCCCCTTTTCGTGGAGAGTGGTACCGGTATCAACGACGATCTCAACGGGGTGGAGCGCCCGGTACGTTTTCCAATCAAAGATATGGGAGACAAGGAGGCCGAGATTGTACACTCGCTCGCGAAGTGGAAGCGGCTAACATTGACTGACTACGAGATAGAAAAGGGATTCGGGATTTACACCGATATGAACGCCATTCGTGCGGACGAAGAGTTGGGCAACTTGCACTCGCTATACGTGGATCAGTGGGACTGGGAGCTGGTGATCGGCGAGCAAGACCGTACGATTGATTTCTTGAAACAGATCGTTCGGCGTATCTACGCGGCCATGTTACGGACAGAATATCTCGTGTATGAACTTTTCCCTTCCATACGGCCCGAGTTTCCCGGCGAGATTACTTTTATCCATTCCGAAGAGCTGCTGCAGAGGTACCCCGAAATGGATATGAAACAACGAGAGGACGCGATTACACGAGAGTTCGGCGCGGTATTCATCATGGGTATCGGTGCACCTCTATCGAACGGCATACCTCACGATGGACG
>CAYFMZ010000110.1:4447-6337 GCA_964344275.1 uncultured Proteiniphilum sp.
TTCACCGACGCGGTCATCCATCAACTGGCGACTCAATGCGAGCATCTGGTATTTATCCTTTGGGGGGCTTACGCCCAGCGAAAAGGAGCCTCTATTGATGCGAATAGACATCTCGTGTTACGTTCACCACACCCTTCGCCGCTATCCGCCCACCGGGGATTCTTTGGGAACAAGCACTTTAGCAAAGCCAACAGCTACTTATCCGCACACGGTAAAGAACCGGTCGATTGGTGAGTTTTATCTCCCTCTCATCATAAAAAAACCCGGGATCATCCATTGACCTCCCGGGCTCTTACGCTCTTGTATGTAATTTTTAATCTTATCCTACACTTCCCTCAAGGCTAATCTCAAGTAGCTTCTGGGCCTCCACGGCAAACTCCATCGGCAGCTTGTTCACCACCTCTTTCACGTAGCCGTTCACGATCAACCCGATCGCCTCTTCTTCTCCCAATCCCCGCTGGTTGCAATAAAAAATCTGATCCTCGCTGATCTTCGAGGTGGTCGCCTCGTGCTCCAGCACCGCCGTGGGGTTATTAATCTCGGTATAGGGAAAAGTATGCGCCCCGCAATAGTCGGTCAGCAGCAAACTGTCGCACTGCGAGTGGTTGCGCGCGTTCTCCGCTTTCTTGGTCACTTTCACCAGGCCCCGGTAGCTGTTCTGGCTGCTTCCGGCGGAGATCCCTTTCGAGACGATACGGCTGCGGGTATTTTTCCCGAGGTGGATCATCTTGGTGCCGGTATCGGCCTGTTGAAAATTGTTGGTGACCGCGACGGAATAAAACTCGCCCACCGAGTAATCGCCCGCCAGGATACAGGAGGGGTACTTCCAAGTGATGGCCGATCCGGTCTCCACTTGCGTCCACGAGATCTTGGAGTGGTTCCCCTTGCAAATTCCCCGTTTGGTCACGAAGTTATACACGCCTCCCTTGCCTTGCTTATCTCCCGGGTACCAATTCTGGACAGTGGAATACTTCACTTCGGCGCCCTCGAGGGCGACGATCTCCACTATGGCCGCGTGGAGCTGGTTCTCGTCCCGCATCGGGGCGGTGCAACCTTCCAGGTAACTCACGTATGAATTATCGTCGGCAACAATCAGTGTCCGCTCGAATTGCCCCGTGTTGGCCGTGTTAATACGGAAGTAAGTCGAAAGCTCCATCGGGCAACGCACCCCTTTAGGTATATACACGAACGAGCCGTCGCTGAATACCGCCGAGTTAAGTGCCGCGAAGTAGTTGTCCTTATAAGGCACCACGGTAGCCATGTACTTTTTTACCAGGTCCGGGTGATTCTTCACCGCGTCGCTGAACGAACAGAATATGATTCCTTTTTCGGCCAGCACCTCTTTAAAGGTAGTCTTGATAGACACGCTGTCCATCACCGCATCTACTGCCACTCCCGTGAGCATTTTTTGCTCTTCGAGGGGTATACCCAGCCGGTCGAACGTTTTCAGCAGCTCCGGATCTACCTCGTCGAGGCTTCCCGGTTTCTTTTTCTTCGTCGGGTCGGCATAATATATAATATCCTGATAATCGATCTCCGGAAATTTTAAATGCGCCCATTGGGGAGTCTCCATCGTCAGCCAGTGACGATACGCTTTCAGTCGGAATTCCAACATCCACTCCGGTTCCTCCTTCTTGGAAGAGATCAACCGGATCACGTCTTCGTTCAATCCCTTTTCGATAACCTCTGTCTCCACGTCGGTCGTGAACCCGTACTTGTAATCTTGCGTGGTTAAGTCGGCTAATATTTGATCTTGATCTAATTCTTGCATAATAATAAAACTGATTTGGGCCTTCCACGACCCTGTTAAACATCGGTACACACTGCGCACCGGCGGTATACTAACAACCAAAAGGCCGTTATTGTTTTCACAAAGATACTGCTTTTTCC
>CAYFMZ010000111.1:0-6173 GCA_964344275.1 uncultured Proteiniphilum sp.
TCGCAGCATCTCTTTTTTCACGATATCGGTATTCACTGGGTCGAAGCCGCTGAATGGTTCGTCAAATATCAATAAATCGGGATTATGTATTACCGTGGAAATAAACTGCACCTTTTGTTGCATCCCTTTCGACAACTCTTCCACCTTCCGGTTGTACCAGTCCAAAATGTCGAACCGTTTGAACCAGATCATCAGTTGTCGATATGCTTCTTTTTTCGAGAGCCCTCTAAGCTGTGCCAAATACATGGCCTGTTCACCTACCTTCATTTTCTTGTAAAGACCTCGCTCTTCCGGCATATACCCGATATTAAATACATCTTCCGCCTTTGACAAGCGTCCATTTACGCGCACCTCCCCACTATCGGGTGCCGTAATACGCGTAATGATACGAATAAGGGTGGTCTTCCCCGCTCCGTTGGGTCCCAGCAACCCATAAACGGAACCCTTTGGCACCTGGATGCTCACCTTATCTAGTGCCAAGTGATTGGCGTATTGCTTTACTACATCGTTGGTTTCTAAATACATTTCATGTAATATTTAATCAATCTTCCGCTCGCGTTCGTTTGAACAGATGAACAGGGATAGCGGTTGTACCCCAGCGTATAAATACAGATTTTTCAAGTGTCAAAGATACGAATTAATGGAGGTGCTTCTACATACCGTGCAGATATTTTTGAAATAAGGACGCTGCATAAATCAGCTCAATATCTCAACACGATTCGTTCACCAAGCTCTTTCGAAAGAACTTTCCTGACCTCTTGCAGTTGTTGCAATTCTTGTATGAGCAACATGATATCCTTTTGATCACTCCTCTTCATTTTTTCGGTTATCTCTTTAATTTTCTGAAGTACGTAAACGTTTTTCAATTCAGTAGTCGCCCTTGGTACATAGCTGTTTAGCAAATTTTCCTCCAACAGTCGCGAATCTTTATCCCCCTCCTCTTCACCCAATATCTTCGCGTGGATTTTACTCAAGTGATACCTGTCGCTTATCAGCTCAGTAGCTAGCTTGCTCACCGCGGGATCGGGATGTGAGAGAAAATAGCGACCAGCCTCGAACCCCGTGTCGGTCATATGCTCACAAGCCTCTTCAAAGATTTGTCGATACAAGGGATTTGTAAATTGAATGTTATCCCGATCCAAATCAAAATGTATAAACTCGGTCACCCCGGGACCAACCTCTACCAACACGTTCTCGTGGATCACCTTGTTCCCTTCTCCCCTCTTCCGCTCCTCATACTTCCGGTATAATGGAGTGTTCCCGTAACGAACCACGTAACGCAAGATCGCCAGTTCATACGGGTCGTACGGATTTTTGGGAGACGCTTGCAACCGTTTTGTTTGTGCCGAAGAGGGAACCGCCTCCGTCGACTCCATTAGGGCCTCGGCGCGGGTTACCTCTTTTTCCCGTTGGTCTCGTTTCCTTTCATAGTTCCTCTTGCGTATACGGTTGATTTCAGCGATCAACACCCGTTCGTCCATGTTCAGCAGCAACGAACACTCTTGAATGTACACCGATCGCTTGATCGTGTTAGGAATGAGCGCGATACTATCTACCACGTTCGATATCAAGCCGGCACGCTTAATAGGGTCGTTCCCCACCTGCTCCAACAGCAATTCAGTCTTGAACCGGATGAAATCGACTTCATTTTCGCTGATGAAACGATGAAAGCTCTCCGCGTTCTGTTTCTTGGCAAACGAATCGGGGTCCTCTCCCTCGGGCAGGAGTACCACTTTCACATTCATTCCGTCTTCCAGAAGTAGGTCGATCCCCCGTAACGCGGCATTAATCCCCGCGGTATCCCCGTCGTACAACACCGTGATATTTTCAGAAAAGCGATGGATTGCTCGAATCTGCCCTCCCGTAAGTGCTGTGCCCGAAGAGGCCACCACGTTTTCAATACCCGCCTGATGCATCGACAACACGTCGGTATACCCTTCCACCAGGAAGCATTTATCCTGCTTCACGATGGCACTCTTTGCAAAGTAGATGCCGTACAGCTCACTGCTCTTAGAGTAGATTTCGCTCTCGGGCGAATTCACGTACTTCCCCGTGTTTTCCACTTTTTTGAGGATCCGTCCCCCGAAGGCCACCACCTTTCCCGACAGCGTGTGGACGGGAAAAATCACCCTCCCTCGGAATCGGTCGTATAAGGGCCTGCCCTGCTCGCCACCCGTGGATAAACCCGTTTTAAGGAGGTACTCATCCCTGTAACCAACTTTTCGAGCCTCTACAGAAAAGGCATCCCGTTGCTCAAGGCTATACCCCAGCTGGAACTTCTTGATAATATCATCCCGGAATCCTCTTTCCCTGAAATAAGAAAGTCCCACCGCCTTTCCTTCCGGATGGGTGTGCAATATTTTAACGAAATAATCACGCGCGTATTCGTTAAGGATAAACATGCTTTCACGGTCGCTTTGAGCCTGTTTTTCCTCATCGGTATACTCCTTTTCGATTACCTCGATATTGTATTTACGGGCAAGGTATTTGAGTGCTTCGTAATAGGTGAGCTGTTCATGCTTCATCACGAAGTGTATGGGTGTCCCCCCCTCACCGCAGGCAAAGCACTTGCAGATATTTTTAGCCGGTGACACAGAAAAGGAGGGCGTACGGTCGTCGTGAAAAGGGCACAATCCAACGTAGTTCACCCCCCTTTTGCGAAGGGTGACGAAATCCGATACCACTTCCACGATCTGGGCAGCATCTTGAATTCTTCCTACGGTTACATGATCTATCATTCTAAAGTACGAAATTAGTCAATTATGTTGTAAAAAAATGTGATTTGATGAATAAAAATCCTACATTTGTAGGGCACAATTGGCCTCTATAACGAGGAATTCAAAGACTTTAAAATATTGGGATTATGGATGCAATCGATTGGACGAACTTAGCGTTTGGCTACATGAAAACCGATTATAACGTACGTTGCTATTTTCGGGACGGTAAATGGAGTCAACCGGAACTGGAAACTTCTGAGCACTTGAACCTGCATATGGCAGCCACCTGTCTTCATTACGGACAAGAGGTGTTTGAAGGATTAAAAGCTTTCCGCGGTAAAGATGGGAAAGTACGTATTTTCAGAATGAGAGAGAACGCTTTACGTTTGCAATCCTCCTGCCGCGGCATCATGATGGCCGAGTTACCGGTGGAACATTTCGAGGAGATGGTGCTACTCGCCGTGAAAAAAAATGAACGCTTCGTGCCACCTTACGGGAGCGGGGCATCGCTTTATATACGCCCTTTGATGATTGGCACCAGTGCCCAAGTAGGCGTGAAACCCGCCACTGAATATACTTTCCTGATTTTTGTCACACCCGTGGGTCCCTATTTCAAGGAGGGTTTTAAACCCACTCCCATGGTGATATTGCGGGAATACGACCGCGCGGCCCCCCTGGGTACAGGAACCTACAAGGTGGGAGGCAATTACGCGGCCAGCCTGAAGTCGGGTCAACTAGCCCACGAGATGGGTTATTCAGCCGTGCTCTACTTAGACGCCCGGGAAAAGAAATACATCGATGAGTGCGGACCGGCCAATTTTTTCGGGATTAAGGATAACACCTACATCACTCCCAAATCGGAATCGATCCTCCCTTCCATAACCAATAAAAGCTTGATGCAGTTGGCCGAGGATATGGGACTTAAAGTAGAACGTCGACCCGTGCTTGAGGAGGAGCTGGCAACATTCGAAGAGGCAGGAGCATGTGGCACCGCGGCCGTGATCAGCCCCATTTCTCGAATCGATGATCTCAGCGAGAATCGCACTTACGAATTCGCGAAGGATGGCAAAGCGGGACCGATCTGTGAAAAACTGTATAACAAGCTTCGCGCCATCCAATATGGTGACGAGCAAGATACATACGGTTGGGTGACTATAGTAGAGTAGCCCACTCTTTATAGGAGTGGATGGAGAGGTAGGAATTGTAGTAACGCACGTTACCTGTTACCTCCTCTCCCAACCATTTCGGTCTTTCGAACGGTTCATCTTCCCTTTCCAGTTCAACCTCCGCGACAAGAAGTCCTTCGTTTTTACCGTGGAACTCGTCTACTTCAAACAGGTGACCCCCTATTTTCACAAGGTGTCGTGTTTTATCAATCACTCCTTCGCCACACAGAGTGAGCATTTCAGCGGCGTCTTCGACCGGTATTTCGTACTCCCACTCGTGGCGGGTTATCGCTCCTTCCTCTAAGGCACTCTTTACCGTGATAAAAGCTTGCTCACCCCTGATACGCACCCGTACCACGCTTGTGCCCGTGAGGGACAAGTATCCCTGCCGGATAGGGTAGCTTTTGTACACGTCCGACTTATAGTCGCCGTTCACCAAAAATTTTCGTTCAATCTCGTAACCCATGCTGTTTTTTTTTGTAAAAGTAGTGGTTATTCTTTTCAGGAGAGTGCTTGAAGAGGAGAAAATAAAAAAACTATGTTCTTAAGCCTCCGTAATCGCTACGAAAAAATAAAAACATAGTTAAGATTTTGGTTGGATTAAAAATCAATGCGCGTAATTCTATTTTTTAATGAATCCACTGGCAAAGTTAATGAGTAGGGCCCATTTGAACTCAGGCTTGTGCCATGAATCGGCAAAAATGAGGAATAATTCCACAAATTGCAGCGAAGGCCCTCATGAAGGGCCCGTTAATTAATTGTAACTATCGATCCGTCATAGAACAAATGAATAAACGAGTGGTTTAATATTTTGTATCTGATCCGTTTTCAGATATTGAAAAGAAAAAAGTTATGGACTCGAAAAACCAATCAAAATCAACGAAAGGCCAATCGAATGGCAAAAGTAAGACAAAAAAGCAACAAGCCGCTCGATTTAGCAAAAAAACGAAGGCCCTTTAAAGGAATTCTTTATCGAAGAGCTAAAAGACATCTATTTTGCCGAGAATGAAATCCTGAAAGGATTGAAAAAAATGGAGTCTGGAGCCACCTCGAAAGCGCTAAAAGAGAGTATCAAGCAGCATCATTCCGAAACACAGGAGCAAATTAAGCAGCTCGATAAAGTGTTCGAACTCGCCGGACAAAAGCCCGCGAAGAAAAAATGCGACGGTATTCTTGGTATCCTGAAAGATGGCGAGGGCATTATCGAAGATACCGAGGACAATACAATGGTGCGCGACGCGGCCATTATCATTGCCAGCCAAAAAGTAGAGCATTACGAGATCGCCTCGTACGGCAGCTTGGCCGAATTGGCAAGGACCCTGGGCTTCAATGAAGGAGCGGAAATCCTGGAAGGCATCTTGGAACAAGAGAAGGAAACCGATGTAAGCCTAACCGAACTGGCGGTTGAATCGGTCAACGAAGAGGCCAAGAAAGAGGATTAATAATCTAAATATCGAAAAAGCGATCACGATTGATGCATGAAACTCATCGAAGTTCCTGCAGCTTACTGATCGCTTTTTCGATATCCGTCTTCTCTATAAGCACGGGAAAGAAAATATCTCCCTTCTTGCTCAGGCGATCCAAGGCGTTGTGAATGGTGAAGTCCTGAATGGAAAGATCGGGCGTGAGCTCGTTCCATTCAATCGGCATCGAGACGGTCGCCCCTCGCCTGGGACGTGTGCTATACACGCTGGCCACGGTCTGCCCTTCCCGGTTCTGCAACCAATCCAAGTAAATCTTAGGTCCCCGTTTTTTCAAGGATCGCTCCAACGAGGTCGTCTTCGGTAACCGCTGCCGCACCAACTGCATCAGGATATGCGCGAAATCACGCACCTGATCGTAGCTATACTCCCCTCCCACCGGGATGAAGATATGAATCCCGGTGCTCCCCGAGGTTTTACAATACCCCACCACCCCGGAAGCATCCAGTACTTCACGCGTTGTCTGGGCCACCTCTACCACCTCTTTAAAGCTGTTCTTCTCCGAGGGATCCAAGTCGATGATCAGCCAATCCGGCATACCGGGGCGATCCACCAGGTTGCTCCAAGGATTAAGCTCGATACAACCTAAGTTGATCAAATAACCCAGTGTACCTTTGTCGTTGCAGACGATGTACTCGATGTCGCGGCTGTTCGATTCGGAGAAGAGGGTAACCGTCTCCACCCACGAGGGAGCATCCTTGCCCGCGTTCTTGTGATAGAAACTATCTCCCTCGATCCCTTCCGGGAAACGGTGGAGCGATTGCGCCCGGCCTTTCAAATGCGGGAGAATGTAATCGCTAATGGAAAGG
>CAYFMZ010000112.1:0-2780 GCA_964344275.1 uncultured Proteiniphilum sp.
GAGCCAGGCATAACACGAAAATGTTTTTCATAAATCTCTACATTAAATTATATTCACATTAGGATACGCATAATGCCCCCGCACCCAAGATGCCGGGATTTTCCAATTCTGAAGTCAGAATTTGAATCTTTTCAATGGATTTCGGGTAAGGGAAGTCCTTTAGATACTGATGCATGGATCGCTCGAAGAGTTCGAAGGAGCGGGTAATGGCCCCTCCAAAAATAATCGCTTGCGGATCCAAAACTAGCAGAATAATTTTCACCAGCACGGCCATATGTTTTCCATACTCGTTGTATAGATCGATGGACGCTCTATCCCCCTCTTTGGCCTTCAAGGCTACTTCATACGCGGAAAGATTAGCGGAACGTGTAAAAAAACAGCTACCGCAATACTCTTCTAGGATCGAGTCGAGATAGGGTATCTCCCCAAACTCACCCGAACCACAATTGGAGTCGGACAGTAGACGGTTTTTATAAACTATCCCTCCTCCTACTCCCGTTCCCAACGTGATACCCACGAAATTCTCAAAGTCCCTTCCTTGCCCATAGATCTTCTCACCGTATGCAAAACAGTTGGCATCGTTGTCGATATAAACCGGCATTTTAAATTCCGCTTCAAGCAGCGTCTTCAAATGTACTTCGTCCCAATCTTTGATATTCTGGACGTTATATACAATCCCTTTCTCCCGGTCTACCACGCTGGGAACGCCTATCCCAATCGCTTGGGTATCGGTCGTTTTCAAGGCATCAATAATTCCTTTTAGGATATTCAATGTCTCATCTCCTCCAACCGACGCGTTGGTTCCGGCAGTTAACTGCTCCACAAGACGATCTCTTTCGATTCTACCCCCCACGATGGAAGTTCCACCAATATCGACTCCAATGATATTTTTCATATTTTTCAGTTTTGCAATTTTAGGTACTAAATATTAGACACTCAACGAATGTAACACTACATACTCCATTCGCGACAATTCTCTCATACAGATGTGAAATCCTCACATACACGTGCTTACACAAAGGATTTCCATTTTAAATTTTCATCTTTTCAGGTTCTCTGATTCCTGCAACTTAAATCGATACAGCACCAGATACGCCCCCTCATTTGGTTAAAAAGGAATAAATAATACAAATATAATGCATGTTTTTATTATTGCAACATTTTTGCGCGTATTTTAAACATTAGATTGTAGCATTTTGACACACATGTGTATCAAAAAGAACTTTTTGAAAACCATTTATTGAATCGAGCCTCTCTCTATTTATCCTTTTTTGATTATCTTTGTACCTTTATCTGGTACAAGTGTTTCACTACCTTGTACAACGATTTTATAACGAGTTATCATATTAAACGAATCTTCCAACATCGGGTTACCGAGACATGACACATCCGCGTGGTTAGGTCAACCGAGAGCGTGAAAGGACAAAAGGTACTACTACAATATGTTTGAAAATTTAAGCGAACGGCTAGAAAAGTCGTTCAAGATATTAAAAGGGCAGGGTAAGATCACCGAGATCAACGTGGCTGAGACCCTGAAAGAGGTACGCCGGTCGTTACTGGATGCCGACGTGAATTACAAAACGGCTAAGGAGTTCACTGAAAACGTGAAAGAGAAGGCGATGGGCCAAGATGTGCTCAACGCCGTGAAGCCGGAGCAGATGATGGTTAAGATCGTGCACGACGAGCTGGCCGTCCTGATGGGAGGCACGGCGGCCGAGATCAATACCAAGGGTAATCCCGCCGTCATCCTTATGTCGGGCCTCCAAGGGTCCGGTAAAACCACCTTCTCCGGTAAACTGGCCAACATGCTCAAAAGCAAGCAGGGTAAAAACCCGTTGCTGGTCGCCGGCGACGTCTACCGACCGGCCGCGATAGAGCAGCTAAAAATACTGGGTGAGCAGATCGGTGTATCCGTGTACGCGGAAGAAGAGAACAAGAACCCCGTCAAGATCGCTCAAAATGCCATTCAACATGCACGCCAATATGGTAAAGACTTGGTCATCATTGACACCGCGGGGCGGCTGGCCATCGACGAGCAGATGATGGACGAGATCGAGTCAATCAAAAAGGCAATCAACCCCCAAGAGATTCTTTTCGTCGTGGATGCCATGACCGGGCAAGACGCCGTGAACACAGCCAAGGAATTCAATCAACGGCTCGACTTCAATGGGGTGGTACTGACCAAGCTCGACGGTGATACCCGTGGTGGTGCCGCGTTATCGATCCGTTCGGTAGTGAACAAACCCATCAAATTCGTGGGTACCGGTGAAAAAATGGACGCTATCGACGTTTTTCACCCCGAACGAATGGCCGATCGTATTCTGGGCATGGGCGATATCGTCTCACTCGTGGAGAAAGCACAAGAACAGTACGACGAGGAAGAAGCGCGGAAGCTACAGAAAAAAATCGCGCGAAACCAGTTCGACTTCAATGACTTTATCGCGCAGATACAGCAGATCAAGAAGATGGGAAACCTCAAAGACTTGGCATCGATGATTCCAGGCGTGGGCAAACAGATCAAGGACCTGGATATAGATGATGACGCGTTCAAAGGTATCGAGGCGATTATCCGCTCCATGACCCCGCAAGAACGAGGCAACCCGGAGATATTGAATGGGAGCCGACGGGCACGCATCGCCAAAGGGAGTGGCACCGACGTGCAAGAGGTAAACAAGCTTATTAAGCAGTTCGACGAGACCCGCAAGATGATGCGCATGATGACTACCGGAGGGGCCAAAGGGGCAAAACAGGCTATGCGTCAAGCTCGAAGAAGAAGAAGA
>CAYFMZ010000112.1:2880-6160 GCA_964344275.1 uncultured Proteiniphilum sp.
TTTGTTCATTCTTAATTTTTAATTCTTAATTGTTCATTGAATCGATATGAAGTTAATAGATGGGAAGGCCATTGCCGCCAAGATAAAGGGTGAGATTGCTGAAGAGGTCAATCAAATTAAGGCAGCAGGGGGTAAAACACCGCACTTGGCTGCTGTTTTGGTGGGGCACGATGGAGGCAGTGAGACCTACGTGGCTAACAAAGTGAAGGCCTGCAAAGCAGTCGGTTTTAGCTCCACCCTCATCCGGTTCGAAGAGGATGTGGCCGAGCAGGAACTCCTCAATCAGGTAAACAAATTGAATAACGATCCCGACATAGACGGGTTTATCGTGCAGTTGCCCCTTCCCAAGCATATTTCAGAAACAAAAATCACCGAAGCAATCGACTACCGTAAAGACGTGGATGGCTTCCACCCCGTGAACGTGGGACGGATGTCGCTCGGTATGCCCTGCTTCCTCTCGGCCACACCCTCCGGCATCATGGAGCTATTAAAGCGGTACGAGATCGAGACCAGTGGAAAGCACTGCGTGATACTTGGCCGAAGCAATATCGTGGGAAAGCCCGCGGCGATGTTAATGATGCAAAAAGCATATCCTGGCGACTGCACGGTCACCGTCTGTCATAGCCGCACTCCCAACATCAAGGAGATCACCTTGCAGGCCGATATTATCATCGCGGCACTTGGCGTGCCGGAATTTCTCACGGGCGATATGGTAAAGGAGGGAACCGTGGTAGTTGATGTGGGCACCACCCGTGTACCCAGTAAAAAAACCAAGTCGGGTTTCAAGCTAACGGGCGACGTGAAGTTCGATGAGGTAGCACCAAAATGTTCCTATATTACTCCCGTTCCGGGTGGCGTGGGCCCCATGACAATCGTTTCGCTCTTACGAAACACTCTTCTTGCCAGCAAAAGGGAGATTTACCCGATTTGATGAGATGATGTGATGATTCGTTGATGTGATGATGTGATGATTGAATCACATTAGTAATATCAGCACATTAATTTTATTTCCTGAAGGGAGGCTTTACCACCCTCGCTTTCAGGTTTCGGTTGCGCACCTTGATAAGAATTTCACTGCCCACCTTCGCGTATTCCGGCTTCACGTACCCCATCCCTATGCCGACCTTGAGCATCGGCGACATCGTCCCCGAGGTCACGTAGCCAATCACCCCTTCCTCTTCATGCATGATCTCGTATCCTTGACGAGGAATCCCTCTGTCCACCATCTCAAAACAACAGAGTTTACGTGTGATCCCATCCTCTTTCTCTTTCTCGAGTGCTTCACGGCCCACGAACGGTTTGTTATCCGCGAATTTAGTGATCCATCCCAAGCCTGCCTGAAAGGGCGTAGTGGTTTCGTTGAGGTCGTTCCCATAAAGGCAAAACCCCATCTCGAGCCGCAGTGTATCACGAGCTCCTAACCCCACGGGCTTAATACCAAACTCCTCTCCCGCGTCGAACAAGGCATTCCATATTTTTATCCCCGCGTCCGGATAGAAGTAAAGTTCAAACCCACCTGCTCCCGTATAACCGGTGTTTGAGATGATCACGTTCTCCACGTCGGCGAATGTTTCCGTTACAAACGAGTAGTAGGGAATGGATGAGAGATCCGCTTTCGTCAATTTCTGCAGCGTCTCCATGGCCTTCGGGCCTTGCACAGCCAACAGTGCCATATGGTCGGAGGCATTCTCCAACTCCGCCCCCATGCTATTCCATAGCTGACACCACTCCCAATCTTTTTCAATATTGGCCGCGTTCACCACCATCAAATATTTCTCCGACTCGTAATGGTAGACGATAAAATCGTCCACGATCCCCCCCTCTTCGTTCAAGAAGGAGGTGTATTGTGCTTTACCAGGCTCGATAAGGGACACGTCGTTGCTGGTCACCCGTTGAAGAAACTCCAACGCGTTGGGGCCTTTCACCCAGAACTCACCCATATGCGACACGTCGAACACACCCACGCTATTCACTACTGTCTGATGCTCGTCCATGATACCGGAATACTCCGTGGGCATATTATAGCCTGCAAACTCGTGCATCTTGGCTCCAAGAGCCATATGTATATCTGTAAAAGGAGTTGTTTTCATACTATATTTTTAATTAATAGCCAGCTTGGTTGTTGGCTAACCCCAAGGGGATCCATCTTCAAACAAACACTACGATTGCTCTCTCGCGACCAATTCAGCGATTTTCACGATCACTTCCGATGCCTTCTTTAAGGAGGGAATAGGCAAGTACTCGTACTTACCATGGAAATTCATTCCCCCGGCAAAAATATTGGGACAGGGAAGACCCATAAAAGATAACTTTGAACCGTCAGTGCCTCCCCTGATCGGTTTGATATTGGGTGTAATGCCCACCTCTTCCATCGCGCGAAATGCATAATCGATCACATGTTTCACCGGCTCCACCTTCTCCCGCATATTATAGTATTGATCCTTCATTTCCAACACGATTCGATCACCGTATTTCCTGTTCATTTCAGCTACGGATCGCTCCATCAACTCCTTGCGTTGCTCGAACTTATCCATATCGTGATCTCGGATAATAAAGGCAAGCTCCGACTCCTCCACTGTTCCTCCCAACGAAATGAGGTGAAAAAACCCTTCATACCCCTCGGTGTGTTCCGGCCGTTCTTTCATAGGCAGCAGAGCAATCAATTCGTTTGCCACGTGGAGCGCGTTGACCATTTTGTCCTTCGCGTAGCCCGGATGCACGTTACGCCCTTGGATCTTTATTTTTGCTGATGCGGCATTAAAGTTCTCATATTCCAGTTCACCCACCTCACTTCCATCCATGGTGTAGGCCCATTCCGCGCCAAATTTCTTCACATCGAATTTATCGGCTCCCCTTCCAATCTCCTCGTCGGGTGTAAAACCGATCCGTATCTTTCCATGCTCGATTTCTGGATGATCAATCAAGTACTGCATCGCGTCCATGATCTCCGCGATGCCCGCTTTATCATCCGCTCCTAACAGCGTGGTTCCATCTGTCACGATTATATCCTCTCCCACGTGTTGTAACAACTCCGGGAAATCATCGGGAGAAAGGACCACTTCTTTGGACTCATTCAACACGATATCCTTTCCATCATACGCCTTCACGATCCGAGGGTTCACGTTCTCGCCGCTCATATCCGGACTGGTGTCGAAGTGAGCGATAAATCCAATCGTTGGGACACTCTTTTTAGTATTCGCGGGGAGCGTTGCCATCAAGTAACAATTATTATCGAGGCTCACGTCCGAGAGCCCCATCTCCACAGCCTCTTTCTCCACCT
>CAYFMZ010000113.1:0-3766 GCA_964344275.1 uncultured Proteiniphilum sp.
ATCAAGATAAGGCGGGGAACGTGGTAATCAAGAAACCGGCCACAAAGGGATACGAAAACGGGAAGACCATTATACTACAGTCGCACCTCGATATGGTGCCTCAGAAAAATAGCGGGATCGAGCACGATTTTTCACGTGACCCGATTGAAGCGTATATCGATGGTGACTGGGTACGGGCGCGCTCTACTACTCTTGGGGCCGATAATGGTATTGGCTGTGCGATGATGATGGCAGTGTTGGAAGATGATGCCGTGGAACATCCGGCCATTGAAGCCTTGTTTACCGTGGACGAAGAGGTGGGAATGGACGGTGCCAATGGACTGGAGAAGGGGTTCTTGGAGGGAACCTTGATGCTGAACCTCGATACCGAAGAGGATGGCGAACTATGCATTGGATGCGCGGGAGGAAGGGATGTGAATATTACTTTCCGCTACAAACCCGACGCCGAAATTGATAAAGGAGACGTGGCGTACAAGATCAGCCTGAAAGGATTAAAAGGAGGACACTCGGGTGTTCAAATCCACTTGGGGCGTGCGAACGCTAACAAGCTGATGAATCGATTCCTGAAAGATGTTGTAAGTAATTACGAGGCTCGCGTGGCAAGCATCCAAGGAGGTTCGCTCCGAAACGCCATTCCCCGAGAATCTTTTGTTGTAATTACTATCCCCGGTGAGCTTTCGGACGACCTGGTAGATTTGGTCGCCGAGTATGAATCGCTCTTCCGTGCCGATTTCGCGGGTGTAGAGGAGATGATTTCATTGAAAGCAGAGCCGACAGAGATGCCGAAAACGCTTTTGCCGGTAGAAGTACAGGACGACCTGATTAATGCCGTGGAAGGTTGCCCCAACGGTGTGGTAAGTTACCTCGCTGATTTTCCTGGAGTAGTGGAAAGCTCACTCAACTTGGCACTGGTGAAATCGAACGATGAAAGTATCGAGGTGAAATTGCTGGTGCGCAGCTCTTCGGAGAGCAGGAAAGATTGGGTCTGCTCCTCGGTTGAAAGCCTCTTCATGCTTGCCGGCGCGAAAGTGGAGTTTGGCGGCGACTACCCTGGTTGGCAACCTAACGCTCATTCGGAGTTGCTTAGGGCAATGGAGCGAATTTATTTTGAAAAGTATAGCGAGAGACCAAAGGTGATGGTTATACATGCCGGATTAGAATGTGGAATCATTCAATCGAAAGTGGAACAACCTCTCGATATTGTCTCTTTCGGACCTACAATTACTGGGGCTCACTCACCCGACGAAGCGGTTGAGATAAAAAGCGTGGGGAAATCATACGAGTTCTTATCCGCGGTATTGGCTCATTTCAAATGAAATGAGGGTTTTTAACGAAATGTTGACTTATGGATAATACGCTTATCGTTTTTGCATCAAATCATGGCGCCGTGGAGAAATGTGCCCGCGAGCTGTTTCGGGTGATGGACGGGAAGGTAGATATCTGCAACCTGAATCGGAGGGAATTTACTCCCGACCTTACTAAATACGATTCCATTATAATCGGTGGATCTATTCATTATGGGAAAATACAAAAAGTGATCGCCGATTTCACGATAAAGAACCATGATTTGCTGGTTTCAAAACATTTGGGGTTGTTTATCAGTTGTTTATTTTCTGGAGAAAAAGCCCAAGAACAATTAGATAATGCTTATCCGGATGCGCTGAATCGGCACGCGGCCGTCCGAGACTACTTCGGGGGGGAGGTTAATATTAAAAAACTGAGATTCTGGGAACGGATCATCACGAACCAGATGATCGAAAATGAAGATCTTGTCGTGAAGCTTTCAAAAGAAAAAATTCATCGCTTTGCCGAAACATTAAAGGCATCGTATGCAGATAAAAAATAAAAGACATATAATTTTACCTCTTGCCCTGTTGGCCTATAGCGTGGTGATGGCATATATCGCCTTTCCTCGCTATCAGGAAAGTGGTAACTGGAATGAATATTACTTGATCTTGGCTGGCTGTGTGTTGTTGGCGTTCTCTCTCTTTATAATTTTAAAAAGGAGACAGAAAATACGTGATAATTTTACAAAAAATGATTAACCAATGAAGTTTGTCCATCTTTTTCGCGTACTGTTTTTTTTATCGTTTCCTTCTGTAATATCTATTTCTCTCGCGATCCCTGCTACCTTAACCACTTCTTATGCCGCACAGGCGACGGTTTCGTATAAGTTTCGCGCGTACTTGAGCGATAAAGGATCAGTAGAGTACCCGCTCGATGAGCCGACTCGGTTTCTCTCGCGGCAAGCAGTTGAAAGAAGAGATCGACAAGGAGTAGCCATCGATGAGCTAGATTTACCCATATCGAGAGATTATTTCAGGATGGTAGAGAAGGCCGGGGGCAAGATTGTGGCGCATAGTAAATGGCTTAACACTTTGGTGGTGGAGATGAGCGATAGCATGGCAATTAATCGCGTGGAATCATTGCCGTTTGTCGACTCCGTTAAATACGTGTGGCGGGGCGTTGATCGATCCAGACGGGAAGAGTTTCGCCCTAGGTTGGAGATTGGGGATAAGGATTGTTTCGACCACCATGATACTGAACCATCGTTCTTTGGTGTTACGGGTGCCCAATTCAACCTACATAACGCCGCTCCCATGATCCGTGCAGGTTATCAAGGAAAGGGCATCGGTGTGGGAGTAATCGATGCGGGGTTTACGAATTTCGATGTGATACCGTGGTTTGATACTATGGAACTGCGTGGGTATGCTGATTTCGTGCCGGGAGGCTCTATTTTCTCTTCAAGTGATCATGGCACTAAAGTGTTGTCAACAATGGCTATAAGCCGGCCTGGGAAGATGATGGGGTCGGCACCTGAGGCCTCCTACTGGCTTCTTCGCTCCGAGGATGTCGCGAGTGAGTTCCCGGTCGAAGAGGATTATTGGGTGCAGGCTATTGAGTTTGCCGATAGCGTGGGGGTGGATGTGGTGAATACCTCGTTGGGATACAATCAGTTTAATGACTCGTCGCTGAATTATACACACGACGACCTCACGGGAAAGGTCTCGATTATGTCGCGAGCAGCCGATAAAGCATACCAGAAAGGAATGATCGTGGTGGTAAGTGCAGGGAATGAGGGCAACAAGCAATGGCAAAAATCGACTCCCCCGGGGGACGCGAAAAACGTGTTAGCAGTGGGAGCGGTTGGTGTTGATAGCGTTATTGC
Organism: uncultured Proteiniphilum sp.; assembly: GCA_964344275.1. GTDB lineage: Bacteria > Bacteroidota > Bacteroidia > Bacteroidales > Dysgonomonadaceae > Proteiniphilum. Next base: position 3,170 of record CAYFMZ010000113.1, read on the forward strand.
TTCTTTTAGTTCACGGGGACAGATGGCCGATGGGCGTGTAAAACCCGATCTTGTTTCCGTGGGGCGAGGAACGGTGACGATCGGGCAGGACGGACGTATTGGCTACACGAATGGTACTTCGCTCTCTTCTCCTTTTCTGGCAGGGTTAATCGCTTCGTTATGGTCGATAAATCCCGAATTGCATCGCGACGATTTGGTGAATATCATCAAACACTCTTCCGACAGATTTAACATCCCTGATTCAATTTATGGGTATGGTATCCCTGATTTTTCTAAGGCAATGAACGAGGTGTTACGAACTTTACCCGTGAATTCAAAAAGGGTTATAAGTGATCGATGGATGATAGAACCTGTTACTTCCAGTGGATATACAGTCACGGTGAAAGATCCACCCTTTACAGGCGACGCGTACAGGATACGAATACTTGATGAGACAGGAGGCCTGATAGAGGAATTGTCGATTAGCGACAACCATTCCGTGTTTGTCCCCCTAACGGATGATGTCCGGAAAAATAACAGCGACCTCTACTTCGTGGTGGAGGAGCCGTTTAAACAGCATACTTATCGGATTAGATTATAAGTTTGTTCGCGTGCCCG
>CAYFMZ010000113.1:3866-6159 GCA_964344275.1 uncultured Proteiniphilum sp.
AGTTTGTTCGCGTGCCCGGGTAGTTTGTTCGTATGCCCGATTAGTTTGTTCGCGTGCATTGGGTAGATTATTCGAGTAGTTGGGTAACTTAATTGAAATTTGAATGGAATCTTCCTTCTCTTTATCGGAATTGAACAGGCGGGTACGAGGTGCAATTCGAGACTCGCTCCCTGGGGCCTACTGGTTGCGTGCAGAGACTAGTGATGTGCGTAGTAATCAAAGTGGACACTGCTACTTGGAATTCGTGGAGAAGGATGCGCATACTCAGTCAATCATTGCCAAGTCAAGGGGGATAATCTGGGCGAATGTGTACCGTATGTTGGCACCCTTTTTTGAAAAAGAGACGGGCCAAGCCTTCGCTTCGGGGCTTAACGTGTTGGTAAGGGTGACGGTCGACTTTCATGAACTGTACGGATTTTCTCTTACGGTGGTCGATATCGACCCGACGTTCACCTTGGGTGAAATTGCCCGTAATCGACAGCGAGTTCTGAAGCAGCTGGAAGAGGATGGGGTACTGTCGCTCAACAAAGAGTTAATGATGGAGGTACCCGCGAACCGGATTGCCGTGATATCTTCACCCACCGCCGCGGGATACGAGGATTTTAAAGATCAGCTGGATAATAACCCGGGAGGATTTCAGTTTTACACGAAGTTGTTCCCCGCGGTGATGCAAGGTGATCGTAGCGAGGAGTCGATTATCGCTGCCCTGGAAAAAGTGTATCAATACAAAGAACTATTCAACGCCGTGGCTATTATCCGGGGAGGAGGTGCCAGCTCCGACCTGAGTTGCTTTGATTCTTACAACCTTGCTTCGAACGTTGCACAATTTCCCCTACCGGTGGTAAGCGGTATCGGTCACGAACGTGATATAACAGTATTAGATATCGTGGCACATACGCGTGGCAAGACCCCCACGGCGGTGGCGGAGATTTTTATCACGTTGGTAACGGAGACCGCGATGGAGCTATTCGAGTTACAGGAAAGATTAGTTGAAGAAACAGAAGCATTTCTTGTTAAGGAGCAGTCTGACCTTTTGACGTTGTCGAACGCACTGGTACATCGATCGTCACTTTTCTTGCAACGAGAGCTCTCCGCGGTGAACGAGTTAACCGTGAACGTGAAATACCTCTTTCGGCAGGTATTGCGTGACGAACTGCACTTTATAAAAAACGCGGAACAATTCATGCAGATGGTGTCGCCGGAGAATGTGTTACGGAGAGGCTATACACTCTCGATAAAAAACGGAAAAGTGATAACTTCGTCCAAGGGTTTGCAGAAGGGAGACGCCATCGAGACACGCTTTAAAGATGGTAGCGCGAGCTCTATTGTTACAGGAATAAGTTCCAAGGAAATATTTAACAAATGATGCTATGTCGACAAAAATAAATTACACCCAAGCTAAAAAAGAGCTGGAAGAGATCGTTCAATCGATCGAGGCGGGTGAGCTGGATGTGGATGTCTTGACCGCGAAAGTAAAGCGGGCGTCCGAGCTAATTACTTTGTGCAAGGATCGGTTAACCAAGACCGATAAGGAACTTCAAAAGCTGCTGGAGGAGATGACATGATCCCTGAAAGAAAGTTCTGCACGGTGGTGGTAGCAGGTGGAAAGGGCATGCGTGCCGGCAGTGAATTGCCAAAGCAATTTCACCCCATCGCGGGAAAACCGATGTTGATGCATACACTGGCAGCTTTTCATGAACAAGATTACCGTACTCGAATCGTGTTGGTCCTACCCGAGGAGTACCGCTCATACTGGGAGGAGCTTTGTGAACGACATCAATTCACGATTGCCCATGTTGTGGTCAACGGGGGCAACACGCGTTTTCACTCGGTGCAAAATGGATTACGGGAAGTGTCGGAAGAGGAGACGGTAGCGATCCACGATGGTGCACGACCTTTTGTTACGCGAAAGCTGATTGAAAGATGCTTCAACAATGCTTTTGAACTGGGCGTTGGAGTGATACCCGTGGTGGACGAGGTGAACAGCGTGCGTGTTCTCACTGAAAGCGGCAGCAAGTTGCTCGACCGTAACCGATTGAAAATCGTACAAACACCCCAAACTTTCCCGGCTGATGTGTTAAAGAAGGCATACGAGACGGAGTTTAATACTGCATATACGGATGACGCTTCAGTGGCCGAGCATTATGGATTGCCAATTCGACTAATCAAAGGCGAAGAAACAAATATTAAAATTACCACATCGCTGGATCTAGTTGTTGCCGAACAATACTTCTTGAGTTTGTCAAAACGATAAGTTGAGTGCTTTTTCCCTCCATTTTATTTCAAAAACACC
>CAYFMZ010000114.1:0-6066 GCA_964344275.1 uncultured Proteiniphilum sp.
GTCACATTAGTCACATTGACTTAAGCATCTCCTCCAGCGCAATGAGTCGATCGCGTAATTGAGCAGCTTCGAGGAACTCCAGTTTTTTCGCGGCGGCCCGCATCGCTTGGCGTGTCTGCTCGATTTTGGTCCTTAGGTCCTCCTTCGACGCGTACGCTTGCAGCGGTTCGGCAGCCAGGGAGGTGTAGTCTGGTTCCACGTATGCTTTTGCCTCAATCGTAGAGGTGTACTCCTTACTCAGTGCCGATGAATGGGCTCTTTTAATCTGACGCGGCGTGATGCCGTGCTCTTCGTTGTATTTCATCTGTTTCTCACGGCGCCGGTTGGTTTCGTCTATAGTCATTCTCATGCTATCCGTCATTTTGTCGGCATAAAAGATCACCTTGCCATTCACGTTTCGTGCCGCGCGTCCCGCGGTCTGCGTGAGCGATCGATGAGAACGGAGAAATCCCTCTTTATCCGCGTCCAACACGGCCACGAGCGACACTTCCGGCAGGTCGAGCCCCTCTCGCAGCAAGTTCACCCCGATCAGCACATCGAACAGCCCATGGCGCAGGTCGTCCATGATCTTCACTCGCTCCAGCGTCTCCACGTCGGAGTGGATATAGTTGCAACGCACCCCGTTGCTCGCCAAGTAATCAGTCAGCTCTTCGGCCATTCGCTTCGTGAGCGTGGTAACGAGCACTCGTTCATCTTTTTCCACTCGTTGCTGGATCTCCTCCATCAGGTCGTCTATCTGATTAAGGCTGGGCCGTACGTCGATGGGCGGATCCAGCAGTCCGGTGGGACGAATCAACTGATCCACCACGATTCCCTCCGACTTCTCCAGTTCATAGTCGGCCGGTGTCGCGCTCACGAAAATAATCTCCGGGGTAAGCGATTCAAACTCCTCGAACTTCAGCGGTCGGTTATCAATCGCCGCGGGGAGCCGGAACCCGTACTCCACCAGGTTCATCTTCCGGGAGTGATCCCCCCCGTACATGGCCCGTATCTGCGGGATGGTGACATGACTCTCGTCGATCACCGTCAAGTAATCTTCCGGAAAGAAATCGAGCAAGCAGAAGGGGCGTGTTCCGGGCAATCGCCCATCAAAATAGCGTGAGTAGTTCTCGATCCCCGAGCAGTAGCCGATCTCCTTTATCATCTCCACGTCGTAGGTCACCCGTTCGTAGATTCGCTTCGCTTCTAACGGCTGACCAATCGAATGAAAAAACTCCACCTGTTTCCCGAGGTCGATCTGTATCTCGTCCACAGCCCTAAAGATCCGCTCCTTGGTGGTCACGAAGAGGTTAGCCGGAAAAATACGATAGGAGGTCAAACGCTCGATGGTCGTTCCAGTGAGCGGATCCACCGACTCGATCGACTCGATCTCATCGCCCCAAAAAATAATTCGTACAATATAATCGTGGTATGCTAAAAATACATCCACCGTATCTCCCTTTACTCGGAAATTGCCGCGGTCGAACTCGGCAGTTTCATCACGGGAATAGAGGCTGTCCACCAGTAGCCGGAGCAGGCGGTCTCGTTCCATCGTCTGCCCCTCTTCTACCTCGATGGTATTTTTATTGAAATCCTCCGGGTTCCCAATACCGTAAAGGCATGAGACGGACGACACCACGATCACGTCGTTTCTCCCCGACAGGAGCGACGAAGTGGTGGCAAGCCGCAACTTCTCGATCTCGTCGTTGATGGCGAGGTCCTTTTCGATATAAGTATCTGTCGTAGGTATATACGCTTCCGGCTGGTAATAATCGTAGTAGGACACGAAATACTCCACCGCGTTATTCGGGAAGAAGCCTTTGAATTCACTATATAGCTGTGCCGCGAGCGTTTTATTATGGCTGAGTACCAGCGTGGGCTTGTTCACTTGCGCGATCACGTTGGCTATCGTAAAAGTTTTACCCGATCCGGTCACGCCAAGGAGAGTCTGGTAAGGTACTTTCTGCTGAAGCCCCTCCACGAGTGCCTTGATGGCTTCGGGTTGATCGCCGGTGGGTCTAAAATCGGATGTGAGTTGGAATTGCATAGTGTACATTGTAAACAATCAGAACCTGATTTGGTTTCGCCCTTCACAGGTACTTAAACGGGGTACCGCCCAACGGGTTGTCTCTCGGCAATTAAGGTGCCTCAGGATGCGGCTTTGTTTCATATATGCTGCTTATTTGAAAATCGGGATTCAGCTCCATGTGCACCACGTATCCCGGCACCCGCTCTGTAACACCGTCCCTCACGTAGGACTTGGTCAGTGGCACATTCACCACGTAGTGTTCACGAGCGTTCCGCTCATACCGCACCGCCTCGATACCGGGAGCAAACGAAAGGGTGGCCCCCTGTGCCCGAGTTCGAGCCATTAGCAATTCCCCCGCGATCCGTTCCCGTGAAGCCGCACCCGAGCTGAAAAAGCGACTAACGGTAGGTGCCAAGTATTGAAAGGCACCGTCGTGATTGGTTCCCGAAAGAGCAGCATAAAAACCACTGATGGTGTTGCGTATATTTTCTATCTCCGTGTCAATAACAGGGGAAGATTGGTGAAGCATGCTGTACCTTTCACGTGCCACCAACTCGTATTCTCCGCGCAGTTCTCCCCGTTCCGATTGTATAAGGTACTCGGAATAAGATTCAGGGGTATTGACCCGCAACGCGCCTATCCAGCTCAATGAATCGAGACGTCTTTCTATCAGTGTAGCGTAGGGACTCTCGGGATGACGGGTTATAAAATCGCGTAGTTCCGAGATGTTACCGGAGGCTTTCAACTGTTCCCAAGCCGAAGCCTCTTCCGACTTCAACCGGAGTAATCCCTCTTGTGCCTCATTGGAATGTATTCCGTGAGGGAAGGCTTCCATATAGGCAAGATATCCTCCCACGCTGTTCAATTTGAGCGCGGTTTCCCATCCACTCCGCTCTAAATTCTCTTTTCGGACGGTCTCGTTATAGATTAAGAAAGCACCACCCAGAAGCAAAACCACCAACAGAAACAAGAGCGGTGCCATGAACCTCTTTCTCTTCTTCGGTTTTATACCCATCAGTTCAAGATCTTCCTCCCGTTCCGGATCTCCCTCCCGTTCCGGATCTTCCTCTCGTTCTGGATCTTCCTCCAGTTCTGGATCCTCCTTCGGCCCAAGATTCTCCTCCGGCCCAGAGATTTCATGATGCTTGTCTCCACTCGGCCCCGGCCCAATCATTTCATCTTCCGCTATCTCTTTCCGTCGCGGTATCGCTTCCCGTTCACTACTCCCCTGCCGTGTTGGAAGGGGGACCTCGTTTTCCGGCACTTTCACCTCGTAGTCGCTTCGGATACGACGTTCGCATTCCCCGCAAAAGAGGGTTTCATCCGGTTTGGCTTTTCCACATAATGGGCAGGGTTGAGACATAATTCTTCTAATTAGAAAAAAAGAATGAGTGAAAAATTTATTAACCACAAATTTACACGATTTTTTTCGACTGGCATAATCTATATAGCTTTTGAGGTTTTGTCCTACACCGGAAGTCACTTGCAAGATGCCGTTTAAATTTGTAATTTTGAATTGCTATAACGAAAACTTTTATACAATAACGTCCCCATGCAACAAAGCGATGCATTACATTAAAGAACGGATCCAGTCATTTAAACACGCGTTCCGTGGTATACAAACCCTCTTCCGGGAGACACCCAACGCGCGGGTGCAATTGGTGGCAGCTGTCATAGCCATCATTTTGGGAGGGATGCTACATATTTCGAGCGGTGAGTGGCTGGCCATTACTATCGTTATAGGGCTGGTGTTTGCCATGGAAGCGATCAACACGTCACTGGAAATTCTGGCCGACTACGCGAGCAAGCAGGAGATACAGCCCGCCATACGAAATACCAAGGATATCGCGGCAGCAGGTGTACTGATCGCGGCATTCATCGCTGTGGCAGTGGGTGCTATCATTTTCTTACCCAAAATTTTCTGACTTCTTTATGGTAGAACCATCCTTCATCTCTTCCCTTCATTCAATCGGCGCATCCATCGACCTAATCCGAGCACGCGTTGTCGCTAAAGAGAGTGAACGGAAGTTCCTAACTTGCGTTTTAATGGATCCCCCCTACGAAGAGGTAATGGTCCGGTATGGGGTAGCCCCTGATAATTACGCCTTCAACTCTTCGGTGGAGCAACTACGAGAAGGCGACCGGGTTAACTTAGTGGATTGCGAGGTTGACGAAGAAGGAGTCGTGATCCCTGGATATATTATCCTGGAGCCCGACTACCTGATCGACGCTTCGTCGGTGGCGGAGTGTTTTCAGAATTATGCCATCAGCCCGCTACACTACTTCCGAAACAAGTTCGAGGAGATGGAGAACCGATCCTACCTCTTGTTAGGGAACCTGGCTAACTTTTTCTTAGACGAGCTGATCTTTGCCGATGATCCGGAAACGGTGGATTTCAACGATGTCTTCCAACGGTCGTTCAAACACTCTCCGTTCGAGTACGCGAGCTGCGAGGATATTCGGGAGCCGCACCATTTCAGGGAGTTCATGCATAGCGCGAAGCAGCAGTTCGAGAATATCCGGAGGGTGATACAGAACGATTTCCCGAAGAGGGGAATCGATATACATGAATGTACCCTGGAACCCTCCTTCTTTAGCGAAAAATTCGGTTTTCAAGGAAGACTCGACCTATGGCAGCCTCTATCAACCGATTCTAAAGCGGCCATCGTGGAGTTAAAGTCCGGTAAGCTTCCCTTCCCCATGTACGACCAGGAGAAGGTTGCCCTCAACCACGAAGTCCAGACAGCGGTGTACCGACTGATGATCGAAAGCGTTTATGGAAAAACCGGGGAGATGGATGCATCCATCCTCTATTCGGCGGGGAATCGTAAAGGGGAGAATCTTCGAGCCGTAGAGAAGGATGAAAAACTGGAAAAAACAATCGTGAATGTCCGGAACCTGATTGTCGTGAATGAAAAACGACTGGTTAACGGGGATAACGAGGAGGTGGCATCGCTGTTTTCTGAACTCTTTGACTCGGTACGGGGAAGCGATAAGCTGCCTTGGTTTTTTACTCAAAAAATTTCACGGATCGAGAATTGCCTCGACGCGTGCAGCGATTTGGAGAAGAGCTATTTTTACCGGTTTACCCGCTTTGTTTCACGGGAGCTGTACCACCAAAAAATCGGCGATATCAAACGGGAGACACCCACGGGCGTGGCATCGCTGTGGAACAGCACGTTTCAAGAACGTGCCGAGGCACTGGATGTTCTTTTTAATCTCTCTATTCTCCACGTTGAAGACGCCGGGAGCGGACTGGCCGTACGTTTTTCTCGTGGAGAGAACGGCTTGGTAAATTTCCGAGAGGGGGATATCTGTATAGTTTACCCGCGCGAAGGGGAAAAGGATACGGTGTTGAATCAACAGATATTGAAAGGAAGTATTGCCGCGATAACTCCCAACGAGGTGGTTGTACGCTTTCGTTACAAGCAGAAAAACCGCCGCTACTTCGATGAAAATCGACTGTGGGCTATCGAACACGATGCGCTGGACTCCTCCTGCACCAGCATGTACAAAGGGTTGTTCGCGTTCATGGAAGCTCCCAAGCAAAAGAGGGATCTGCTGTTAGGTCTTAAAGCACCCCACACCTGCACTGAAAGCCATTCTATAGGGGAAAACACGACTTTCCTGATGGAGAAAGCCTCTCCATCAACTGTCACTCAAATCCATCCAATGGAGAACGAGGAGGTGCCCTATCCTGAAAACATAATAGCCGCGGCAAGACGTGCGAAGGACTATTTCCTGATCGTGGGCCCGCCGGGGACCGGGAAGACTTCGATCTTCGCGCGGCGGCTGATAGAGACCTATCACGCGGAGCCCGATACCAACATCATGGTGCTGGCGTACACCAACCGGGCGGTAGACGAGCTTTGTGAGGCGATACACGCGGGTCTTGGCAACAGCGAAGGGGAATGTAACGCGTACATTCGAGTGGGGAGTGAACTCTCCTGCGCCGCTCCTTACCGTCGGCGTCTGCTACAACAGATCGCGGAACATGCCAACGACCGGGAGTCGCTGCTCCAAGAGATCGATCGAACCCGAATATTCGTCTCGACGCT
>CAYFMZ010000115.1:0-1268 GCA_964344275.1 uncultured Proteiniphilum sp.
GGTGCCGACTCCCTGGAAGCATTCGTGAATGCCATCGAAAGGCCCCGCAAGGTGATGCTGCTGGTAAAAGCCGGGAAGCCGGTGGATGACTTTATCGAGAAGCTTATTCCCTTGCTGGAGCCGGGCGATATCATTATTGACGGAGGAAACAGCCATTTTCCCGACACCATTCGAAGAACCGAATACGTGGAGAGCAAAGGAATGCTTTACGTGGGTACCGGTGTCTCCGGTGGGGAAGAAGGAGCCCTCTTGGGACCCTCGATGATGCCGGGTGGCTCCCCGGAAGCATGGCCCCATGTGAAGGAGATCTTCCAAGCGGTAGCCGCCAAGGTGGACGATGGAGTTCCATGTTGCGACTGGGTAGGTGAGAACGGGGCGGGGCACTTCGTGAAAATGGTTCATAACGGAATCGAGTATGGCGATATGCAGATCATAAACGAAGCGTACCACCTTATGAAGGACCTGCTTGGTATGGATGCCTTTGAGCAGCACGAGGTGTTCAAGAAGTGGAATCAAGGAGTATTGGATTCCTATCTGATCGAGATTACCACCGATATTTTGGCTTACAAGGATGAAGATGGAAGCCCCCTTGTGGAGAAGATACTGGATACCGCCGGTCAGAAAGGTACCGGCAAGTGGACAGCCGTTACGGCACTCGACCTGGGTATACCGCTCACCCTGATCGGTGAATCGGTCTTCTCGCGTTGCCTTTCGGCACAGAAAGAGTTGCGCGTAAAAGCATCGAAAGCAATCACGGTAGAGAAAACCACGTTCGGGGGAGATAAACAGCAGTTTATTGATGATTTAGAGAACGCGCTCTACGGTGCTAAGATTATCTCTTACGCGCAAGGGTACGACCTGATGATGGAGGCAGCCAAAGAGTACCACTGGAACTTAAATTACGGGGGAATTGCCTTGATGTGGCGTGGTGGATGCATCATCCGTTCCCGTTTCTTGGGGGATATCAAAAACGCGTTCGATACCAACCCGGCATTAGAGAATCTGCTGTTAGACCCGTTCTTTAAAGAAGCGGTATTGTCGGCACAAGAGAGCTGGCGCAGGGTGTGTGCCGCGGCATTGGTACACGGTATCCCGGTACCGGCGCTTACTGCGGCATTAGCCTATTTTGATGGCTTCCGGAGCGAACGATTGCCCGCCAACCTGTTGCAAGCACAGCGGGATTATTTTGGTGCGCACCAGTACGAGCGGACCGATGCTCCTCGTGGGAAGTTTTTCCATACCGATTGGACGGGACGCGGTGGCAGTAC
>CAYFMZ010000115.1:1368-5890 GCA_964344275.1 uncultured Proteiniphilum sp.
CTTTTGTCTTGAATCAATTTGCATATTGGCACATAAACAAATTAGCACATTATTAATAATATGATTTACTACGAAAAAGGTTCTCCGAAAACAAACTTGTCGAAGGACGACCTGCGACAAGGGCTGTACGAAGCATTGGATAAGTTAGGGGAACGGCATAAAGTACTTGCCGTTCCACCCGACTATACCCGTTTGCCCAGTAGAGCAGGGGAACTCACCGAGATGGTTTGGAAGTACTACGGGGATCAACTCACCGATGTCCTCCCCGCGTTAGGCACGCATACTCCGATGACGGACGAACAGATCAGCCATATGTTCGGCGAGATGCCTAAGTCGCTCATCCGGGAACATGACTGGAGAAACGACGTACTCACGCTGGGGGAGGTGCCCTCGGAATACGTGAGCGAGGAGACCAACGGGGGCGTTAATTTTCCTTGGCCGGCACAGGTAAACAAGCTGCTGGTGGAGGGAGGGTTCGACCTTATCCTCTCCATTGGTCAGGTAGTGCCCCACGAAGTGGTGGGGATGGCCAACTATAACAAAAATATCCTCGTGGGAACCGGCGGGAGCGAAGGGATCAACAAGAGCCATTATATCGGTGCCGTGTATGGTATGGAACGGATGATGGGGCGATCCGACACGCCGGTGCGGCGGGTGTTTAATTATGCCACCGAAAAGTTTTTGAAAGGGATGCCTATCTTATACGTGCTTACCGTGGTGGGTGTGAACGAAAAAGGGGAGCAGCAAACCTATGGCCTGTTCGTGGGGGATGATATCGAAGTGTTCGATCGAGCGTCGAAACTCTCACTGGAGGTCAACTTCGTGATGGTAGAGCACCCGCTGAAAAAGACGGTGGTGTGGCTTGACCCCTCCGAATTTAAAAGTACATGGCTGGGTAATAAGTCGATCTACCGTACCCGTATGGCTATCGCCGATGGGGGTGAGTTGATCGTGCTCGCCCCCGCGCTGAAAGAGTTTGGTGAGGATAAGGCCATAGATCTTCTTATTCGCAAGTATGGATACCACGGGACCCCTGCCACCTTGAAGGCCGTGGCAAAAAATCAAGACCTCAGGGATAACCTGGGTGCCGCTGCCCACCTTATCCATGGGTCGTCGGAAGGTCGGTTCACCGTTTCCTATTGCCCCGGGAAGGAGAACGGCAACCTCACGCGTGAGGAGATAGAGGGTGTGGGCTTCCAATGGGGTGATTTCGATGAAGCGATGCAACGATACGATCTTCCGAGCCTTAAAGAGGGATTCAATATCCTGCCCGATGGGGAGGAGATCTATTACATTTCGAGCCCCGCGCTTGGGTTGTGGGCACATAAAGATCGATTCGAGTAAACCCCGTGAGAAGAATTGCCATCGTTATGAACACGAAAGGCCTTCGCACGAAAATCATAGGACAATAAACACTAACTAATATAAGCATGACAACGAGAAGAGAATTTATTAAAAACGCGGCCTTGGCATCTGCCGGACTGGCAATGGGCGGTATCACCACCCGGACGAATGCCGCGAGCTATAGCCGAATAGTTGGAGCCAATAAAAAAGTAAATTTGGCTCATATTGGTATAGGATTCAGGGGTTTGGAGAACATCAACGCTATCGAGAAAACAGGTTTAGCCAACGTGGTAGCGCTGTGTGACGTGGACCTTGGGGCCGAGCATACCCAAAAGGCATTAGGGATGTATCCCAAAGCAAAGCGTTTCAAAGATTTCCGTGAAATGTTTGATAAGATGGGGAACGAAATTGAAGCGGTAGTTATCTCTACTCCCGACTTTGCCCACTTCCCCGCCACCATGATGGCGATAACGTTGGGGAAACACGTGTACGTGGAAAAACCACTTACGCGCACTTTTCATGAATCGGAGCTACTCTTGAAAGCAGTTGCGAAATATCCCAACGTGGTAACTCAAATGGGTAACCAAGGCCATTCTGATGCCAATTACTTCCAGTTCAAGGCTTGGAAAGAAGCGGGCATCATTAAAGACGTTACCGCGGTAACGGCTCATATGAACAACGCGCGCCGTTGGCACGGGTGGGACCCCTCTATCACGAAATTCCCCGCTGCAGAACCCATTCCTGAAACACTCGACTGGGATACATGGTTAATGGCACAGCGGCACCACGACTTTAATAAGGATTTCCATTACGGGCAGTGGCGTTGCTGGTATGATTTTGGAATGGGTGCTTTGGGCGATTGGGGGGCACATATTATCGACACGGTTCACGAGTTTCTCGACTTAGGCCTGCCGGAAGAGGTCAACCCCCTTTGGTTGAAAGATCACAATGATTACTTCTTCCCTATGTCAAGCACTATTGAATTCAAGTTTCCCGCCCGTGGAAACATGCCTCCGTTGGTGATTACTTGGTACGATGGGGTAGACAATATTCCGTCTGTTCCCGAAGGATACGGCGTGTCGGAGCTGGATCCCAACATACCTACGGTCGCGGGTGGCCAAATTCAACCGGCCAAACTGAACCCCGGTAAAGAGATTTATAGTAAGGAGCTTACTTTCAAGGGAGGATCACACGGTAGTACACTAAGTATCATTCCCGATGAGAAGGCGAAAGAGATGGAGAAGCATTTGCCGGAAGTCCCCAAGAGCACGTCCAATCATTACGCCAACTTCCTACTGGCTTGTCAAGGTAAAGAAAAAACTCGTTCGCCGTTCGAGGTCGCTGCTCCCTTGAGCCAGGTATTTTGCCTGGGAGTGGCCGCACAACGCCTCAACCGAAAGATCGTGTTTGATCGAGATACTAAACGAGTAACAAACGATGCTTTCGCTGACGCGTTCCTGACCGGTGAACCCCCGAGGAAAGGTTGGGAAGATTTTTACGTGATTTAATTGATAATTAAGAATTAAAAATTAAGAATGAACTATTCCGGAAGGAATATAATCGTGAAAACAATGAGAAAGAATATTTTATTACTATGTGCAATGATTTTTGCGTTTACATCCTGTTCTCAAGGACCCAAATGGCAGAATCTGTTTAACGGAACGGATTTAGAAGGTTGGGAGAAATTGAACGGAACAGCGGAATTTAAAGTGGAGGATAACACCATCATCGGGATATCCGAGATGAACACGCCGAATACTTTTTTAGCCACTACTGAAGATTACGGCGATTTTATTTTAGAGTTTGATTTTAAAGTAGACGATGGACTGAACTCGGGAGTGCAATTTCGTAGTTTAAGCCTCCCGGAGTACAGGGATGGTAGAGTTCACGGATACCAGTTTGAGATAGACCCCTCTGATCGTGCATGGACCGGTGGTATCTATGATGAGGCCCGCCGCGGGTGGATTTATCCCTTGAATTACAATCCTGAAGGGCAGAAAGCCTTCAAAAATGAGGAGTGGAATAGTGCACGTATCGAGGCAATCGGGAATTCTATTCGTACTTGGGTGAACGGGGTGCAATGCACCGAGCTGTTGGACGATGCCACGCCATCGGGTTTTATCGCTTTGCAGGTGCATTCGATCGGACGCGAAGAGCTGGCGGGAAAAACCGTTTCTTGGCGCAATATCCGTATCCTCACGGAGGATCTTGATAAATATCGCACTCCCGAGAATCCCGATGTAAAACAACTGAACGCGGTGGCCAATACTATTTCGGAGCGTGAAGCAGCCGAGGGATGGAAACTCCTTTGGGATGGTAAAACCACCGAAGGATGGCGCGGTGCTCGACTCGATGGGTTCCCTGAAGTTGGATGGTCGATCGAAGATGGTATTCTTAAAGTACACAAGAGCGACGGTGGTGAGTCGACCAACGGTGGAGATATCGTGACTACTCGTCCCTACAAGAATTTCATGCTAAAGGTTGATTTCCGGATCACGGAGGGTGCCAATAGCGGCATCAAGTACTTCGTGGATACCGACCTGAATAAGGACGGTCAAGGATCGGCCATCGGCTGTGAATTCCAGATACTGGACGATAGAAGGCATCCCGATGCCATACTGGGTAGAGATGGAAACAGAACTCTTGGGTCGCTTTACGACTTGATCGCTGCCCCGGAGGACAAACCGTTCCGCAACGGGTTCTTTAATACCGCGATGGTCGTGGTGCAAGGGAACCACGTGGAACACTGGCTGAATGGCGTTAAGATCGTTGAGTACGAACGCAACACCGATGAGTGGAACGCGATCGTACAGGAGAGTAAATACAAGGATTGGCCCAATTTCGGTAATGCAGAAGAGGGGCTTATCCTCCTGCAAGATCATGGCGACGAGGTTTGGTTTCAGAACATCAAGATAAAAGAGCTGCCAAATTAAACCTAAATAACATCTGAGCGTGAGCAGTGTAAGGCTCACTCTCTTTAATCAAAAGAAGGAGAATATTCCCGCACCAAGGGGAGTGTTCTCCTTCTGCAATTTGTATTTACCACTCTAAACATGAAATTCACTCAAAGGCAATCTTGTAATCGTTTTTCACCCATTTCGCGCACGGGATGTAATATTATGTAAGTAAAAATATACTTGTAACCGTTCGGGAGCCATATATATTTGCGACACTTAAC
>CAYFMZ010000116.1:0-2176 GCA_964344275.1 uncultured Proteiniphilum sp.
GCTGTTCTTGTGGATCGCCTCGGCAATCAGCTCCTTCCCCGTGCCGCTCTCGCCCGTGATCAGTACCGAAGCATTGGTGTCCGCAATGCGGGCCACGGTGGTCAGTACGTTCAGTATTTCGTCCGAAGCCCCAATGATGGCCGAGAAATCGTACCGCGCGTCCAGCTCTACCCGTGTCTTAGGCGGCTCGGTCGCCGGCCTCTGTTTTCCTAGGTCGAGTGCCGTCTCCACCGATTTCAGCAGTTGGCGGTTGTCCCACGGCTTGGTGATGAAATCGAAGGCGCCCAACTGCATCCCTCTAACGGCCAGTTCGATGGAGCCCCATGCCGTGATCAAGATAACCGGCACCTCCGGGCAGAACACATGCACCTTCTGCAACAACTCCAACCCTTCGTTTCCCTTGGTCGCCAACGAGAAGTTCATATCCATCAGCATCAGGTCGGGCCGGGTATGGCGCACGAAATCCAGTGCCGCTTCGGGGGAAGCAACGGCGTGAGTTTCGTGTCCCGCCCGCTTCAATAAAAGCGTGAGGGAGGAACGCACCGCGGCGTCGTCGTCAATGATCAGTATTGTCTGCATAGGGATGGACTTGTTTAGCGCAACGGCCGTTGCTGTAACGGCTGTTGCGTTAGCGAAGGTAAATATAAAATAGGCACGAACAAAGCGGTTTAGTGGTTAATTAGCCGTTCAAATTCGGCATCAAGGCCGGTGTTGTTCACGAAGTCGTGCAGGGAGAGGCTTCTCAGCTGGTAGAGGTAATACCAGTAGAGGTGCATCTCCGACACGTAGGCGGCCCGTGCGTTGTCCTTCGAGAGTTGCGCGTCGTTGAGGTCCAGCGTGTTTATTTTCCCGATCATGAACGACTCCACCGAGGTATTATAACGCCGTTGCGCGATCTCGTCGGCCTCCTTCGCGATGCGAAGCTGTTCCGCCTGGTTGTTGTATTGCTCCACGAGAAGGAAAATATCCTGGTTGAAGTTCATCTGTTCCTGCTTCAAGCGAGAAGCAACGACCTCCCGGTTCGACTCCGCCACTTTCACACGTCCTTTTCGTTTACCCCAGTCCAAGATAGGAATTTTCACGCCCACCTGCACCACCTGGTAGTCCATCAGGTGTTGGTAAGCCGATCGGAAGCTTTGTTCCTGTCCCGTGTAGCCGACCGACGCGAACAGGTCGATCTGCCGTTGCGCGCCTTTGGCTTGTGCTACCTCGTAATCGGCTTCCAGTTGGCGGCGACGGATATTTTGAGCGAAGGGGTTGTTCTCCTGCGCCTTTTCCAGCACGTCGACGTAGGTGATTTCGGGGTATCTCTCCAGCTCCGGGATTAGCGGGTCGATGCTGTCGTTCTCGCTTAGCCCCAAGAACGACCGCAAACGGAACATCGCCCCGTTCAGGGCCGATTGTTCTTTCGTGAGGTTCGACTCCGCTTTGAGTGCCGACAGCTTCAGTTGCAGCAGTTCGTTCTCCGATATCTGCCCCATCTGCCGGCGTGCTTCGGCAATCTCGAAGATACGGTCGGCGTTCTCCTTGTTCTGCTCCGCGATGTTCATGTTCTCTTTCGCCAGCAGCAACTGGAAGTAATAGGTGATGGTGCGTAGGGTAATCATCTCCGTGCTTTCGAGGTACGCCGCCTTCGCCTCGTTGTATCGGACAGGCTCGATGCGTCGTTTCCATTTCATGTTGTTTACCCCGAAGATAGGCTGTGAGAGCGTCACCCCGATAGGTACGCTCATGTAGTAGCGATGAGCCCCCGCCGTGTTCAGCGGGTCGATGAACTGCAGCGAACTATTCAGGGAAAGCTTTCCGCCCGTGAGCCAGATATTCTGGTCGATCGATATATCCCCCGTCATGCCCAGCGAGTTGGTGCGGACAAACTTGTAGCTGCCGTCCTCGCTTTGGTACAGGTTATAGCTCCGCCGGTAGTCGGGCAACGATGCCGAAAACCCCACCTCCGGCAGCAAGTCGGCCCGGTACGTACGGAACTCCCAGTAAGAAGTCTTTAGTTCGTTGAGTGCAACCGCCGCATCCACCGACTGCCGGTGCGCCAGTTCGATAGCTTCGGGGAGCGTCAGCACCTGTTGTGCCGACACCCCCGTTGCCAGAGTGAATAAAAAAAGTAGCGTGTTATTGATTGTTTTTCGCATACGCTTTCTGTTGTATCGATCTTTGTTGTATC
>CAYFMZ010000116.1:2276-5869 GCA_964344275.1 uncultured Proteiniphilum sp.
ATCTTTGTTGTATCGATTTTTGTTGTATCGTTTTTTGCCAATTCAGTTGCATTGATTTTTCTCGTCTCAATGCCTATCGTCTCAACTGTCTCCTATCAGTAGACAAAGCGTATGCCAAAAACGTAATCGTTTGTAAATTAATAATATGCGAAATGCAAACTGTCCGAAAATGAACACTGCAAGGTTCGAATTCGGACAGTTTGACGGTTGTGTTACGCATTTTTTGCTATCAACTCTCAGCGTTCAGTGATCTTGCCGGTGGTTACCCACCTTGCACGGTACACAAAAAACGTGTAAACCAAATGTAAATGAGGTTTGCACGTTTAACGTACTATTATCGGGAATGTAGTCAACGACTTAAAACTACTCGTAATGTCCTTTAAATGAAAAAACATTCACTTTCATCTCCAACTCGTTAATAGCATATATTAACCTGTCTTTCTTATTGATCCGTCTCGACCATTTACCGGAAAGCTCATGTTTTAATTGTTCGGGTTTACCTGTGCCTGTGGTGGGGTGATCCTGTAATTCAGAAAGCAATCGAACTATTTTATTGAATGATTTTTGATCATTCATTTTAAGTCCGGCTAATTCTTTTTGCGCCTTTGTTTCAATTTTTAGCGAGTAACTCATAAGGAATTTAAAAAGGCAGTTAATTCCTCTTTACCTTTGATTTCGGTGAAGTTCCCTTGTTCAATGGATTTTTCTGCTTCTTTAATTTTCTCCACAAGCTCAGGGTCATAAGACGAGGCTGATTTTTCAAAGGGGATATCCAGTGCTTTCAAAACTTTCTTAATTGTAGCTTCCTGACTCTTGTTTTTCGGTTTTATTGTAATTGTACTCATAACGGCCATTTGTTATTACAGATATAACACAAAGATAGGCGTTTTAGTTGAAAATTGAAAACGATCTACTTGCTAGCCTTTTGACTCAAATCACCCCGTTAGATAATTTTTCATCCATTTCTTGAATTCTGCCGCCTTGTTTTTACTGATGTTTAAAACATGAACCCTACTCCAAAGATTTGCGCGAAATCCTGACCAATCTGCTCTCTCCTTTTTATCAGATGAATAATCTTGTGATTTTACTCTGCTGTGGTTTATTCTTCCATGTGATTTACTCTTCTATGGTTAAGAGCCAATCAATGGCATTGAGTTGTTTGATGCCATTATGACTGCCTGTTTCATAATCCATGGTAATAAGCAAACGTTCATTGAAGTCCGGAATTTTAGCAAACGGTGCAAGTTCTCGTTGAAGTGTCTTGTAAACCCATGTCAGGATTAAAACTATCTTTTTTAAACAATAATCATTATTTAACAAGTCTGGTGTAAACAATATTTAGGACGATACATTATTTTCATTATCCAATTATCACATCGTCACGTCATTACATCGTTAAGTCGTTACATCGTAAATCAGTTATTCATCCCGCAACGCTTCTGCCGGGGGAACTTTCACTGCTTTTCGTGCGGGGAGCCAAATGCCGAGGATAATCATGCCGGCCAGGAGCAGGAAAGTGATGCCAAAACCGATGAGATAGCGGGTAACGGTGAATGGCATGAGGTATATCTGGAGGATTGCTTCCTTGCCAAGAATATAGATGACAATTAGGGCGGGAATCATGGCCGCGGTAAGCAGGAGCAACCCTTCGATATAGTATTTCTTTAATATCTCACCGGGTGTATCTCCCAAGGATACACGCAGGCCTATCTCGCTTCGACGGTGTTGCGTTCGGAACCAGAAGATACCGGTGATGCCCAGCAGGATGTTGACCAGCAGAAAGAGGATGACAAACATTCGCATCTTCAGGTCGTTCACGTTATCCTTTTGCGTCGCTGCCTTGATGGCGGGAATGGATTGGATCTCTCCGAGGTAATAGTTACCGAGGCGAAGTTGCTGCGTCATGTCCTCGCGGAAACGACGAATGAAATCATGGTCCTCTTCCGGTATCACCCGCACGCAAAACTCCAGGCCGCCCACCCATTCTCCGGAGAGATATTCAAGCAGATCGTTTTCCAGTCGTTGCGCGAAATAAGCACTCCAGTTGCTGAAGTTATCGTACCGGATCACGTCGGAAACAGCACCTACCGTGTACTGTTGTGCGGAGTCGCTCTTTTCGAAAGAGATATGCTGGCCGACGGCCGATTCATCTTTCCCGAACAACTCTTTTTCCACTTCGGTGGAAATCACCAGCTCGCCTTGCTCCAGTGCCCGTACTAACTCATCGGTACTCCCGTTCGTGGATTGGTAGCGGAATACCCGGAAGAAGTCCGGTGTTACCGTCCGGTTCAAGGTGGCGTAGCGTGTGCTTACGGTATCCCTGTGAAGACCGCGGGACCGGTTGCTCCATTGATGCGGACTGGAATGGTAAGAGATGCTTGCCGCTTCAATCATGGGGTTCTGGCGTATCCGTTCCAATGCGGTATATAAATAGGTGACGGCAGTTTCGGTTGGAATATCTTTCACGTGTTCGTGACTGCTTTCGTTCAGTAACCCGAAGTGCATGAGATAGGTATGCTCGGTATCAAACCCCATCGGCTCGTAATAGTTGCTGAGTGTCACGTAGACACTATCCACGATAAACCATAAGAAGACGGAGACAATCAGCAACTCGATCCACAAGCCGATGTTTTGCTTGCGTTCGTTCTTGATGATCGTGAGGATATGTTTAAACATAGCTTGTTTTATTTTGAATGAATGGAATCGACGATGGGTTTGCGGGACACGTTCCGCGCGGGGATGAATGCCGACAGCAGGTTGAGCAACAGGCAAAACAGGAACGCGTAAAGGAAGATGGCCGGACTGAGCAACGAAGCGGGGTTCAGGGCGACCTCGCCCAGCTGGAGCGCCATGGTGCTGTTCCCGTAGATCATCCCTTTCAGTGCATACGCGGCAAGGTAGGAGAGGAGCAGCCCCAGCGCACCGCCCAAGAGGGTTTGCAGCATGCTTTCCCACATCACTTGCGAGAGCAGGTTGCCGCGGGTGGCACCAAATGCACGGCGAACCCCGAGTTCGGTGAGCCGTTTCCGCATTCGTGAACCCATCATTCCCGACAGGTTGATGGCCGGGACGAGTAAAAGCAGCAGCAAAACGATGATGGATTGTTGGACGACTTTTTTCATTTCAGGGGCAATATTGGCCCATTTACGGTGGATATAGACGAAATGTGTGTCGGGTTGGCCGCGATAGAACGCTTCGTAGGTGGTAAGCCCGTCGTTGTATTTTTGGCGGAGCATTTCGGCTTCTTCTCGTATTTTCGGGAAGTCTTTTTTATCGTTTGCTAGGATAATCACCCTGCATGAACCCGATATACCCTCACTACCACCATCAACCAAGTTTTCTGAAGTAATGGGTGCCCATACCTGTGAGTATGCGGCGGTGGCCAGCGTGGAGACATCTTTCACCACCCCGCTCACGATAAATTCCGTGTAGTCGATCAGTATCCGTTGTCCGGTGACAGCCGTCGTCCCAAAGGTATCACGTGCCGTTTTTTCAGTGATCACCACCTTGCGAAGTCCCGCGTCCACGTCCGCTTTTGTATAAGGTTTACCGTCGATAAACGTGAAATCGAACACCTCCCAGAACGCCTCGTC
>CAYFMZ010000117.1:0-5773 GCA_964344275.1 uncultured Proteiniphilum sp.
GGGAGCAAATACGGACAGTTCGGCACGTCGGGTCGACTGGAAAGCTCTGGTAAAATTGACGCCGTGTTGAATTATATCCGTGAATCTTACGTGGATACAGTTAATACAAGGCTGTTGATCGAAGATGCGTTACCTAATATCATCCATGAACTGGACCCTCATTCTGAATATATTTCGGCTGCCCAGATGAAGCGAGTGAACGAGGATCTTGAAGGTCATTTTTCTGGTATCGGTGTGAGTTTCTATGTGCTAAGAGACACGATTGTGGTGACAAGCATTGTGCCAGGGGGGCCTTCGGAAGCGGCGGGCATCACACCTTGGGATCGGATAGTGATGGTTAACGACAGCTTGGTGGCAGGTAAAAAAATACAAAACGAGGAAGTCCTAAAAACACTCAGAGGAGAACTCGGATCGGAAGTAACTTTAGGTATTCGAAGAGGTGATTCGGATAGTTTGATTGATATTACTGTAACCAGAGGTGATATACCGATGAGTAGTGTCAATGCCGCGTATATGTTGACCGATAAGATTGGATTCATCAAGTTGGGTAGAAATTTCGGTTTCAACACCTTCAGCGAATTTATCTCGGCCATTTCTAAGCTGAAAAGTACTGGAGCCACAGGTTTCGTGATCGACCTTAGAGGTAATGCAGGCGGATCACTTGATGTGGTGGTTGCCATGTTGAACGAATTCCTGGACAGGGGTGACCTGATCGTGTATACAGAAGGGAGAAATTTTCCCAGGAGTGATAATTATGCGAATGGATCGGGTACCTGTAAAGGAGACGATGTAGTTGTTCTGATTGATGAATTGAGTGCATCGGCAAGTGAAATATTTGCCGGTGCTATACAGGATCACGACCGCGGGTTGGTTATTGGGCGTCGTTCTTTCGGGAAGGGGTTAGTTCAGAGCCAACGTAATTTCCCCGATGGATCGGCCGTGAGGCTCACCGTGGCTAGGTATTATACAGCTTCGGGAAGGTCCATTCAGCGAGGTTATGAAAAGGGGAAATACGAAGAGTACGAGATGGATGCTATTAACCGTTACCTACGGGGGGATTACGTGAATGTTGATACGGCCAATAATCTCACCCCATTCACCACACTTGGAGGAAGAACCGTGTATGGTGGGGATGGTATCATGCCGGATCTATTTTTTGCAAGGGATACAATAGGAATTAATTCATACTATAACTCGGTGGTGAACAGGAGGCTCGATGAAGAGTACGCCATGCTCTACTCAGATTTGCACAAGGAGAAGCTGAGTAGCTTTGAGACGTGGCCCGAGCTCCACAAGTATTTGTTGCAGCAACCTTTATTGCTTAATCTAGTGAGTTATGCTGATCATCACGGGATTCGAAGAAGACCCTATTATATTCAGGAATCGAGTGGGCTCCTGGATAATGTGATGCATGCCTACATTGTAAGAAATTTCTTTGGAGAAGAGGCTTTCTGGGAAGCTTACTATAAAGACGACCTTCTGATTAAAAAGGGGGTAGAACTGATTGAAACGGGGAAAACCACAAAACAAGCCATTATCAACGAAGCATACAAATAGTATTCATTTCCTGAAAACAAAACTTATCGTTGCGATTAAATGTTATAGTTTTACAGGGTACGCTATCTAATGAGAATGGATGTTAAACATTATCTTTATGAGCAAAGTTATTCTGAATTTTTTATCGCGCCGGGTTTTATCTCGATCGGCAATTTTAGTACTAGACCTTCTGATGATCGTTTTTTCATGCCTCTCCATGTATTTGGTAATGTATGGATTCGGGGGGCTTACGACCGAGGTGAGAGGGGATGGTACCACTTTGTGTATGCTCCTCGTTCTTTTCAATACAATCACTTTTATTTCCTTTAGAACGTTTAGCGGGATCCTTCGTTTTTCATCTTTCACTGATTTATTGAGAATCACATACGCGCTTGTGTTCGGGTATGGGCTTACTTATCTTTCAGTGAAGGTTCTACAGAGACATAACGACGATTTTCATATCACGGACATCACTTTTATAGCGATTTTCTTTCTCAACATGTTCCTAATGATCTTCTCCCGTATTCTCGTGAAAGAGGTGTACGAGGCTATTACAGGTAGTAGCGTTAAACCGATCAATGTGTTTATTTACGGGACTAAAGAGGCAGGTATCAGTGTTGCTAAAGCGTTAAAAGGGAACAGCGAGTTTAATTACCGTGTGCTCGGTTTCATCTCCGATGAGAATCATATGGTTGGGAAAGAGTTGAAGGGCAGTTTGATCCATGCTAATAACGAGAATCTATTTCGGATTCTCGAGAGCAAGGACGTGAAAACCATTATCGTATCACCCCAAAAGATGGAGGAGATTAAGAATTCCAACATGCTGGCTAATTTCGTGGATCACGATATCTCCCTACTCACCACCGTGCCTATAAACGAGTGGAATGGTACGATTACCAGTAAAGAACAATTGAAGGATGTGCAGATAGAAGATCTCCTGCCCCGAGACCCTATTCATATCAATATGAAGGAGATAGCTTCGAATATAGAAGGTAAGAGGGTAATGGTTACCGGGGCTGCCGGCTCAATCGGGAGCGAGATCGTGCGGCAAGTAGCCAAGTTTAACCCGTACAGTATTATACTTATCGATCAAGCCGAAACTCCATTGCACAACATGCGTCTCGAGCTGCAGGAGAAATGGAGGGAATTACGTGCGGAAATCATTGTTGCCAACGTGAGCAATGCTTCTCGTATGGAGCGGATTTTTTCGCGAACTAGACCACAGTATATTTTTCACGCCGCCGCTTATAAGCATGTGCCCATGATGGAGGTAAACGTGTCAGAGGCTGTGCAAACCAATGTGTTGGGTACAAAAATAGTTTCCGATTTGGCGGTTAAGTATAATGCCAAAAAATTCGTAATGGTATCCACAGATAAAGCGGTGAATCCTTCGAACGTAATGGGCTGTTCCAAAAGAATTTGCGAGATATATGTACAGTCACTCTCGAAACATATTGAAGGAAAGGAAGAAAAGTCAACACAGTTTATCACAACTCGGTTCGGGAATGTCCTTGGCTCCAACGGATCCGTATTGCCACTTTTCAGGGAACAGATAAAACACGGTGGCCCAGTCACGGTTACACACCCTGAGATAATTCGTTACTTTATGACTATTCCCGAGGCCTGCCAGTTGGTATTGGAAGCGGGAGCCATGGGAAAGGGGGGAGAAATTTACATCTTTGACATGGGGAAGCCAGTAAGAATTTTGGATTTAGCTAAAAGGATGATTCGCTTGTCGGGGTTGAAAAACATCAAAATTGAGTTTACCGGATTGCGTCACGGTGAAAAACTCTATGAAGAATTGTTAAGTCAAGCCGAGCATACAAAGCCTACATATCACGAGAAAATCATGATTGCCGAGGTGCGTGAATATGAATACTTGGAAGTCAGTAAGAAGGTGGATCTTCTTATTCGTACATCGTATGACTACGATGATATGCGCACCGTGAAAAAAATGAAAGAGATCGTTCCCGAGTTCCGAAGCATCAACTCTCCGTTTGAAGCGGTGGATACTTTACTCGAAAAAATTGAGAAAGAGACCGCTTGTCCCAAAGGCTAGTGGAAATGGGCTAGCTTGTTGGCTTAAGAAGTTATTCAACTAAGTCGCCTTGCATATCGCACAATTTCGTATAGTAACCTCCAAGCTCGTAGAGACTCCCGTGTTCTCCCGACTCCACTATTTCACCCTCTTTCAGCACGTGAATCTCATCGGCATTTTTGATGGTGGAGAGTCGATGTGCGATCACGATGGTCGTGCGGTTCTTCATTAGGTTGTCCAGTGCTTCTTGAACGAGCCTCTCCGAATCGGTATCAAGTGCCGAGGTCGCCTCGTCTAAGATCAATATTTCAGGATTCCTCAAGATAGCCCTCGCGATGCTAATTCGCTGGCGTTGTCCTCCCGATAATTTTCCACCCCTGTCGCCAATATTGGTTTGATAACCTTCGCTGGTTGCCATGATAAAGTCGTGCGCGTTCGCGATTTTAGCCGCCTCGATTACCTGTTCTTCTGTAGTCTCGTTTACCCCGAAAGAGATGTTATTGTAAAAAGTATCGTTAAAAAGTATCGGTTCTTGATTCACGTTTCCCATCAATGAGCGGAGGTCATGAAGTGCCATCTCTTTTATGTTAATCCCATCAATGTAGATTCCTCCCTTTTGGATATCATAAAATCGTGGGAGCAAATCGGCAGCAGTAGATTTCCCTGATCCCGATTGCCCAACGAGTGCAATTGTTTTTCCTTTACCAATCGTGAGATTTACCCCTTTAATTACCCAATTATCTTGGTATCTGAACCACACGTCACGGTATTCGATTGCTTCGTTAAACCGGACTCTTTTGGGATGATCGGGATCTTTGATTGGATTTTCGGCGTCCAATATTTTGTCTATACGCTCCATGGAGGCTAACCCGCGTTGTACGGCATACGTGGCTCTTGAAAATTCCTTGGCGGGATTCAGTATACTATAAAAGATGGTTAGGTAATAGATAAAAGCCGCGGCATCGATCATGCCATCGCCATTGAGTATAAGTGAACCGCCAAACCAGAGCACGATGGCGATGGTGATGGTGCCTAGAAATTCACTCATCGGGTGAGCCAGGTATTGCCGGCGTGATATCCGGTTTGACATTCGCCGGAACACGTCACTTCCAGTATGAAAACGTTTCGAAATTTTATCTTCCGCGTTGAAAGCTTTTATCACTCGAAGTCCACTGAGAGTTTCTTCTACCTGCGACATCAACTCGCCCCATTTGTTTTGTGCTTCAAAGGAACTTCTCTTCAAGGTTCTTCCTACGCGCCCCATTATCAGTCCCATTATTGGAAGTACTACCAAGACGAAGAGGGTAAGTTGCCAGCTCAGGATAATCATTGTTGTTAAATAGATAATGATCAGGATTGGGTTTTTGAAAAGCATATCCAACGAGCTCATCACCGAGTTTTCAACCTCGTTCACGTCTCCCGATATCCGTGCCAAAATATCACCCTTCCTCTCTTCGGTGAAAAAGCCAAGAGGCAATGTAAGTATTTTGTCATTGATCCGGTCACGCATATCCTTTACCACGCCCGTTTTCACTGGTACGATAAAGTAGGAGCCAAAATAGGCACTGGCCGTTTTTAAGAGTGTCATACCTATAAGTGCCACTGCGAGCATGAGTAGGGTGAAACTGCTCCCACGAGTCTCTATAAGCATCGTAATATACCAATTGGCATTGTTCAGCGCGATATCAATGAAGTCTACGTCACTCCCTTTCCAGGGTATAAACTCGTGTGTGCCAGCGGTTACCTTGAACAGTACTTGTAGTATGGGTATAATAGTTGCTAATGAAAAGACGTTCAGGATCGCTGTCAGCATGTTGAAAATAAATGCTAAGATCGCGTATTTCTTATAAGGGGGTAGGAATCTTTTTAAGATATGGATGATACCTTTCATCAATCGTGAAGTTTAATTTTAATTATTGTGCGATAATCTATTTGTTCCAAAAAGGGCTGCAAGATACTCATAAATTGTGATTCCTTCTTTAAGCCACGATGCATTTTTTAACGAGCAGCATAAAATGAAAAAAAAGAAGTTTTTTTTGTTTTTTTTATTGATTTGGAAATCATGTTGTTGGGTGTGGGGTTGGGAAAAAAGTGCAAAAATAGTCTCTTTTTCCTCGCGAAATGTTTGGATGGTAAAAAAACAATCTCTATCTTTGCACCCGCTTTTGGAAGGAAGATTAGTTTGTTTCTTCTGGAATC
>CAYFMZ010000118.1:0-5767 GCA_964344275.1 uncultured Proteiniphilum sp.
AAGGTTCCATATTATTATATCGTTTCATCATTAATTTTCTCTTTATTTAAGTTTCGTATGTGAATTTAAAATGTAATGCAACTAAAGCGGAGTCCTTTAGATGTTTTTGTGGGAACCCATAGCTCGAAATGAGCGTTAAAAAGAGTAGTTGTCTGAACGAAGTGAGTTTGTACTCTTTTAGTGAACGAGAGCGATCATGGGTCACAAAACATCGTCAGACGAAGATCTTAGTTGCATACATGCTAATTGCAAAACTGATTTATTTACTTTGCTGCCTTTTAATCGCTCCCTCTCTCCACCAGCACTGCAAGATCGGCACCACGAACATAGTCATCGATTGGATGAGCATCCCGCCAAAGGTGGGGATCGCCATGGGCACCATGATGTCGGACCCTTTCCCGGTGGAAGTAAGTACCGGCAATAACGCAATTAGTGTGGTTGCGGTTGTCATCACCGCGGGGCGCACACGCTTGAGTCCGGCGTATACCACCGCTTCTCGGATTTCATCCCTTGTTTGCGGGTCTCGCTCTAGGAAGGTGTCGTGGATATAGGTACCCATCAGCACGCCGTCGTCCGTCGCGATGCTGAAGAGTGCGATGAAACCCACCCATACCGCGATGCTCAGGTTGATCGGATGCATCTGGAACATATCCCGCAGGTTCACACCCCCCATGGTGAAGTTCAGGAACCAGGGCTCCCCGTAGAGCCAAAGCAGGATAAATCCTCCCCCGAGGGCGACGAACACGCCCGAGAAGTGGATCAAGGACGCGGTCACCGTCTTGAACTGGAAGTAGAGGATCAAGAGGATAAGCAGAAGACTGATCGGGATAATGATCGCCAGCCGCTTGGAGGCTCGTGCCTGCTGCTCGTAGTTGCCCGCAAAGGCGTAGGATACCCCGTTGGGGAGGCTGATCTCGCCGTCCCGGATCATCGTTCGGAGCACCTCGTCCGCCTCCTGCACCACATCCACCTCGGCCTTGCCCGCCACCTTATCGAAGATCACGTACCCGATGAGGAAGGTGTTCTCACTCTGGATCATCTGTGCCCCCCGGGTGTACTCGATATCGGCCACGTCCCCCAACGGGATTTGTGCCCCCGTCGCCGTGGGAATAATCAACCGTGCCAGCTCCTCGGGACTCTCCCGTAGCTCGCGCGGGTAGCGGAGGCGTACCGGGAACCGTTCCCGACCCTCCACGGTGGTGGTCAACTCCATTCCTCCCACGGCCGCCTCGATCACCTCCTGCAGGTCGGCCACCGTGATGCCGTGCCGTGCCATACGCTGGCGATTGAGGCGTATCTCCACGTAAGGAGCACCCACCGCCCGATCGTAGAACACGGTGGAGGTGAGCACCGAGGGCACCTCTTTCAGTGCAGCCTCCAGGATCCTGCCCCCCTCTTCGATCGACTCCAGATCGGGCCCAGACACCTTCAAACCCATGGGTGCACGCATCCCGGTAGAGAGCATCACCAGTCGTGCTTCAATCGGCTGCAGCCTCGGCGCGGAGGTGAGCCCCGGTAGGTGCGACACGTTCACGATCTCCTGCCAGATATCGTTGGGGTGTTGAATGTGCGGACGCCATTGGCGGAAGTATTTCCCTCGTCTTGAGCGAATCAAGCTATCGGCTGGAACCACCCGGTGTTCCTCCTCCTCGGGGTGGTATGTAGAGCCGTCGATCAACACGAATGCCCCGTCACGATCCACCTTGAACCGTTGCCGGTGCCCGTTCTCGTCCAAGATGTATTCCGGGATGTAGTTGATGGTGTTCTCGAACATCTGCGTCGGTGCCGGGTCGAGTGCCGAATTCACGCGTCCCCACTTGCCGACCGTCACCTCCACCTCCGGGATATGGGTGATCCGCTTGTCGAGCATCTCGATGTACTCCAAGTTTTGTTCAATCCCCGTGTGCGGCATGCTGGTCGGCATGAGTAAGAAAGAACCCTCGTTGAGACTGGGCATGAACTCCTGTCCCAGTCCTGGGAAGCGATCGCTTGCGGCAGACCAGAAACCGGTCTCCCGGAACGACTTCCAGCCGACCGTCTCGAATCCCTTGGCCACAACGCCAAACGTCTTGTCGAATCCCATCCATATCACCCCACCGAACAGCACCGTGGCGATCGGCAACACCATAAACTTCCATCGGTTATCGAGGCACCAGCGCAAGATCTGTTCGTAATAGATCACCAGCGACCACAATAGCCCTAGGATCAGTACGATAATAAGAACCACGAACAAAAGGTTCCCGGTGACACTCACTTGTGTGCCCATCGGGAGCCACTCCACGGTGAGCAGGTAGAGTACCGCCGCGATCGCGATGCCAATATTGATAAAGAAGGGAATGCGCTGGTTTTCCCACCGGTCGGCAAGTAGATTGTTGAGGGCGAAAAGTACCAAGGTCAGGTAGAGAAAACGCCCCGTGTAAATAGTCAGTCCCACCCCCGCGATAGCCAGGACGACGTTGCCCGCGTCACGTACCCGCTTCGAACTGGTTTTCACCGAGAGGATGTAGTAAGCCAGCGTGGGTATCACGGCCACGCCCAGCACGAAGGCGGCGATCAGCGCGTAGGTCTTGGTATACGCGAGGGGGCTGAACAGCTTGCCCTCTTGGGCTTCCAGGAAGAATACCGGGAGGAAGCTGACCACCGTGGTGAGGCCCGCGGTGAGGATGGGGCGGGAGACCTCGCTCACGCTTTGTTTGATCAGTCCGATAAAAGCTTCTCCTTTTCGTTTGTCCTTGTTCTCCTCCATCTCCATATGGCGGATAATGTTCTCCACGAAGACCACCCCGATATCGATCATGATACCGATGGCGATGGCGATGCCCGAGAGTGCCACGATGTTGGCATCCACTCCCGTGTAGCGCATGATGATAAAGGTGAGCAGCACGCCCACGGGCAAGATGCTGGAGATGATGACCGAGGCCCGCAGGTTAAGGACGATCACGATCACCACGATGATGGTGATGAGGATCTCCAGCGTGAGGGCCGACTCCAGCGTGCCGATGGTCTCTTGGATCAGGCCGGTGCGGTCGTAGAACGGGACTACCGTCACCTTGGAGACCGTACCGTCCGCCAGCGTCTTTTGGGGCAACCCCGTGTCCATCTCGGCGATCTTCTCTTTCACGTTGTTGATCACCTCCAGCGGGTTAGAACCGTAGCGGGCGACGACCACCCCGCCGACCGCCTCCACGCCCTCTTTATCGAGTCCCCCGCGCCTCGTGGCCGGGCCTAAAGTGACAAACGCCACCTCCTTGATGGTGATTGGCACCCCGTCGCGTACGGCGACGACCGCATCCTCCAGGTCAGCCACGCTTTTAATGTAGCCCAGCCCCCTCACCAAGTACTCCGCCTTGTTGATCTCCACCGTCTCCGCCCCGATATCTAAGTTACTCTTCTGTACGGCGTGCATCACGTCCATGATGGAGAGGTTGTATGCCCGCAGGGCATTGGGATTCACCTCCACTTGGTACTCCTTCACGAAGCCGCCCACGGAGCCCACCTCGGCCACCCCGTCGGCCGAAGAGAGGCTGTATTTTACTTGAAAATCTTGTATGGAGCGCAGTTCCACCGGATCCCAACCACCAGTCGGCTCACCGGTCGCCGGGTTACGTCCCTCCAGCGTGTACCAGTAAATTTGCCCCAGTGCCGTGGCATCGGGACCCAAGCTGGGCTGTACCCCATCGGGTAAGGTACCCGAAGGCAATGAATTCAG
The DNA here is from genome assembly GCA_964344275.1 of uncultured Proteiniphilum sp. Taxonomy (GTDB): domain Bacteria; phylum Bacteroidota; class Bacteroidia; order Bacteroidales; family Dysgonomonadaceae; genus Proteiniphilum. Next base: position 3,710 of record CAYFMZ010000118.1, read on the forward strand.
TTTCTCCAAGATGCGGGACCGGCTCCAGTAGAACTCCACATCGTCCTCGAAGATGATGTAGATAAAGCTCATGCCGAACATGGAGCTACTGCGGATGGTTTGTACTCCCGGGATGCCCAGCAGCGACGTGGTGAGGGGATAGGTGATCTGCTCCTGTATATCTTTGGGTGAACGGCCCATCCATTCCGTGGCGACGATCTGTTGGTTCTCGCCGATATCGGGGATGGCATCCACCGGCACCGGGTCACGAGGGAACAGGCTATACCAGTTAAACGGTGCCGTGGCTATTCCCCATGCAATAATCGCGATCAACAGGATGATGGTAATCACCCTGTTATCCAGAAAATAGTTGATGATTCTGCTCATCGTAAAATAAAAATTTATGGATGTTATTCAGTATGTGAAATGTGTGATCGACTCGCGCATCTAAAACTTCTACCTTGAAATAGGCAGTTCTACCTATGACTACAAAGCAAAGAATACCTTCTGTAACATAACAGAAAAGCTCAATAAGAGTTTATGGAAATCGGCACAAGTCAACGTACCCGATCGGAACGAACGGGTATTATCGGGTATTAAATTCGGTAGATGCAGATATAGGTAAGGATGTCTATATCTTTAAGGAAGAGTCCTTCCGGTGGAAAGAGTTGCCCGTAAGAGGGATCGGTCTCCTGCACCGATGGTTTTAAACTGCTTGTATTTGCAAATAGGTGTATACCGTCCTCCACTGGACTCGAGAGGATTCGTAACACGAAAGAACCCGTATTATTTCTGTATTCGTCGGTTGCAAGTTCCAGCACCGTGTCATCGCAACAGGTATCCCACGGCGAAGTCAGCATTTGATGCGCGATGGTAGTAGAAGCTTCTGATTTATCAGAATGACAACAAGAAATAGCGGAAGAACCTTCTTGCTGTTGATACAAGTTAAAGGAATACAGCTCCCCGTTACAATAATGCATAGCGATCACGGGGCGCATCGAGAAGACCGCCATGATCAGTAGCAAAAAGAGGGCTGTTACTTTTCTCATTGTCCAACATCGTTCTCCCTATTCGCGGGGAATCAGCTGCAAATATACAGTATATTCTCTTTATTTCCACGAGAAAGCGTGAAAATCCTTCCCGTTATCCCCAATGACGTCCTATACCTTAGTAGTTATACTAATTATTTCGAATCTGAAAGTTTGATGATGAAATGTTGAATGGAAGTTAAAAGAGTAGGCAATTCATTTTCAATTATCCACCAAATTACTTCAGCATCAACATCAAAGTAATGATGTGCAATAATATCACGCAGACCCATGACTTTTTTCCAAGGGACTTTTGGATCTGTAATCAATAATTTATTCTTGGTTACTTTCTCCAATCCTTTCAAACTCTCACCAATCGTGATGAATTGCATGCATACAGCATCTAATTTTTCCACTCTTTGAGGTGATGATAGAAAGTCGGAAGCACTATGGATTTCTGAGGTTCTACTTTGAATGAGCAAAATTGCTTTTTCGATTTGCCGTAGAATATGTAAAGCCAATTCTTTATTGTATGACATAAACACCTTCTTTATTGATATGCTCTTTTAAGTACGGGTTCATGTTTTCTCTGTAACGGATAATATCTACAGAACAATCAAACAAATTTTCTAAGTACTCTTTCAAATCCATTATAAGAAACGGGTTGGGGGTTTCAGTCTCTACACAAATATCAATATCGCTTGCGGGTGTATGCTCGTCCCGAGCAACAGAACCGAATAAACGTAATGAACGCACACCAAACTGCTGAATAAGCAATTGCCTAGACAGCCGAAGCAAGTCAATATATTCATTTCTTGTTTTCATGTGATTTGAACCGAAGTATCCATTATGCAAATGTAATGACTTGCCATGAATAATCAAAAAACAACACGTGGATGTTGCACTTCAGAGTTGATCTTTAGGAATAATTATCCCAACCCAGTACTTGTATATTATCGGCTTGTCGTTTCTCCGAGGGTACGTCGTTCGAATTCCAGCAGTTTTTTCTTTCGCCACATGCCCCCTCCATAGCCGGTGAGTGTTCCATCGG
>CAYFMZ010000119.1:0-5624 GCA_964344275.1 uncultured Proteiniphilum sp.
CAGAGGAAACTGATTTCAAAATGATCATGAGGCTCTGGCCCGCGCACCACAACGACACGAGCCTACGGAACGAATTGTTGCTAGCTTTGAGGGAATATCCCGGCACCTTCAATGAAGTTTGGTTTTGCATGGAGTTCGAGACTCTTTCTATGGAGAAACATGAAAAGTCGGCCAAAGCCATGGCTGAGGCGTGCCACGAGATGAGAAAAATAGGAATCACTCCATCCATCCAAGGAATTTCGATTGGACACGACGATGGATTTGAATCGGGTTCAGACGAACTTGTACCCACCCAATGGAGTACCGCCGTGGGATATAACGGGGCAAAGGCCCGAACCATTCATTGCCCCAGACAACCCGCATTCCTTGATTATCTGGAAAAAACGTATGCTTTGTATGCAGAATTGTGCCAGCCAGGAGCCGTTTTCATAGACGATGATATGCGAATTACTCAACATTCACCGGTACGAAGTCTCTGCTTCTGCGACACGTGCCTTGAACTTTTTAACACAAAACACAATTCTCAATGGAATAGAGAATTGCTGGTTGAGGCATTGGAGTTGAACAAAGGCGAGGGAGCAATTCGTCAACAATGGATATCTTTCAACCAAGAAAGTTTAGCCGGGGTAGCTCGAGCTATATCAAAAGGAGTGCACCGAGTCTCCCCCAATACTCAAATTGGAATACAACAAGCTAACTTTCACGTGGAACTACTAGAGGGTCACAACTGGAAACCATCATACGATGCCATTAAGGAAGAAACGGGAATTACTCCCGCTTCACGACCAGGAAGTGGATTTTACAACGATCACTCCCCGCGTGGTATGATCGTGAAAGCGTATGATATGGCCCGACAAATACGTCGACTTGACCCCGAAATCAAAGATATTTGTGCAGAGATAGAGGGGTACCGCCATATGGCTACCGGCAAATCCCCCCACGGACTGTGCGTGGAATCCTTGCTATATTTATCCATGGGATCCACACAGCTTTCGTACGCTATCATCTGCTCGGCTTCCGAACCGATGCAGTGGTATGCCAATAACTATTTTAAGCATCTCGCGGAATGGAGATCGCTATGTAAAGAGTATTCAGATTTTAACAAAGGGACAGAGCCGGGAGGCATCGACCCGTATATAAGTCCCCATCACGTGCTACGTGAACGTCGCGATGGAGAACCCTTTCAGGCATGGACAACTACAGGATCGGGAAACATGGGCTATTCACTGGCCACGCTGGGAATCCCGTTCAGCCCGGATGCCGCTCATCCCATTGCCTTGTGTATGGATGCTGAAGCAGTTATAGGACTTACACCAGATGAAGCAGAACACCTTTTTTTAAATAAAGGAATATTGCTTGATGAATCGGCTTGGCAAGTAGCTAAAGAGAGGCAAATTGATACACTGCTTACCCCCATACCTGTACCCGGTGAACTCGCGGAAGTAACATGTTTCATTTCTTCGAATGGCGGTAGGATTGCTGTCATTCCCGAGTACAACGCATCTATCAACAACCAACAACGACTCAACTTGACTCGAATAGCTGATTGGGTTGCCGGAAACAAAATACCTGTCATCATGGAAACTATGACACAGGCGATCGTTGTACCGCGGGTTGGACCAGAAAACCGACTTCGCTCGGTCTGTTTTCTTAATTGCAGCATATCGGAACAGCCCGAAACACAACTCCGTTTAAGGGGATGTGACCCAGATAAAAAACAATCGTTTGTCTGGAAAAGAGCGGGAAGGAAAGATCTGAAATTACGACCGGAATACGATGGTGGCGACGTACTCATACAAATTCCACCCCTCGAAGGATGGAACATAGGGTGGCTGGCTGTTAAAGGGAATAATTAATGTCAACTGGTGGTTTTTTTGGAACTTTTGTTTAACTTCGTGTTAATTATACAAACATTCAAAATATCAACCCCATAATTTTAGAACTATGAGCTATTCAAGAAGAAGGTTTATCAAGACGGCAGGGATTGCCACGATCGGATCTGCCGTGATCCCCAATTTAGGCTGGGCCTCTCAATCACCATGGACATCAAACAGCAACACACTGAAGGTGGGACTGATAGGATGCGGTGGCCGAGGAACAGGAGCAGCCGGAGAGGCATTAAATGCCGATCCTAACGTGATCATAACAGCAATGGCCGATGCATTTGAAGATCATTTGCAATCATCTTATAACTCTTTAAAGGAAAGGTACGGGGCTAAAGTACAGGTGTCCGAAAGCAATAAGTTCGTGGGACTGGATGCTTACCAGAAACTGATTGATAGTGACGTGGACGTGGTACTATTGGCAGCACCTCCCTGTTTCAGACCACAACACCTGGAAGCAGCGGTAAACGCGAACAAGCACATCTTCTGTGAAAAACCTTTTGCAGTGGATGGCCCTGGATTACGTAGGGTTATGGAAGCGGCTAAAAAAGCTAAAGAGAAGAAACTATCTTTGGTATCGGGATTCTGCTGGAGATACCATCAACCCAAAAGAGACACCTTCGGGAGGGTTCTAAATGGCCAAATTGGAGAAATACTTGCCGGGGAAGCAACCTACAACACGGGCGAACTATGGTTCAAGGAAAGACAAAAAGGGTGGTCAGACATGGAATACAAGCTAAGAAACTGGCTGTACTACAGCTGGCTATCGGGTGACCACCTGGTGGAGCAAGCTATCCATAGTGTTGACATGTTTTCTTGGGCGATGGGCGATAAGGCCCCGTTGAAAATTAGTGCCACGGGAGGAAGGCAAAAAAGAACCGACCCTAAGTTTGGCAACGTGTATGATCATTTCGGGGTAACGTACGAGTACGACAACGGAGTGAAAATTTATTTCTTCTGTCGTCAACAAAACAATACAACTCCATCCTACGCGGTAGAATTGGTCGGTAAAGAGGGGAGATGCTACGTGGATTGCCGAACAGGCGAGCACAAGATAACCGGAAAGAATCCCTGGAATTTAGCCGATGAAACTAAGTTCACGGACGCGGAAGCTTACAAGGAAACAGAAGTGCGGGGCATGTACCAAGTGGAACACGATGAATTATTCGCCTCTATACGAGCCAATAAGCCAATGAACGATGGTGAGTGGATGACACGCTCGAACTTGTTAGCACTCGCTGGAAGGATGGCTGCTTACACGGGACAAACCATTACGTTTGACCAAGCGCTCAACTCATCCGAGATTCTCTTCAACGATGATATCTCGCTGGAAACAAAATACGATGTACCGGTGGCCATTCCGGGCATAACCGAATTTAAATAATACGAAGATGAACAAAAGAGAATTTATAAAATCGGCAGCCGCGATAGCAGGAGCAGCAGCTATATCACCCTTGGCTTCAGCCGCTGGGATGCCGGAAAGATCAACTATCACTGGAAACAAGATCCCAGGCAAGGTAACCCTAAAGAAAGCTCTAGGCTACGGTATGATAAAAGAGGAGTTATCACTTGTCGATAAATTTAAACTCGCGAAAGATGTAGGATTTGATGGCATCGAGCTGAACACCCCAACCGAATTCAAGATATCAGAACTCATCGCGGCAAAGGAAGCATCAGGGATAGAGCTTCCCACGGTAGTTAACAAGGATCATTGGAGCGCACCGCTTTCTGATCCCGATCCTGCCGTACGCGAAAAGTGCATCCAATCCGTAGCACAATCTCTTCGAGAAGTAAAAGAGCTGGGTGGTGATACGGTACTTGTCGTCCCAGGAGTCGTTAACGAAAATGTATCTTACGAACAGGCATACATAACCTCGCAAAACTCGATCCGTGCATTGATTCCATACGCGGAAGAAACAGGAATGCAGATTGGCCTCGAGAATGTATGGAACAACTTCCTGATCAGCCCGATGGAAGCTAAGCGATATATAGATGAAATCAACCACCCCCTCGTGGGTTGGTATTTCGATGTGGGTAACATACTTCGATATGGATGGCCAGAACACTGGATCCGAACCCTTCATTCACGGATCATGAAACTCCATATCAAAGAATACAGTCGGGAGCTAATGAATACCAAAGGCTTATGGGAAGGATTCAATATCGATCTCCTGAAGGGGGATAATAATTGGCCCGTGGTGATGCAAGCCATTAGTGAAATCAACCACCAAGGAGGGTGGTTAACAGCCGAAGTGTCTGGGGGAGATAGACATCACTTGAAACAGATATCCATGCAAATGGACCAGATCATCGGCATGTTAGAATAACTGTGCCCAAAGTTGACCCGTTCCTGCACAAAAAGTACAGGAACGGGTGGGAGTGGTAGGATGGACTGGTGGGTGTCACGACAAGGTAATCGCTTCGTCAAGGTACACATCTTGTATCGCCCGCAGGATCCCAACCCCCTCTATCATAGGTTTTTGAAAGGCTTTTCGACCAGTTATCAGACCGATCCCCCCTGCGCGTTTGTTCACGACGGCGGTATAAACGGCCTCTGCCAAGTCGGTAGCACCGTGCGACTCTCCTCCAGAATTGATCAGTCCGATCCGCCCCATGTAGCCATTGATCACTTGATAACGGCATAGATCGATCGGGTGATCGGAACTCAGCCGGTCGTACATACCGGGATTCGTCTTCCCGAAACTAATCGCCTTGAATCCCCCGTTATTGGTGGGCAGTTTCTGCTTGATGATGTCGGCCTTGATCGTCACACCAAGATGATCGGCCTGTCCCGTGAGGTCTGCCGCGTTATGATAGTCCACCCCATCCTTTTTGAAGTCGTTATTGCGCAAATAACACCATAGTATGGTGGCCATCCCCAATTCATGCGCGTATTCGAACGCTTCAGCCACCTCCACTATTTGACGGCGGCTCTCCTCCGACCCAAAGTAGATGGTGGCACCTACCGCGGCAGCACCTAAATTCCAAGCTTCTTTAACGGTTCCGAAAAAAACCTGATTGTAGGAGTTCGGGTAAGTCAGAAGTTCGTTATGGTTCATCTTCACGATAAACGGGATCTTGTGGGCATATTTTCTCGCTACCGTGGCCAACACGCCAAAGGTAGAAGCCACAGCATTACAGTCGGCTTCGAGTGCTAGTTTAACGATATTTTCTGGATCGAAATACTGTGGATTAGGTGCAAACGAGGCCCCAGCGGTATGCTCGATCCCTTGGTCCACGGGGAGAATGGATAAATAACCAGTATTGCCCAGACGCCCATGACCAAATAGCCGCTGTAGGTTGTTCAACGTCGGGGTATTTCTATCCGAGTCAATCCACAACCTATCAATTACATCGGGCCCCGTGCCATGAATAAGCGATTTGTCGACTGTTTTGCTCTCGTGATTCAAAAGGTATTCACTCTGATCTCCCAAAAGTTGTACTATAGTAGAATGTGACATAACTTCAATAAATTAATAGTGATAAATCTTATATATCAAACGAATTGAGCAGAGGTTGGTTCATTTTTTGTATTTCATTGAATAATATTACCTTTGACTCGAAAGATGAAATAATACAATACAACCCATGAGCACGGAGTCGAACAAAATAAAGTTTGAAGAATTATTCATTCAGTACTTCCCTAAAGTCAGGGCCTTTGAAATCTACAAATCGGTACATCAACAAATCTACTAATCAATTTAATTGCTAATTGATATAAAAATAATCGTATGAAATTAC
>CAYFMZ010000120.1:0-5581 GCA_964344275.1 uncultured Proteiniphilum sp.
GCGTTGTGTCCCCCAAAGCCAAAAGTGTTAGATAACGCAGCTCTTATCTTCCTTTTTTGAGCTTTGTTGAATGTGAAGTTCAAGTTGTAGTCGATCTCGGCATCTTCGTCTCCCTCTTCATGGTTGATGGTTGGGGGTACTATTTGATCCCGGATTGCCAAGATGCTGAATAATGCTTCCATTGCACCTGCACCTCCCAGTAAATGGCCGGTCATCGATTTCGTGGAGCTTATGTTCAGTTTGTAGCTGTGATCGCCAAACACGTCCAAAATAGCTTTTACTTCCGAGATATCACCCACGGGCGTGGATGTGCCGTGCACGTTGATATAGTCGATCTCATCGGGTTGCATTTCGGCATCTTCCAGTGCGTTATTCATCACTAACTTGGCTCCCAACCCTTCAGGATGAGAAGCGGTTATATGGTGCGCGTCAGCCGACATACCTCCTCCTACTACTTCCGCGTAGATAGTGGCACCCCGTGCCACGGCATGCTCTAACTCCTCGAGGATAAGGACGGATGCTCCCTCCCCAATTACGAAGCCATCACGGCTCGCGCTAAAGGGGCGAGAAGCGGTCTCCGGCGCATCGTTGCGCGTGGAGAGAGCCATCATCGCGTTGAAGCCGCCAACAGCCGAAGGGCTGATAGTAGCCTCGGCACCTCCTGAAACGATCACGTTGGCTTTACCCAACCGGATAAGGTTGAACGCGTCCACTATAGCATTGGTAGAAGAGGCGCAAGCGGATACGGTCGCGTAATTGGGACCCCTCAGTCCATAAATCATAGAGATATGCCCTGCAGCGATATCTGCTATCATTTTCGGAATGAAGAAAGGATTGAACCGAGGCCCTTTGTCCATAGCCAGGTAATACCCACCGACTTCTTCTTCGAACGTTCGTATGCCGCCAATACCGGCAGAAAAAATCACCCCTATACGATCTTTGTTCTCCTTTTCAAGATCAAGTTTTGAATCGGCCATCGCCTCTTTAGCTGCATGAATGGCTAACTGCGAATACCGGTCGTATTTTCTTGCTTCCTTGCGATCGAAGAGATCGGCGGGGTCAAAATCTTTTACCTCGCACGCGAAACGCGTCTTGAATAGCGAGGCATCAAAATGAGTAATAGGCCCGGCACCGCTTTTACCCGCTATGGCGTTTTCCCACGTGGTTCCCACGTCATTCCCCAAAGGAGTAATCGCTCCCAGGCCTGTTACTACTACTCTTTTTAACTCCATAAAAAAAGAAATGGATTATTTAGCGTGTTGTTCCACATAAGACACCGCATCGCCAACGGTAGAGATCTTCTCTGCTTGGTCGTCGGGAATTGAGATGTTGAATTCTTTTTCGAATTCCATGATCAATTCAACCGTGTCAAGAGAGTCAGCTCCTAAATCATTGGTGAAGCTGGCTGTTTCTGTTACTTCAGCTTCTTCAACACCCAACTTGTCGACGATGATCGACTTCACTCTTTGTGCTACTTCAGACATAACTTTCGATATTAATTAATAAATAGAAAAATTTTATTCTTAAATTCGCGTTTGCAAAGTAACACAATTTTTCTCTAATTGTGCAAACATTTTTCCATTAAAATCAATAAAAGTGCACAAAATAGCTGTTTTTGTGCAAATAAACAGATCTTTTCATGACAAATATTGCCATTTTCGCGTCGGGTAACGGGAGCAATGCAGAGAATATTATCCGCTATTTTTCAAGTAATTCAACGATTCGGGTTGCATTGATCGTTTCTAACAAGGCTGACTCGTACGTCCATACGCGCGCGGGATCATTGAATGTTCCATCCTGCACGTTCAACAAGGCCGAGTTTGATGAAGGGGTACCCGTGCTAAAAGTTCTCACGGAGAGTAAAATTGATTTTATTGTATTGGCGGGGTTTTTACTAAAGGTGTCTCAACCACTTTTGGACGCGTATCCCCGGAGGATTATCAATATTCATCCCGCGTTGCTCCCAAAGCATGGCGGCAAAGGAATGTATGGCATAAGGGTTCATCAGGCAGTAGTAGATGCCGGTGATACCGAGTCGGGTATCACCATTCATTATATTAATGAGAACTACGACGAGGGAGATGTCCTTTTTCAGGCTACCTGCGCTATTTTACCTACGGACAATGCCGACAATGTGGCGCAAAAGGTACACGAGCTAGAATATCTCCATTTCCCTAAAGTGATTGAAGAGGCAATTCAGAAATCACTCACGTAGATTTCACGTGCGGTAGTCGCGCGTTAAGAAATGGTGGGTATTGCGATTTTCTATGTCATCCGTATGGCTGTCTACCAATCCTATCAAGCAATACGTGTTGCTCTTCGGATCAAATATCATCTCCTTATGAAGATTGAATTCCGTGATATCCCGGGTGTTTCGAACATGAAAACGAGGGCCGTCGCAAGGCATGGGCTTATCTCCGATGAGGATGTGTTTGTCGTCCAGGTAGGCGATGTCAAGGTGCCTGTGAATCTGCTCTTTTACCAATTGTTCAAGTCGTGGCAAGTCGATCTCCGGTTTTTGTGAGAACTTCAACACGAACCCGTTGCGAATTTCCGACGAGAAATAATCTACATCCTTTACCCCGAATTCCTCCAGCAGTATCTGTATCGTGATATCCTCGGCACTGTGTGCCATCTTGCGGTACTTGAGTGATTCGTGCACGATATTATAGATACTTTCCGGGCTTGGGCCGAATACGCTGGGCCGGGTAACAATGATCTCTTCGCCTATGCCGATCATAAGATCGGCGTTCTTCCCCAAGATAGGATATAACAATTCGAAGTGTTCGATCACTACTCGCCTTTTACGCTCCAAAAGCGATTGCACGTAATCCGCTATCTCATGCATCTGCGTGAAAGCCATTTGAAAACGCACGTCGACATGAAACGTGCTGGCATCTCCCACGTCGAGGAACGAAGTGCGGACCTCCATGATTTTATCCGGGCGCACGATATCGTCGTCATTTGATAGTTGCAATCCCGGGAACATCCCCTTGATAAAGGAGGACTTTCCTGCCCCGGCGTCGCCGATGATGCCGACCAGCCGGTCTGTATAGGAAAGGTGCTTATGGGTGATTTGCTCACCAAGGAACATGAGCCGTTCTTTGCCCCGGGGGGCAAAATACTGGGCCGATACCATGTATTGTTGGATAAAGCTACGCATGGAACTCCAATTTCATAAGTGGGGCATGTTGTTGTGCCCCGTACACGTCTGTCTCACCTAATGCTCCCGATGGGATAGGCCGTACGATCGTGGTCTTGATCGCCTTTGCCGGGTCGAAGTGCACCACTCCGATCACGTCCGATTCGGGGATGCCGTACAGCTCCGCGAACATCTTCTCGTTGAAGATGCCGGCCACTTTTACCTTTTCATATACCTCGAAATCCTTAAAGATCACGTCGAAGGTGAGTTCGTACGGTCCCGAGTTCTTGCTCCGTATGACCGAAGCCACGTCTCTTAATTTATACCGCATGGTTGTTTTCTCCTTTCTCGTTTGTCTCGTTATCTTTATCGCGGGAAGGGATGCTTCCCTCCGTCGGCACTCCCTCGTTAAACTGGATATAGGTTGCCGGGAAAAGCGATACCGGATCGTTTACTTTCATCAGGTGATAGATATTAAACTCGAACACCTCTCCCATCTCCGCGTCGGAAGGCGAGAAGGGGAACGCAAGGTTGCCTGCCGTGGCGACTCGTCCTTCGTAGCCATGATGTAGTAGGGTGCTTCGTGCGAACCCGCAGATGGTGTTGGCTTGCTCCCTAGTGCCGGCTACCGCCTCGATAATAATCATCAGCTCGTTGGGTGCCGATGCTCCGATCCCCTCCTCTGCTCCGGTAGTTTTACACTCGGTAACTTTTCCAGACTCTTTAAACAAAGATACTCCCTTTTTTCCATAGATTTTGAAATCCAGGAAGAACTCCTTGATGCCGTAGTGCTCGAAGTTGTTTTGCACCCGTTTCTTCACTTCGGCCGTGATCTCATCGATCTTAGAGATCATCACGGGATCCATCACGCCGGCACAGGAGATGGTGCGGCACCCCACTTTTCGTACTCCCTCCAGCTTCACGAAATACGCCTCCGTCGGGACGAACTTCGTGCCTGTTACCTTCACCATGTTGTCGCCAACGGGGGTGAAGGTGCATTTGTGCAGGTCGAGTGCCCCGCCCGGTCCGGGAAGGACATACGGGTTGGATTTTTCGTACAGGGTATGTGCCGCGATCGATAATGGAGTGCACTTGCGTGCCGGCGAAAGCGGTTCAAGGATAAAACCGTCCCGTTGCAGGTAGCCGAACATGGAGTCACTCCCGCTTCCGGGCAGGGCGGCGATGGCGGCACACTCCAGGATCTTTCCCATATGGAGGGCCAGTGCCTTGCTGAACCCGTTTTTGATGGCCAGGGCCGCGAAGACGGACGGGTCGTAGCTGCGGCCCGCCAAGATCACGTCGGCTCCCGCCTCCAAGGCGTTAATATAGGGCTCTTCGCCCATCTGGGCGACAATATGGACCGCCTCGTCCACATCCTTTTCTGTCAACTCTTTCGCGGGGAACAAAGGTTGAACATCTCCTTTGCGAAGCTTGCTTCGTACCAGTTTCTTGTTTAGTTCCGACTGGATCACGGCAAGCGTAAAAGTGAGTCCTTTCTCTTTGGCGATCTCCTTGATAAGTTCCAGCGTGAGATCCACGTGGGGACGCGCCCCGCTCCCGCCCGCGGTGCCGATGATTACCGGTATGCCTGCTTCTAAGGCGGCCGGGATCATGATTTCCAGATCCCTCTTCACCGAGTTATTGTCGGTGAACGACTTCCCGGCACCCAGGTAGTAGGGGCCGGGGTCGGTGGAGCCGGCATCCACCGCGATCACGTGCGGTGCCCGTTTCATTCCCTCCTGGAACGACTCCATCGGGAAGCCGTATCCCAATATAGCGGTAGGGGAAAGTATTCTCAATTCATCCATATTATATTCTATTTTTTAATGCAAGAATGCGACTCATCTCGTTGTATAGGATCATATACCCTTCGTCCACCCCCATGCCCGGTTTCGCGAGGCATTGATCGGGTGAGGTGGCCATCGCGATGTGCGCGCATACTTCGGCGGAACGGCTGGTCTCGTTGCAGGTTCCTCCCAAGTAAGCACCCATCCCCTGCTCCTTGCAGTAGAGCACCGCTTCGATGGAGTTGTTAATCCCACCCAAGTCGGGTGTCTTGATCTGGATCATGTGGCCCGCCCTGTTTTCTGAGAAGTCGATAATGTCCTGAAGCGTGTTGCACCACTCGTCCGCCACTATCTCGGCATCGATTCGCTTCTCCTCCATACGTACCCGTAGATCGTGCAAAGCCTTTATTTGTGCCTCTTTTTCGCCCATGTCTACCGGTCCTTCTATTCGAAGTTTGAACGGCCGAGCAATCTTAGATAACTCACCCAGATAGTCGGTGATCGCCTCTATATTGTCGTTGAAGACCGTGCTCAGCGTCCCGTAAACGTCGATGTGAATTACGGGATGGTACTCTTCGCGGGGCCTTAACTTGATGATCCGGTCTCGAAGCCACCCGATGTACTCTTTTAGCTTCTCGCCCTCGCGCCCCGT
>CAYFMZ010000121.1:0-5570 GCA_964344275.1 uncultured Proteiniphilum sp.
TAATTTTCGCTGAGGATACTTCACCATACTCCTCAAAAAGTTCTTTTAAATCGGCATCAGTAATCTGATAACTTAAGCCGGCTACAAAAATGTTCATGTAAAATAATTAAAATAAAAAAATAAAATGTTTTGCGCAGAAGTCCTTTAAATGAGAGGAGTTAGGAAATAACTTGACAATGTGAAGAAACTAAATAACAGCCGCTAAAAAAAATACTTATGCACGGCAAAGATAGGGATAATATTATTGTGACAAAACAAAATGCTGAAAATTATTAAAAATATTTTTCAGTATCACCTTCAACGCTTTACACCACTTCTCGTCAACAATGCCTCAACGGCAGGTTCTTGCCCACGAAAACGCTTGTAAAGGATCATCGGGTCCTCGGTGTTTCCTCGCTCTAACACATTTTCCCTAAACGATTTAGCGGTCGATTTATCAAAGATTCCGTTCTTTTTAAACAGCGAGAACGCGTCGGCATCCATCACCTCCGACCATTTGTAGCTGTAGTAGCCCGCGGCATACCCTCCGGAGAAAATATGAGCAAAGGAGGTCGACATACAGGCTTCGGGAACCACCGGCAATAACTGTACTCGCTCCATGGCGGCTTGTTCAAACGCTCTTACATCTCCCTCGAAAGGCTCTTTTAGCGAGTGCCATGCCATATCAAGGTACCCGAACGATAGTTGACGAAGGGTTGCATACCCGGTATTATAGTTCGAAGCATCCACGACCTTTTGCAGCAGCTCCTCGGGCATCTTCTCACCGGTTTGATAGTGAAACGCGAATTTGTCAAGGTACTCTTTTTCAATCAGCCAATTCTCCATGATATGCGAAGGCAGCTCCACGAAGTCGCGGTACACGCTGGTGCCGGACAAGCTCTCGTAGGTACTTTTCGACAGCATACCGTGCAAGGCGTGCCCAAATTCATGCAGGAATGTTTTCACTTCGTCGAATGTGAGTAAAGCGGGACGGGTCTCGGTGGGCCGAGTGAAATTCATCACGATGGACACGTGCGGCCGGCTGTCGATTCCATCCTTCACGTACTGGCCTTTAAAAGAGGTCATCCATGCCCCGGAACGCTTGCCCTCCCTGGGGTGAAAATCGGTATAGAGTACGGATAGGAAATCGCCATTCTCGTCGTACACGTCCCACGCTTCTACCTCAGGATGATACACCGCGATTGCCGGGTTCTTCTCGAATCGCAGCCCGTAAAGGTCGGTGGCCAACCCAAATACTCCTCGTTTCACGTTCTCTAATTCAAAGTAGGGGCGCGTCATCTCGTCGCTCAACGCGAACCGATCCTCCCTCAGCTTGTCGGCATAATAGCTCCAATCCCACGGCTGAATCTCAAAGGAGCTTCCTTCTATTTGCCGCGCGTATTCCTGTACATCCTCTAACTCTTGATGGGCGACGGGGCCAAAAGCAGCCGCCAGTTCATCAAGCAGTCCAAATACCGCGGTGTCATTTTTGGCCATTCTATTTTTCAGGACAAACTCTGAGTATTTGTCGTACCCCAGCAAGCGGGCGATCTCTAATCTCAGGTTCACGATCTTTTGTATATTCTCCTGGTTGTCGTAAGGACCGCCTTTCACGCTTTTAGTATTATAAGCCATGTAGAGCTTTTCACGAAGGTCGCGACGAGAGGAGTACTTCATGAACCCCATGTAACTGGGGGCGGTGAGGTCGAACAGCCATCCCTCCTTTTCTTTCGATTTGGCCTTGGCAGCCGCCACTTCCACGAGCGTCTCGGGTAGCCCCTCCAGCTCGGCTCTATCGGTGAGCAACATCTCGTACGCGTTGGTTTCTCGCAAATTATTCTGACCAAAATCAAGCGTAACCTTGCTCAACTCGGTCGATAATTGGCGGTATTTTTCTTTATCGTCCGGCGAAAGAGTGGCACCGCTTCGTTCGAAATCGGTATGGTATTTCTCCACGAGGCGGACTTGTTCCGGTGTGAGATCAGAAGCGTGCCGGGCATCGTATACTGACTTCACCCGTTGAAATAGCGGTTCATTCAGGTAGATATAGTTGTTATGCTCGGACAACCGGGGACTTAATTGCTGGGAAAGGTCCATCATCTCATCGTTGCTCTCGGCACTCAACAGGTTGAAAAACACGTTAGCTACACGGCTCAGCATTTCACCGGAGTACTCCATCGCTTCGATGGTGTTGGCAAACGTGGGGGCTTGAGGATCGGACGCGATCTGGTCGACTCGCTCCCGGTGAACTTTCATCGCTTCCTCGAAAGCGGGTTCATAATGTTCGATCCGGATGCGGTCGAACGGCGCTGTTTCATAGGGGGTGGCAAACGGTGCGAAAAAAGGATTCTCTTTCGCCGTTGCATTTATCATCGTCATTACACAGAAAATTATTAAGAGGTTTTTTTTCATAAAAAAATCGCTACATTTGCAATATTGAAGATGTGTCGTAGCTTTCGCTGTATCGACTTCATTCTATAATAAAAGGAAAAGACAAAGATACGTTTTTTTTTATTTTTCGAAGAGGGAATTAGTAAATTCATATATAACTGTACAGAATAAATTGATAAAACATGACAACAACAACTGAAAACAACGCCAAAGAAAAAACAACGCCAACCAAAACAAAGAGTAAAGCCAAATCTACCGCTGCCGGAGCCAAGAAAAACTTTATCCTCGACACTAACGTGATCTTGCACGATTTCAACTGCCTCGACAATTTCGAGGAGAACGATATCTACATCCCATTCGTGGTACTCGAAGAGTTGGACAAGTTCAAAAAAGGGAACGACCAAATCAATTTTAATGCCCGAGCATTTGTTAGAGAGCTGGATTTGATTACCGACGACGACCTGTTCACCAACGGGGCAGAGCTGGGTGTAGGGCGAGGAAAGCTGTATATAGTAAACTCGACGGGAACCAACAAGAAGATCGCGGAGGCCTTCCCGGATCGAACTCCCGATAATCGTATTCTTTCGGTGGTATCTGATATCGCGGAGAAAAACCCGGAGATGAAAACCATATTGGTGTCAAAAGATATCAACCTACGTATGAAATCTCGTTCGTTAGGCATCCTTACAGAAGATTATATCAACGATAAGGTGACCGACGTGGATCTGTTTGACGAGTCAGAAATGGTGATCGAAGGCATTAATCCCGACTTGATTGACAAGATTTACGCGACGCCCGCGGGAGTAGACTTGGATGAATTCAACTTCGAGATAACGCTCGACCCCAATCAGTGCTTCATCCTCAAAAGCGAGCGAAACAGCGCGTTGGTTCGCTACAACCCGTTTAGCCAAACCATTAAGAAGGTGGAAAAAGAGAACAATTTTGGTATCCACCCTCGCAACGCGGAACAGACGTTCGCGCTGGAGATATTGAACGACCCGGAAGTTAAACTGGTTGGTCTCACCGGAAAAGCAGGAACGGGGAAGACACTGCTCGCGTTGGCCGCCGCGCTGAAGCAGAACAAAATATACCGTCAGATATTGTTGGCACGCCCCATCGTATCGCTGTCGAATAAGGACTTGGGATACCTACCGGGGGACGAGAAGCAGAAGATTGCTCCCTATATGCAGCCGCTGTTCGATAACCTGAACGTGATTAAATCGCAACTGGGACAGAATAGTTCCGACTTAAGGTTGATTGATGAACTTCAAAAATCAGGGCAGCTGGAGATTGAAGCACTCGCGTTTATACGGGGTAGAAGCCTCACGGAGACCTATTGCATAATCGACGAGGCACAGAATCTGACGCCGCACGAGGTAAAGACCATCATCACGAGAGCGGGAGAAGGAACGAAGATGGTTTTCACGGGCGACCTGCAACAGATTGACTCTCCTTACCTCGATATGCAGTCGAACGGACTGGCTTATATGATCGATAAGATGCGGGGACAAAATCTATTTGCTCACGTGAACCTGGTGAAGGGGGAGCGCAGCGAACTTTCGGAGTTAGCCAGCAATTTATTGTAAAAAAACGAGCAACTTAGAGGAGAGCGACTTATTATAGATTAATAGGCGTCTTCAAACAAGAGCCGGGCACGACAGGCCGCGCCACGTTCTCGAGTAACAATCTGGAACTGGTACTCCCCTTCCGCGCCCGGCTCTTGGTATACCTCGCCCTCGTCGCCAAAAGTTAGCTCTTGCAAGAAATTAATATCGAAGCGACGAATGAAATGCTTCTTGTAAAAATCGAGTGAAAAACAATCCGATATCCACCGGACGTAATGGAGGCTGTTGGCATGGCCGTTTACATCAATATCGCTGTATTTCACGGTAAAAGTGTTGGCTACTTCACCCTTCGCGTTGGGTATCCGGGTGGGTTCACCGATCGGCGTACTTTCCGGTACAATGAAACTCTTCATGACGGTGAGTGTATCAAGAGGCACGCTTCGTCGGCTCTTCATATCAATAACAGCCCACGTGGAAGCGGCATAACCGATGGTCTTCCCGGCACCGTCGGTAAGATGGAAATTACGTGTGGTGAACACAGTCTCCACCTTCTCTACCCAAGTTTCTATGGTGAGGGTGTCGTCTTCGGTAGGCATCCGCTTCATATCGATTACCAGGCGAGAAAGCACCCAAGTATAATTTTCAGACTGTAGCTCCAGTATACCGAAGCCATTTTCATCCGCATTCCTACCGGCCGTTATCAGCACAAAATTGGTGAGCGATACCAGCGAGACTCTTCTCCTGAAATCGATATCTTGTGCTTCAATATTGTACGTGTATTTTTTTCGTGCGCTCATTCAGTTCCATTACTTTATATAATGCAAAAGTACAAAACTTTTTCGTTAAGTGAGAGTAGAAGCAAAGCTTGCTTTGATTATGCCGAACGCAGAAAAAGTCTAACTTTAGTGAACTTTTTCGTTAAGTGAGAGTAGAAGCAAAGCTTGCTTAAACTATAAATTTTTATGATTATCTTTGTAGGGAACCCGGTTTATTCGTTGCTTTACCAAAAACCGATAACAAATTAAAAAGCACGATAAAACCACCGAAAACCCCCGAAACACGGGAAACACGGGAAACACGTCATGCTAAAAAGTATCGTATGAAATCCATAAAAGAACTTTACCGTATTGGAAACGGGCCGTCAAGTAGTCACACCATGGGGCCCAAAAAAGCAGCCACTTTATTCGCTGCAAAGCACCCCAATGCAAAAAAATTTATCGTCACCCTCTACGGGAGCTTGGCAGCTACTGGAAAGGGGCATCTGACTGATGAGGCAATCTTGAACGTGCTGGAGCCGATTGCACCCACCACCATCGAATGGTTACCAAGCACCTTTCTCCCTTTCCATCCCAACGCGTTGAAGTTAGAAGCTTTCGATGAAGAGAACAAGTTGTTGGAGTCCGAAACCGTGTACAGCGTGGGAGGCGGCGCGCTCTCCGATGGAGAAAAGACCATTGGGTTATCAGCAGAAGAGGGGAAAAGGATCTACCCGATGACTACCTTGAGCGAAATTATGGAGTGGTGTGAAGG
Source organism: uncultured Proteiniphilum sp. (assembly GCA_964344275.1). Taxonomy (GTDB): domain Bacteria; phylum Bacteroidota; class Bacteroidia; order Bacteroidales; family Dysgonomonadaceae; genus Proteiniphilum. The sequence continues at coordinate 5,466 of CAYFMZ010000121.1, forward strand.
GACCGGCAAGAGCTACTGGGAATACGTGGAAGAGTGCGAAGGCAGCGAGATATGGAATCACTTGGACAAGGTCTGGGAAACGATGAAGGCAGCGGTGGAAAGAGG
>CAYFMZ010000122.1:0-1685 GCA_964344275.1 uncultured Proteiniphilum sp.
AAGTAGACTCCCTGCTGGTCCAACCGGAAGATAAAAAAGAACTGACCGGCGAGGATATTCAACTGGAGAAAAATATCCGGTACGAGCAATACCATCTCGACGATGAATACCCTTACCAAGACACGATTCGTAGGTTCCAATGGGAGAAAATTCAGGAGCATATCGCGGTTATTGAGAACGCGATGGCCGCGGGCGGAAGCTGGGCTGTTTTAAGCAATTACCGCAACATGAACGGCGAAGCTCCCACCGTGGGCAATTTCGTGCGAAACGACTACGGGAGGGTCTCGGATCAACAGGGGGTGGAGCGTTATCAATCCGCGCCGCTCTACACCTTTAACCGCGACACCGTGCTTACACGGTATGGACGAGATGGATGGATCGCCAAAATTATCGGCAGCGATACCACGGACATGGTCAGAATTGCCGGGGTGTCGTTCGAGGGCGAGTACCTCGTGCCCAAGCGCTATGTTATCCCGTGGCGCGACAGCGTGCAATTCAACAAGGTGGTGGCAGTGGACGTCACCAATCAAAACATCGCCACGCTGGAAAAATCGGGCGACGAATGGCATATTTTAAGCATGAATCCCGCGACAACCGGGGTTCATGGGCCCCCGTACGCGCACGAAACACCGACCGGCATATTCGCCGTTCAGGAGCAAAAAGAGAAAATGTACTACCTGAAAGACGGTACCAACGAGATCGCGGGATTCGCACCGTATGCTTCCCGATTCACGAACGGGGGTTACGTGCACGGCGTGCCTACACAATACCCGCGCAAGGGCATAATAGAATACAGTCCCACGCTGGGCACGATACCGCGCTCCCACATGTGCGTGCGGAATGCTTCCTCGCATTCGAAATTCGTGTACGATTGGGCAGTGACAAGAGAAACAGCAGTTATTGTAATTGATTAACAGATCATTAACATTCCATCACCGTGAAAGACGGTATCTTTGTAGTTCTTTTTTCACAACTACACGCGTGCAGGATGATACTATGCAAAAAGTTATATTGAGTTTTATCTTACTATTTACAATAAGTTTCACGGCTCCCACGGAAGAGCCAAACGAGAACATCGATTTTATGGACAAGGTCGCGTCCGTGGATGAGGCGCGACTGCTTTATGATCGAATGAGCCTTGAGGGGTTAATCCGCTTCGAGGCGTTTGATGCCGCTTACACCGGCTACAAGAAATTAAATAGCAACAACAACCCGTTGCTCACGGTGATCGATTTCAGCTTGCCATCGACCGAGAAACGAATGTACGTGCTCGACTTGGCAGCAAACGAGGTCCTCTTCGTCACGCACGTGGCTCACGGGCGCAACAGCGGGGGAAATTATGCCACGTCTTTCTCGAACCGGCACGGTTCTTATCAAAGCTCGCTGGGATTTTATCGCACGGCAAACACCTATAACGGCGGGAACGGTTACTCGCTGGTGTTGGACGGGCTGGAGAAAGGGATCAACGACAACGCGAAGCCGCGGGCGGTGGTTATTCATGGTGCGGATTACTGCAGCGAGGAGTTTATCAATTCGGCTGGCCGGTTGGGCCGCAGTTTCGGTTGCCCTGCCCTGCCCCGCGCGTTAAACCGCCCCATCATCGACATCATTAAAGAGGGGTCGCTCCTTTTTATTTATGCCGATCAAACCAATTATTTCGCGCAGAGCGAAGTACTTAAAGGGGA
>CAYFMZ010000122.1:1785-5439 GCA_964344275.1 uncultured Proteiniphilum sp.
CCTTCGTGGTTCTTCTCCACGATCCGCTTCACGAGCGATAACCCCAATCCCCACCCTCTCTCTTTGGTGGTATAACCGGGTTGAAATACGGTGTTAAACATCGATCGCGGCATCCCCTTCCCCGTGTCGGATATATCAAGATACACGTGCCGCCCTTTTTCCGAAATCACGAAAACGATGGCTCCCTTTCCCTGCATGGCATCCACGCCGTTTTTCACCAGGTTTTCGATCACCCAGTTAAACAGTGGCTCGTTCAGTTTCACTTGCACCGGCTGAGCGGGACACTCTACCCTGAATTCCACCTCTCGAGACACACGCTTTTTCATGTAATTCAACGAACGCTCCAACGCTTCGTGAAGGTCTACCGCGTCTAAATCCGTCGCCGATCCTATCTTGGAAAATCGCTCCGCGATCATCTGCAGACGCGCAATATCTTTATCTATCTCGGATAACATGTCGCGATCGACCTGCTTTAACTTCAGGTATTCCGACCAAGCCATCAGCGACGAGATGGGCGTACCTAACTGATGAGCGGTCTCTTTCGACAGGCCCACCCATACCCGGTTCTGCTCCGCGCGCCTCGATCGGTTCAATGCCAAAAAGGCAAGCCCGATAAAGAGTGAGATTATTACCAGCTGCAGGAAAGGATACAACTGCAGCTGCCTCAATAGGCGGGAGTCGTCGTAATAAAGAAGCTGGTTCATCTCGTGCAGAACAATGGGATCGTGCTTCTGCCCGAACGCGTACATTTTTTTCTCCAAGAAGGATTCACTGTCCTTCTCCGGCACTTTCATATTATGCGCCATCCTCTCCCCCGTGTCGGCATCGAAGAGGATCAAGGGGATAGTCCGGTTTCCCTCGAGAATTCTCAAGATCAGCGTCACATCCATCTCATCAGCCATAGGGCTCGACTCCGAGGCCAACGTTTCGGTAGCCAACGCCCATACCTCCATCTTTTCCTGCTCTTCCCGTGCCAACTCCTTTACCAACCGGTCCGATAAAAAGAGCGTCAAGAAGCACATCAAGATAGCGAGGCTAACGAAAAAGTAGGCAAAAAACTGTCGTGGGAAATGGAGCATGGGCTGATTCTATTTATACATGTCAATTAAAAGGGACGAATAACCCGGGGTGCTTCTTTGGGCAGGTGGCCGCTACGCACGCGCCACTCACCGGGATAGAGGTTGTTTGCCCGGCTGCCCAAGTTTTTCACGAATCCCAACGGCACGTTGTTGTAAGTAAGTAGTAGAAAACCCTTGGGGGCATCCGCGAGAGTGAGCGCTTCTTTTCGTAGGTAAGCAATGGCCTGCTCGTACGCGACGGGATAGGATGGAAATGCCGAGCGGTTTAGCTCCCCGCTCATGGCCAACGCGTGAGCGGGAATAAAGTCCCTTCCCTTCATCTCGCCCACCTCGACGCCCATGGAGACGGTTTTTAATGCCTCGTCCAGTGATACTAAGGTATCGGCATGAAGCGTGGGGAGGGCGATGACGCGATTCCCCCTCTCCACGAAACGAAACGCGTGGGGACGCCTAAGGTAGGGCGTGTAGGGAGACGCATCGCGGAGGAACGGGTTAAACTTCTTATCATTTTTCTTTCGTTTAAAGGAGCTTGACGGGGAAGCGGCTTCGTCCTCCGGTTTCTGGAGGATAAAAAGCGATAATCCCTCGCCTCGTGTTCGATGGGGGAAGAAGCGGTAACCGGGCACCCGGTCGTTGAACGAGCTTGAAATTCCCCAATCGGGGTCGATTTTCACCTCCAAGGGTCGAGCACCGGTAGAACGGACCAACTGAAGTACCACCTCTTCGTTTTCGGCGACGTTGTAGGTACAGGTGCTGTAGATGAGCAGTCCTCCCGGCTTGAGCGCGGGCCATATGTCGTCAAGGATGTTCCGCTGCCGTTGGGCACACATTTTCACGTTGTCGGGCGACCACTCCTCGATCGCGACCGGATCTTTCCGAAACATTCCCTCCCCCGAACAGGGGGCATCGACCAGAATGACGTCGAAAAAACAGGAGAGCCGGCCGAAATCACTCGCTTCGTTATTCGTGACCATCACGTGGGAATTCCCGCTTTTAATGATCGTTTCAGATAGCACGTTCGCCCGTTGTCGTACCACCTCGTTGCTCACCAAGAGGCTTCCCTCGGGAAGGGCCGAAAGCAGGGAGAGCGATTTCCCGCCGGGGGCAGCGCACAGGTCGAGGCATACCGCCGGTTGGAGCACCCGCTCACGCGCCACGTGCTCCACGAACATCGAGGAGGCTTCTTGCACGTAATAGTAGCCGGCATGCAGGAGGGGATCGAACGTGAAAGGGGGCCGCTCCTTCAGGTAATAGCCCCAGTGGGACCACGGCACGGGATCAGCCGGTATCAAGAACGCGGGATCAGATCCCATTTTCAAGGGGTTCAACCGAAGGCTTACCGTGGGATCGTTCGAAAGGGCGTCCAAGAAAGGGCCTATCTCATCTACCAGAAAAGTCTCAGCAGATCCAATAAAATCAAGGGGCAACTTCATCATAAGGTGTTTATATCACAAAGATAACATCACTAAACTATTTCACCCAATGTTGGGGAGGTAAAATAACCAAAATTAATTACCTTTGTGGACGTACACGTAAATTAAAATAAAATGAAGAAAACACTTATTCTCGCGGGATTATTGGTATCCCTCACCATCGTGGCTCAAGATCGGCCCGATCCACAACCGGCACCCGACACGTTCGAAAAGTTCAACGTGGGCATGGCCGGCTACACGTTTGTCCACTTCGACTTAGACAAAACATTGGAAATCATGGAGCGGTGCGATGTAAAATATCTGTGCATCAAAGATTTTCACCTCCCCTTTAGCAGTACCGACCAGGAAATAGCCGATTTCCACGCGAAACTAAAAAGCAAGGGCGTCACCGGGTACGCCGTGGGCCCCATCTACATGCGCTCGGAAAAGGAGGTCGATGACGCGTTTGCCTACGCGAAACGCGTGGGGGTAAAATTGATCGTGGGAGTGCCCAATTATGAATTGCTGCCCTACGTGGATAAGAAGGTAAAAGAGTACGATTTTCATTACGCCATACACCTGCACGGGCCGGATATCGAACTTTTTCCCGATGCCGACGATGTGTGGGAAAACGTGAAGCACCTGGATCCCCGTATCGGGATGTGCTTGGATATAGGACACGACACCCGCAATGGTAAGGACCCGGTGGAGGACTTGAAAAAATACCACTCCCGGGTATTTGATGTACACATTAAAGATGTTACGGGCGACACGAAGGCGGGTTACTCCGTGGAGATTGGCCGCGGGATCATCGATATTCCGGCTTTCGTGAACATGCTTCGCGAGGTGGGATACGAAGGGGTATGCAGCCTGGAGCACGAGCGCAACATGAAAGACCCGTTCTTAGGGATTGCCGAATCGATTGGCTATTTCAGGGGGGTAATCGCTTCCACGAAAAAGAATTAATTACACTCGTTCGGGAGCAAAAGAAAATAAAACACTGTCTGGAAGGGGCACCCGTTAAAGGATTGCCCCTTTTTTTCAATCTATCCACCTTTTTATCTCCCTCTACGGTTCATACAAGGTTCATCCACAGTTCATCCACAGTTCATAGAGCGTCACACACGCGGTTCACAGTACGTCACACACACGCGGTTCACAGT